>NZ_JACIUW010000001.1:0-398941 GCF_014145825.1 Stenotrophomonas sp. I18B00994 | reverse complement strand
TGATGTCGCTGGCTGTTGCGCCGGCCTTGAAGCTCACATCAGCGATGGCGACGCCATTGATCTCCATGCCGGTGATCTTGCCGTCCGACTCCGCAGCATCAGCCACCACTGCGGCAGTGCTCGTCTGGGTTGCGGCGAACAGACCCGAACCCAGCGAGCTGGTGCGGGCATTGACGATCGAGTTGATGCCAATGGTCTGGCCCGCATCCGCGCCGATCTGGAACTGCGCGCCGGAGAACGTGCCGTCCAGCAGGCTGGTGCCGTTGAAGTTGGTCTGGCGGGCAACGCGGTCGATTTCCGAGGTCAGCTGCTTGACTTCGCCGTTCAGTGCTTCGCGGTCGCTGTCGGAGTTGGTGGCATTGGCCGACTGCACCGACAGTTCACGGATGCGCTGCAGGTTGTTGCCGATTTCAACCATCGCGCCTTCGGCGGTCTGGGCCAGCGAGATGCCGTCGTTGGCGTTGCGCACGGCAACGTCCAGACCGCGGATCTGGGTGCTGAAACGCTCGGAGATCGCCAGGCCGGCGGCGTCGTCCTTGGCGCTGTTGATGCGCAGGCCCGAGGACAGGCGCTGGATCGTGGTCGCCAGGCTGTTGCCGCTGGTGGACAGATTGCGCTGAGCGTTCAGCGACATCACGTTGGTATTGATGACTTGTGCCATTTTTTCTCTTCCTGTGGGCGAAGGCCGGCGCGAGGTGGCCGACCGATGCACGACGCGAAGGTGTTTCGCGTTTGCAAGGTCCAGTAACGGCGCCAGGAAGGCGGTCTTTAGCACAAACGCCAACGCCACCGTCCCGAAGGGCGGTGGTTGGGTGCCGCAGCCCAGGCGGGCTGCGGTTCAGCGGCCTTCGTCGCGCGGCCCGGGGGAGTGCCGCGCGACGAAGGCGCCTGCTCAGCGGATCGCGTTGAACAGCGACATCTGCTGCATCTGGGTAAAGATCGTCTGCGCGGCCTGCAGCGCGATCTGTTCAAGCTGGTACTGGCCCACGGCTTCGGCGTAATCCAGGTCGCGGATCGACGACAGCGTGGTTTTCAGGGTGACCGCGTTGGATTCGCGGGTGGCGGCGGCATCGTCGATGGCCTTCAGCTGCGCACCACCGGCCGAGCGCGCGTCGATGAACTGTTCGGCGGCGCGGGCGATATCGCGGATGCCCGACTGCAGTGCGTTCTGCTGGTTGGCCACCTCGGCGGGGGTGTTGGCGGCGGTGTTGAGCGCATCGATCATGCCCTGCACCGTGGAAAACACATCGCGGGTGCCCGACGGGCCGATGCTGAAGCTGTCGCCGGCCGCGGGCGCGCCTTCGATACGCATCGACACGCCTTCGAAGCTGATGTCCTCGCCGGCCTTGAACGTGCCGGTGCCGACCACGGTGCCGGTGGAATCGAGCACTTCGTACTGGTCGGCAGCGGTAAAGTTCAAGGAATAGCTGCCGCCATTCCAATTGCCGGAAGAAGAATTCAAACCAAAGGTGGTGAGCACGCCATTGCCGGTATTGCCGGCTGCAGCCGCACCATCCAGGGTGCCATCGCCGGTGCGGATGCGCAGGAAAATCTCGCTGCCGGGCAGGGCATCCTTCACGAAGGTATCCGGTGCCACTTCCACCTGGCGCTGGGTCTGGTCGCCGTTGTAGCTGACCGTACCGTTACTCAGCTTGAACGGCGCGTCGGCATCGTCGGTGCCGCCGAACAGGTAGCGGCCCGTGCCGTCGGTGGTGTTGGCCAGCGACAGCAGGCTGTCGTACACCGTCTGCAGCTCCGAGCCGATCGACTTCAGGTCGGCCGCCGACAGGGCAGGGTTGTTGGCCTGCAGGGTCAATTCGGTAATGCGCGCCATCAGTTCGTTGGCGCCGGACAGGGCGTTTTCCTGCAGGCCCAGACGGTTCTGCACCACGTCGGCGTTGGATTTGAAGCGGTCCAGTTCGGCCACGGCGCGGTCCAGGCTGACCGCGGTGCCGGCGGCGACCGGGTCGTCCTTGGCCGACACCAGGCGCTGGCCGGTGGCCAGCTGCTGTTCCAGGTGACTCATCTTGGCCTGCTTGGACAACATCAGCGAGACGGACTGGCTGAACATCATCCCGGTGGAAATGCGGTTGTTCATCGCGATACAGCTCCCAGGATGGTCTGGAACATGGTGTCGGCAGTGGAAATCAGCTGCGAGGCGGCCTGGTAGGCCTGTTGCAGGCGCAGCATGTCGGCAGCTTCTTCATCCAGGTTCACCCCGGAAATCGAATCGCGCGCGGACTGTGCCTGGTCGGTGATCACCTGCTGCGCATCCAGCGAATATTCCGCTGCACGGGCGGCGGCGCCCACCTGCGTGGTCAGCCCGCCCAGTGCGCCGTTCAACGTGATGGTGCCGGCGTTGAATGCCTTGGCGTCCTCGACCTTGGCCAGGGCCAGGGCATTGCTGTTGTCGGACGAACCGACCGGGGTGGGGGTGATGTTGAAGGTATCGCCGGTCTTCGGCGCGCCATCGAGCACGAAACTCCAGCCATTGGCGGTGATCGCCTGGCCGGCGGTGTAGGTGAACGGTCCATTGCCATCGATGGTGTATTCGGTGGCCGAGGTGAACACGATTGCGGCAGGGTTGCGCAGGTTGGCGTTGCTGGCGTCGGCCACCTTCACGTCGCTCAGCTTGCCGGTGCCGGTGTTGGCCAGCGCGGCACTGCCCTTGATCGGCGCGGCCGCGGCCAGGCGCGAGGTATCGGTGATCGCCACGCCGATGCTGCCGGCCACGCCCGCGGTGGGCTGCAGCAGGAAGCGGTCATTGGTGGCCGGGGTGCCGCTCACCACCAGCTCCACGCCATTGATCTTCAGCGGATCGGTGGCGGTGCCGGTACCGGTCATGGCCACGCTGGCGCCGGTGTCCGAACGCATCGCCAGCCACTGGGTGCCGTCATACTTCAGCACGATGTTCTGTGCATCCAGCGATGACAGGTCGCCGTAGCTGGCGGTGATCGAGGCAGTGCCGGTATTGCTGGTATTGCCGGTCACCCGCGGGCTGCCGATGTTGAACAGGTCGCCGCCCATGTTGCCGTACAGATCCACGCCGTTGCGGTGGGTCTCGTTGAACGTGGTCGCCAGGCCCACGGCCAGCTTGCCCAGTTCGGCCTGGGCCGGGGTCAGCACGGTGTCGCGGAATTCCAGCATGCCACCGACCTGGCCGCCCAGCTGCTTCGGGTCCAGGGTGATCTTGCCGCCCTGGGTCTGCAGCGCCAGTTGCAGGCGCTCGGGCTGGTAGGGGTCGGTGACCGTGGTCACCTTCGAGGCGGTGGTACCGACCACCAGGGCCTGGCCGCCGGCGGTGTACACGTTCAGGGTGCCGCCATCCTGGGCCACGGCGGTGCCGCCGGTGTAGCCCACCAGGTTGGCGATCAGCTGGTCACGGCGGTCCAGCAGGTCGGGCGCAGCAGTGGCCGCATTGCTGCCGATCACCCCGTTGATCTGGGCGATTTCCGCAGCCAGCCGGTTGATTTCGGTGGCGGCCGCGGTCAGGCCGTTGTTCACTTCGCTGTTGAGCGTGTTCAGGCTGTTGTTGAGCTGCTGGAAGCGGTTGGCCAGCGTGTTGGCGCTGTCCAGCACGTTCTGCCGGTCGGCGCTGCCCGACGCGTTGGACGACAGGCCGCTGACCGAATCGAAGAAGTTGGACCACACGCCGGACACATTGGTGGCGGTGTCCGAGAACAGCGCATCGACGCGGTCGGCCATGGTGGAAAGCTGCTTCAGCCGCGCCAGTTCGCCGCTGCTGTCCAGCAGGCGGGAAATGGCCAGCTGGTCGGCGGTGCGGCGGATGTCAACGATACGCGTACCGTTGCCGACATCACCGTAGCCGAAGTTCTGCGGATCGGCGGTGGCAAAGTCGACCTTCTGCCGGCTGTAGCCGGGCGTGTTGATGTTGGCGACGTTGTGGCTGGTCGTCGCCAGGGCACGCTGGAAGGCGAGCAGGGCGTTGGTACCGGTGGAAAGGACGCTGGACATGGGGTTCCTCAACGGCGGGTGATACCCAGCGCCGCGGTTGCGGTGCTGGCGAAGGTCTGGCCAAGGCGGGCGCCGGCATCGGTCACCGCGGCTACCGCGCGTTCGATGGTCGGGCCACCGGCAATGGCGGCGATCTTGGCGGCGTAGCTCGGGTCGGTGGCATAGCCGGCACGCTGCAGGCCACGGGCGAAGCCCTGCACATCGGTGCCGGCCTGCAGGGCCTGCTGGTAGCGCGGGCTGGTCTTCAGCAGGCGCACGTAATCGGCGAAGCTTTCGGCCGGCGAGCTGTAGGCGCGGAAGCTGGCGGTTTCGTTACGGCGCACGCCATCCACGTATTCGTGGGTGCCGGCCACCGCGCTCTGGCCGTTCCAGCCGGTGGCCTTGATGCCGAACAGGTTGTGCGAGGTGCTGCCGTCGGCATGCTTGATCTGGCGCTTGCCCCAGCCGGTTTCCAGCGCGGCCTGGGCCACCAGGGCGCGGGCATCCACGCCCAGTTCCTTGGCCGCGTTCTGCGCATGCGGCCAGATGCTGGCCACGAAGCCTTCCGGCGTGTGTGCGCCCAGCTGGGCCACCGCGGTGCGGCTGGCCAGCGCGTCGGCGGCGGTGGCGGTGCTGCCACGGTTGCTGGCCGTGGGCGCCCACTGGTCGCTGGCGGCGGCCCAATCGGCACCGCCAATGCTGCCCGCATACGGATCCTCGGTGCCCAGCGCACGGTGCGCGCTGCTGCTCTCGCGGCCGGCAATCAGGTCCAGCGCCTGTTCCATCGGTGCCACCGACGATTGCGCGCCGTCCTGCACGCCTGCGGACATCTGCTGCAGGATGCGCAGTGCGTTGCTGGCATCTTCCAGCGGCAGCGACGGCGCCTGCGCCGGTGCGTTCAACTGGTAGGCGCGGCTGGCCTTGGCCGGGTCCACGCGGGTGTCCAGCGCCGGGGCGTCGCCCTGGTTGCCGGACAACTGGCGGGCGATGGTTTCGTGCAGGCCCAGGCCCTTGCCGCGGGTCAGGGTCTCGGCAATCTTCTGGTCGTACATGTCCCGGAAGACCTTGTTTTCACCCGGGAACAGCGAATCGCCGAAGCTGGCATCGCGCATGCTCTTCACCAGCATCTGCGCGAACTGGCCTTCCAGCTGGCGTGCGACCTTGTCGATCTTGGCCGGATCGTTCTGCTGCGTCGGGTGCAGCTCAAGGGCGGGGGTGATACGCATGTCAGATCACCTCAAGCTCGGCGCTCAGCGCACCAGCCTGCTTCAGGGCTTCCAGGATCGCAATCAGGTCGCCCGGCGCGGCACCCACCGCGTTCACCGCGTGCACGATTTCATCCAGGCTGGTGCCGCCGCTGAACTTGAACATGCGGCTGCCATCGTTGGTGGCGGTAATGGTCGATTGCGGGGTCACCACGGTCTGGCCACCGGCCAGCGCGTTGGGCTGGCTGACGTTGGCGTTTTCCTGGATGGTCACGGTGAGCGAGCCGTGCGAGATGGCTGCCGGCCCCACGCGCACCTGCTGGCCGATCACCACGGTGCCGGTGCGCGAATTGACCACCACCTTGGCCGGTGCGCTGCCCGGGGTCAGTTCCAGGTTTTCAATGCGGGCCAGCAGACCGATGCGGGCACCGGGATCGGTGGGCGCACGCACGGCCACGGTCACGCCGTCCACCGCACGCGCGGCGCCTTCGCCGAAGGCATTGTTCAGCGCGCCAACCATGCGCGAGACGGTGGTGAAATCGTTGTTGTGCAGGTTCAGGGTGATCTCGCCGTTGGCACCGAACACATCGGGCAGCGCACGTTCAACGGTGGCACCGCCGGGAATGCGGCCCACGCTGGGCACGTTCACCGACACGCGCGAACCATCCTTGCCCTGCGCACCGAAGCCGCCCACGATCAGGTTGCCCTGGGCAATCGCATAGATCTGGCCGTCGGCACCGCGCAGCGGCGCCATCAGCAGCGAACCGCCGCGCAGCGACACGGCGTTGCCGATGGAAGACACGGTGATGTCGATCGGCTGGCCCGGCTTGGCGAACGGCGGCAGTTCGGCGTGGATCGCCACGGCGGCCACGTTCTTCAGCTGCGGATTGACGTTCGGCGGCACGTTCACGCCCAGCTCGCCAAGCAGGTTTTTCAGGCTCTGCACTGTAAAGGGTGCCTGGCTGGTACGGTCGCCGCTGCCATCCAGGCCGACCACCAGGCCATAGCCCACCAGCGCATTGCCGCGCACGCCGCCGACCTGGGCCAGGTCCTTGATGCGCTCGGCGCTGGCAGGCGCAGCCATTGCCAGCAGAAGGAAGAATGATCCGTAGAGCGACGCCATGCGTCGCTGCCACGTAGAAGAGAAGAGAGCTTTCATGGCCATACTCAGAACGGCGTCAGGCCGGAATTGAAGAAGCGGCTCAGCCAGCCCATCGCGTTGGACTGCGCGACCGGGCCGCGGCCGCCGTAGACGATGCGGGCCTCGGCCACGCGGCTGGAAGGGATGGTGTTGTCCTGGCTGATGTCGCCCGGGCGCACGATGCCCTGCACCTGCACCAGTTCATCACCCTGGTTCAGCCGCAGGTTTTTCTGCCCCTGCACCACCAGGTTGCCGTTGGGCAGCCGCTGGATCACCGTGACCGTGACGCTGCCCTGCAGGCGGTTGCTCTGCGCGCTGTTGCCCTTGCCGGTGAACTCGCGTTCGCCATTGGCGCTGGCGCTCAGAATGTCCTTGCCGCCCAGGGTGACCGGCGCGCCGAACAGCGAGGGTGAGCCGATGGTCAGGCCCGATTCCTTGCTGGTTGCAGTGTTGGCACTGGTCTGCGCGGTGGTGTTTTCCAGCAGGGTGATGGTCAGCAGATCACCGACATCGCGGGCGCGGCGGTCGGCATACAGGTTCAGCGTCGGGCCGGCGGCATAGATGGCGCCGGCGGTGGGCGCGGCCTGCATCGGCACGATCGGCTGCACCGGGGCCATGGCCGGGTAGGGGCGCACGTCGCCGGCAATCACGCAGCCGCCCAGCAGGGCGGTCACGGCGCAGCACAGCGCGGTGCGGGCGAGGGTAGAGAAGGGCGACATGGCGGTATCCCGGTGGTTGCGGTCAGACGTTCTGGTTCAGGTAGCCGAGCATGGCGTCGGTGGTGGAAATGGCCTTGGCGTTCATTTCGTAGGCGCGCTGGGTTTCGATCATCGACACCAGCTCTTCCACCACGTTCACGTTGCTGCCTTCCAGCGCACCCTGCACCACGGTGCCCAGACCGTTCAGGCCGGGGTTGCCGTTCTGTGCGGGGCCCGATGCCGTGGTTTCCAGGAACAGGTTTTCACCGCGGGCCTGCAGGCCGGCCGGGTTCACGAAATCGGTCAGGGTCAGTGCGCCCACCTCCACCGAAGCGGCGTCGTCGGCCATCTTTACGCTGATGGTGCCGTCGCTGCCGATGGTGACCGACTGCGCGCCTTCGGGAATCTGGATGCCCGGCTGCACCGGATAGCCGGTGTTGGTCACCAGCTCGCTGTCCTGGTTGATCTTGAACGAGCCATCACGGGTGTACGCGGAACTGCCGTCGGGCAGCTGCACTTCGAAGAAGCCGCGGCCGTTGACCATCACGTCCAGCGCGCGGCCGGTCTGCTGCTGGCTGCCCTGTTCGAAGTTCTTCGAGGTGGCCACCACGCGCACGCCGGTACCCAGCTGCAGGCCGGTCGGCAGCTGCGTCTGTGCCGAACTGGCGCCGCCGGGCTGGCGCACCTGTTGGTACAGCAGGTCTTCGAAGCTGGCGCGGTCCTGCTTGAAACCGGTGGTGTTGGTATTGGCGAGGTTGTTGGAAACCACCGACATGCGCGTCTGCTGCGCATCCAGTCCGGTTTTTGCGATCCACAATGCCTGGTTCATCTTCGGAATCCTGTCTGGCTGAAGCGGGCCGCGCGGTGCGGCCGTTGGTGAAGGCTGTGCAAGCGGTGTGCCAACGCCGGCCCGTGCCGGCGCCGGAATTCCGTCAGCCGCCCAGGCGCAGCAGGCTGTTGGCGCTGCGCGCGTTCTCGTCGCCGTGCTTGATTACCTGCACCTGCATTTCGTACTGGCGCTGCAGCTGGATCATCTGCACCAGCGCGCCGGCGGCGTCCACGTTGCTGCCTTCCAGCTGGCCGCTGTGCACGGTGGCGCCCTGCGCCTGGGCGAAGGGCTGCTGCGGGTCGGTGTTGCGGAACAGGCCGTCCAGGCCGCGCTCCAGGCGCTCGTCCGGCGCCTGCACGATCTTGATGCGGCCGATCATCGCCATGGTCTGCGGGCCTTCGCCCTGCGGAATGATCGAGATCGTGCCGTCGTTGCCCACTTCCATCGCCTGGTAGGGCGGAATGGCGATCGGGTTGTTGTTGTCATCCAGCACCGCACGGCCGCTGGAGGTCACCAGCTGGCCGTTGGGGGTGACCGACAGCGCGGCCCCCCGGGTGTAGGCTTCGCTGCCATCGGTGGCCTGCACGGCCAGCCAGGTGCCGGTCTGCAACGACAGGTCCAGCGGCTTGCCGGTGATGTGCTGCGCGCCGGCGCTGCGGTTGAAACCGGCGTCGACGTGCAGCGCATCCACCCGCGAGGCATAGCCCTGCCCACGGATCGGGAAGGCCTCGGTGTTGGCCAGCGCTTCCTTGAAGCCGGGGGTGTCGGAGTTGGCGAGGTTGTGGCTGAGCGTACCCTGCGCCTGCAGGGAGGCGCGGGCACCGGTCATCGCCACGTAAAGGGCTTTATCCATGCGGGGAGTTCCGTGACAGGGTCAGCAGCTCATCAACGGATGTTGATGACGGTCTGGGTGATCTGGTCCTGCGTGGTGATCATCTGCGCGTTGGCCTGGAAGTTGCGCTGGGCCACGATCATGTTCACCAGCTGCTCGGTCAGGTCCACGGTGGACGATTCCAGCGCGCCGGCCTGGATCTTGCCCAGGTTCGAGGTGTCCGGAGAGCCGGTGCGCGGGGTGCCCGAATCGAAGGTTTCCACCCACAGGTTGTTGCCCTTGGCTTCCAGGCCCTGCGGATTGTTGAAGGTGGTCAGCGCCACCTGGCCCAGCGCCTTGTCATCGCCGTTGGAGTAGCGGGCAAACACCACGCCGCTTTCCGAAACGGTGATTTCATTGAGCTTGCCGGCCGCGTAGCCATCCTGCTGGGTGTTGCGCAGGGCGAACTTCTCGCCGTACTGGGTCGAGCCGGTCACATCCAGGGTCATGTTCAGCACGCCCGCGCCGGTGGTCGGGGTGAACGTGCCCAGGCTGATCTTGCCGTCGGCCGGGTCGATCAGGGTGCCGGCGTTGTCGAATTCCAGGTCGGTGGGCGTGCCCGCGGCCTGGCCGTCAACGTAGTTGTGCACGCGCCACTGGTTCACGCCCGGCAGCTTTTCGAAGTACGAGACCTGGGTGTGGCTGACGCCCAGCGAGTCGTACACGGTGATGCCGCCGCTGGAGAAGTTGTAGCTGTTCGAATCGGTCGGGTCGAAGGTGCCCACGGTCGGTACGCTGGCGTTGGCCGGCAGGGTGAAGCCCACCTTCACTTCGCTGGTCTGCTTGGGCGGGCTGTCGGTGGTCAGCAGCTGCAGGTCGACCAGGCGGCCGGCGTCGAAGTTGGTGCCATCGGCGTTCGGCGCGAACACCTGCAGGCGTGCGCCCTGCGGGTTGATCACGTAGCCGGCCGAATCGGTCTGGAAGTTGCCGGCACGGGTGTAGACGCGCGCACCGTTCATGTTCATGGTGAAGAAGCCCTCACCGGAAACGGCCATGTCCAGGCTGCGCCCGGTCTGCTCGTTGTTGCCCTGCAGGAACTGCTGGGCCACGTTGGAAACGCGCACGCCCGAACCGATCGAGTTCTTCGACAGGCCATAGCTGGTGGCCGAGAACAGGTCGGCGAATTCGGCGCGCGATTCCTTGAAGCCGGTGGTGTTGACGTTGGCGACGTTGTTGGCGGTGACGCTCAGGTCGGAGTTGGCGGCATTGATGCCGGACAGTGAAATGTTGAAGCCCATGGGATGCTCCTGGTAGATGCGGGATGTGCGGCTCAGCTGACGCGGAGCACGTAGTCGATCGGGGCCGTGCCCAGGCCCTTCAGGTTCAGGTACAGGCCGTCCGAGCCGACGGTCACGCTTTCCACTGGCGCCTGCACATAGGTGGACAGCTTGGTTTCCGCGCCAGCGGTGTCGGTGTGGGTGGCGGCAATGGTGTAATCGCCGGCAGCCACGCGGTTGCCGTTGGCATCCTTGCCGTCCCACTCGAAGGCGGTTTCGCCGGCGGCGGTAGCTTCAACACTCAGCTGGGTGACCGTGTTGCCGTTGGCATCGGTCACCGTCACGTTCACGATGCCGGCGCCCGGTGCGGCAACCACGCCGCTGGCACCGCCTTCATCGCCCAGCACCATCTTGGTGGAAGGCACCAGCACTTCGTGGCCGACCAGTGCCGCGCCGCGCAGCACCTGGTCGCTGGCCATCGATTCCTGAAAGCCCTGCACCGTGGTGTTCAGATCGGTAATGCCCTGCACGGTGGACATCTGCGCCATCTGCGCGACCATCTGCGTGTTGTCCATCGGCTTCAGCGGGTCCTGGTGCTGCAGCTGTTCGGTCATCAGGCGCAGGAAATCGGCCTGATCCAGCGTGCTCTTGCGCGTGCTGGCGTTGCTGTTGGGGGCAGTCAGGCCCAGGGCGCTGTACACGTCCTGGCTGGTCTGGGTAGAGACGGTGGTCATCGGGTAATCCTCAAGGGTCCGCCTCAGCGGCCCATGGTCAGGGTGGCCAGGGCCAGTTCCTTGGCGGTGGTCAGCATCTCCACGCCGGCCTGGTAATTGCGCGAGGTCGAGATCAGGTTGACCATCTGCGCCACCGGATCGACGTCGGGCTGGTAGATGTAGCCATCGGCGTCTGCCAGCGGGTGGCCCGGCTCGTAGCGCTTGATCGGCGCCGCCTCGCTCTGGGTGATCTCCTTCACCTTCACCGAGGTGATGTTGGGATCGTTCTTGCTGGTGACGGCCTGGAAGATCGGCTCCAGCGGCTTGTACACGGCGTCGGCAGAACCGGCGATGGTGTCGGCATTGGAGAGGTTGGAGGCGATGGTGCTCATGCGCACCGACTGCGCCTGCAGCGCGGAGCCGGCGATATCGAAGATCGGCAGGTTGCTCATGGCTTATTGCCCCGTGATCGCGGTCAGCATGGAACGCACCTTGCTCTCGACGAAGCTGAGCGAGGCGCGGTACTCGAGCGCGGCTCGGCCATAGGCGGCACGCTCGGCATCGGGATCGACGGTGTTGCCGTCCAGGCTGGGCTGCACGCCCTCGCGCGCGATCTGGAACGGGTTCAGGCCACTACTGATTTCGTAGTGCTGCTCATGGGTGGTGGCCATCAGGCCGTTGGCATCCTGCCCCTGGGCATGGCGCAGGGCAGCATCGAAGTCCAGGTCCTGGGCCTTGTAGCCGGGCGTGTCGGCATTGCCGAGGTTGCTGGCGATCAGCTTCATCCGCTGTTCGCGCAACGGCATGGCCTGGGCGTGGACGCCCAGGTAGTCGGTAATCAGGTTGCGCACGGTGCACTCCCACGGGAACGTTGCCCGGGAAGCTGCAAGGGGTGTGCCAAATTCGAGAGGGTTGTGCCGGCCGCGGGCCGGCTCCCCGATGGATCTGCGGTTGCCGGCCAGCGGCCGGCACTACCGGATCAGTGGCCGTCAGGCCGCCATCGCCACCTTGCGCAGGCGGTCCAGCACGAAGTCAGCCAGCTCGTGCGGCGAGTACTTGGCGACGAAGGCGTTGGCGCCGACACGCTCGACCATGGCGTTGTTGAAGACACCCGACAGCGAGGTGTGCAGCAGCACGTAGAGGCCGGCCAGGCCCGGATGGCGCCGGATTTCCGTCGTCAGCGTGTACCCGTCCATGGCCGGCATCTCGATGTCGGAGATGACCATGGCATAGCGTTCGGCGGGGTTTTCGCCCGAGGCTTGGATCTGCAAGAGGTGGTCGAGAGCCTGCTTGCCATCGGAAAGCAGGGTGGCACCCACGCCCAACTGATCCAGCACGCTGCGGATCTGCTGGCGGGCCACGCGCGAGTCGTCCACCACCAGCACCTGCAGCTGGGGGCCATCGGCGGGCATTGCCATCGCCGGATCGAGTACGGCGTCACCGCGGACCTGGGCGATATCGGCCAGCACGCTTTCAACGTCGATCACCTGGATCAGCTCACCCTGGAAGCGGGTTACCGCAGTCAGGTAGCTCGACTCGGCGCCAAGCTCCGGCGGCGGGTGGATGTCTTCCACCGCGATGTTGACGATGCGTTCGACGCCGCTGACCAGGAACCCCTGGATCGAGCGGTTGAATTCGGTGACGACCAGGTAACCCGGCGAGGTATCGGCATCGGGCTCACGTTCGGGGTGGCCGATGGCCAGGCCCAGGTCCAGCACCGGCACCGAGCGGCCGCGCACGTCGGCCACGCCGGCGAACTGGCTGGGCAGGCCGGGTACCTGGAACAGCTCCGGGCGCCGCAGGACTTCCTGCACCTTGAAGACATTGACGCCAAAAAGCTGACGTCCGCCGAGACGGAACAGCAGCAGCGCCAGGCGGTTGTGGCCGGCCAGGCGGGTCCGCTGGTCGATCCGGTTGAGCAGGTCATGGGACATGGCTGCTGTATCGGCGCGTTGGGTGCCAAACTTGAGGGCGCTCTGCCACTGCGCGCTCCACACCGCAATTGTGTTGTCGCGCCATGTTCGACCGAGGCTCTTGTAGCCTCGAGCGATGCTCGGCTGGCTGTTGGGCGCAAAGCGGTCGAGCATGGCCTGACTCTACAAGTGCCCCTCTGGCACACCCCTTGCACGCACCTGGGCCAGCTCTTGCCGATTGAAGGAGGCGCCATGTGCCGGGTCACATCTCTATTCGCCATCGCGCTGGCCGTGGCCTCGCCGTGGGCGGCTGCCGCCGACTGGCAGCCGGTGGCAAGCATCCGCGCGGCGGCCTTGTCGACGCTGCCGGCGGGCAGCGAGGGCGAGGCCCAGGTGGCCGATGCGCTGCGCCTGCCGAAGTGCGGGGGGGCGTTACAGGTGCAGCCCACCGCCAACACCACGGTGGAAGTCAGCTGTCCGGACGCGGGCGGCTGGCGCCTGTTCGTGCCGGTAAAGGTGCGGCGCAACCAGACCGTACTGGTGCTCAACCGCGGAATCGGCACTGGAGAAACCCTCACTGCCGCCGATATCACCACTGCCCAGCGTGACGCTGCCCGGATTGCCGGCGCGGTGCTGTCCGATCCCAATGCAGCGATCGGCCGCGTCGCCCGCCGTCCGTTGCAGGCCGGAGCCCTGCTGTCGAACAACGATCTGGTGGTGCAGCGTCTCATCAAGCGAGGAGACAATGTGGCCCTGGTGTCGCGTCGCGGCTCGGTCGAGGTCCGCATTGCCGGCCGTGCGATGGGTGATGCCGGTGAGAACGAACGGGTCTCGGTCGAGAACCTGTCCTCGCGGCGGATCGTGCAAGGCACGGTCGATGCCGCAGGTGACGTAATCGTGGCGCGTTGAATTACCGCAAAATATCCCTAAAGATCACGGCCCTGCGGCCGTTATCCCTTGTGAACGGCAACTCCAGGACACCCCATGAGCCAGAAAATCGACGGCAACCTGCAGGTCCCCCAGGCACTGCGCAGCGTGACGACCCCGGCCAACAAGCCCGGTGTCAGCACCGATGCGGCGGCGCGCCCGGTCGAGGCGGCCGACAGCCTGCGCCTGACCGGTGAGGCCACCAATCTGCAGGCCATCGAGCGCGAGCTGACCACCGCCCCGGCGATCGACGCCCAGCGCGTGGCCGCCGTGCGCGAGTCGCTGCAGAACGGCACCTACAAGATCAATCCGGACGCGATCGCATCGCGCATGCTCGATCTGGACCAGCAGCTGCACGGATGACTGCGGCGATGAGCGAGCCGCTGCAGCGTCTCGCCCAGGCCCTGGACGTTGAACGCCAGGCCCTGGTCGAGCACGACGTGCACGCCCTGATCCGGGCTACCGGCGCCAAGCTGGAAGCGTTGCGTGCGCTGGAAGGCGCGCCACCGGTGGGCGAGGGCGAACAGCTGCAGGAACTGGCCGAGCGCAACCGGGCCAACGGCGTGCTGCTGTCGCGCCGCCGCCGCGAGGTGAACTGGGCGCTGCGCCAGCTCGGCCGCACCGAAGACGCCTCGGCCTACGATGCCAAGGGCCAGTCGCACACGGTCAGCATCGGCCGGCCCCTCGCCGTCGCCTGAGGCGACGGCGGTCGCATAACCCCTCACGGCGGGCTGAAGCCCGCTGCATGACCGCGTATATTGGGCGCCTGTTCGAACGTCCCGAGTCGCCGTGTCCGCTGCCAACGCCCTGGTTACCGCCCCCCTTCCGCCGCAGCCGGTGCTGCAGGCCCTGCTTGAGCGCCTGCGCGAAGGCCTGCTGCTGTTCACCGATGACGGGCGGGTGGCCCTGGCCAATCCGGCCGCACAGAACCTGCTGGCCAGTGGCGAGGGCGGCGGGTTGCCGCCGCCGCAGCGCCTGCGCGAACTGCTGCCGCCCGATGCGCTGGAACAGGCTCGCCAGCATGGTCACTGGAATGGCAGCCTGCCGCTGGGCGAGGGCGTGGTCATCGCCCATCTGTACCACCATGGTCCGGTCGGCCAGGGGCATTTCCTCGCCCTGTTCCGCCACATCGAAGGGCAGGAAGACTACGAACGCGAGCTGCAGCAGCGCCATGCCGAACTGCGCCAGGCCTACCTGCGCCTCAATGGCACCCAGGAAAAGCTGCTGCAGTCGGAGAAGATGGCGTCGATCGGCCAGCTGGCCGCCGGCGTCGCGCACGAGATCAACAACCCGATCGGTTACGTGCACTCCAACCTGGGCAGCCTGCAGGAATACCTGCGCAGCCTGTTCACCGTGATCGAAGCCTACGAGCGCGCCCTGCGCGCGCCGGACCCGAAAGCGCTGATTCCGGAAATCGATGATATCCGTGACCGTCTGGATATCGATTTCATCAGCCGCGACCTGCCGCAGCTGATGGCGGAATCGCGCGAAGGCATCGAGCGGGTCACCCGCATCGTGCGCGACCTGAAGGATTTCTCGTATTCCGGCCGCGACGAGTCGTGGAAGCTGGTCGACCTGCACGCGGGCCTGGAATCGACCATCAACATCATCTGGAACGAACTCAAGTACAAGGTCACCCTGGTGCGCGAGTTCGGCCAGTTGCCCCTGGTGGAGTGCCTGCCATCGGAGTTGAACCAGGTCTACATGAACCTGCTGCTCAACGCCGGCCATGCCATCGCCGAGCGCGGCACGATCACGGTGCGTACCGGCGTTGATGGCGATCACGTTTGGGTCGAGTTCGAAGATACCGGCGGTGGCATCTCGCCGGAACTGCGCCAGCGCATCTTCGATCCGTTCTTCACCACCAAGCCGGTGGGCAGTGGCACCGGCCTGGGCCTGTCGATCTCCTACAGCATCATCAACAAGCACCACGGCCGCATCGACCTGGACAGCACGCCCGGCGTGGGCTCGCGCTTCCGCGTGGTGCTGCCGGTCAAGCAGCCGCGCTGACCGCTTCTGGCAGTGCCGGCCGCTGGCCGGCAACCTCATTGAACCCGATTTCCAGAGCAGCCGGCCAGCGGCCGGCTCTACCAGAGGGGATGGTTACCGCAATGGGCGCTCCTCGCCGCCATCTCCGCTCTCCACCGGCGCCGGGCCGGCATTGCTGCGGCGCTGTTCCTCGTACGTGCGGAACGCCTGGTGGATGTGCTTGCGCAGCTCGTCGTCGTTCCACGGCTTGGTCAGGAAGCGATAGATCGCGCCGCGGTTGATCGCATCGGTCACCGTGTTCAGATCGGTGTAGCCCGACAGCACCAGGCGGATCGTATCCGGGTACAGCATCTTCACCCGGCCCAGGAACTCGGTGCCGCTCATGTCGCTCATTCGCTGGTCGGACAGGATCACCTGCACGTCGTTGATCGCCAGCAGGTCGAACGCATCGCGCACGTTGCCGGCGGCCAGGATGCGGTAGCCGTCGCGGCGGAACAGGCGCACCAGTGAGCGCAGCACGTTTTCCTCATCATCCAGCAGCAGCAGCGTCCGGTCCGGGCGCGTCTCGGCGAAGGCTTCCGGGCGCAGGTAGCGGCGGCGCAGGGTCATGCCGGCGGCATCGGCCGACATCGGTTCGCCGAACAGGTAGCCCTGGAACACGTCGCAGTCGTTGCGGCGCAGGAAGCCCAGCTGCGCCTGCGATTCCACGCCGTTGGCGATCACGGTCATGCCCAGCTGGTGGCCCATGGCGATGATCGCGCGGGCGATGGCCGCTTCACGATTGCCGGCCGGCGCGCTCTTGATGAAACTGCGGTCGATCTTCAGCTTGTCCACCGGGTAGCGCACCAGCGCGCTGAGGCTGGAGTCGCCGGTACCGAAGTTGTCCAGGCTCAGGCTGATGCCTTCATTGCGCAGGTTGGCCAGCGTTTCGTGGACGAAATTGACGTTGTTGGTCAGCGCACTCTCGTTGATCTCCAGCGTCAGCATGTGCGCCGGTACGCCCGCCGCCTGCAGCAGTGACATCACTTCGGCGAAGAAGTTCGGCCGCAGCAGCTGCAGGGTGGACACGTTCACTGCGATGGTGAAGTCATCGAAGCCCTGGTCGCGCCACAGCCGCGCCTGCTTCAAGGCGCCTTCCAGCACCCAGGTGCCGATCTGCACGATGATCCCCAGGCGTTCGGCGGTGCGCATGAAGCGCTCCGGCACCAGCATGCCCAGGGTCGGCGACTGCCAACGCAGCAGCGCTTCCATGCCCACCACGTGGCCGTCGCGCGCGCTTACCAGTGGCTGGTAGCGCAGCTTCAGCTCGCCATTGGGAATGGCATCGACGATCTGGCGCGCGATGATGCTCTCGCTGTGCGCGCTTGGCGGGGTGTCCACCGCATGGATGCGCACGGCATTGCCGCCTTCGCGGGCGGCCTGGTACAGCGCATCCTCGGCATGGTCGAGCAGGCGCGAGGTGCTGCTGGCATGTTCCGGGCACAGGCTCACGCCCAGCTTGCCGGTCATGAACAACGTGTACGGCAGCACCGACAACGGCAGCTCCATCTGTTGGCGGATCTCCTCGGCGAAATCCTCCGGCAACGGCAGATCGGCGGTGCGCGCCACCGCGATCAGGAACTCGTCGCTGCCATGTCGCCACAACTTGCCGCGCCCGCGCAGGTAGGACTGCAGGCGCTGTGCCACCAGCACCAGCGCCTGGTCGCCCACTTCGGCACTCATGTTTTCATTGACCGATGCGAAATGGTCGATGTCCACGTGCATCAGCATCAGTGCGATGCCGCCTGAGGCTGCCTCGGCAACCATTGCCTGCAGCTCGGGGTTGCCGGCGCCAAGGCGGTCGGGAGCGTCATCGATGCTGACCGGGGGCAGGTTGGGATTCCACATGGTTCAGTATTCCGGTGAATCGACGGCAGCCCTGCTGGCCGCCTGGTAGGGGAGGTGGACATCGACCAGGGTGCCTTCGCCATGCGCGGATTCAATCCGCACGTGGCCACCGACGCTCTGTGCGCGCTCGCGCATCACGATGAGGCCCAGGCCGCGCGGGCCGTCCGGATCGAAGCCTTCGCCGTCATCGCGGATCTGCAGGTGCAGGCCGCGCTGGCCGACATCGCGCAGCTGCAGCAGGACCTGGCTGGCGCGCGCATGGCGCAGCGCATTGGTCAGGCTTTCCTGTGCGATGCGGAAGCAGGCCTGTTCGATGCTGTTGTCGGGGCGATGCGGCAACGGCTCGATCTCGGCCAGCAGCTCCACCGGCGAGGAGCGGAACAGAACCCGCGCCTGCCAGCTGAGTGCTGCCTCCAGGCCCAGTGCATCCAGCTGCGGGGGGCGCAGCAGGGTGGAGATGTCGCGCAGTTTGGCCACGGTGGTGTCGGCCAGGCTGACGATCTGCGCCAGATCCTGCCCACGCCGCTGCGGATCGTCCTCTTCCAGCGCCGCGTGCGCCGACAGCTTGATCGCGGTGATGGCCTGGCCGATGTCATCGTGCAGATCGCGCGAAATCGCACGACGTTCGTCCTCCTGCAGCGAGAACAGCCGCCCGGCCATCGCCTGCAGTTCGCGGTTGCTGGTTTCCAGCGCGCTGCGGATGCGCTCGGAATCACTGAGGTCGCGCACGATCAGCAGCTTGCAGTCGCGGCCACCGTAGCGCACGTCGCCCACCGCCAGGCCGGCATGGAAGCTGCGGCCGTCGCCGCGCTGCATGGCCACCACGCTGCTGTGGCCTGGTCCCAGGTGCGGCTGGCCGGCACGCAGCTGGCTGCGCACCCGCGGCAGGTCTGCGGCAGCGACCAGCGCCGACAAGGGCTCGCCCAGCAGGGTATGGCTGCCGTAGCCGAACAGGCCGGCGGCCCAGGCGTTGGCGTACAACACATGTTCGTCGGAGAGGATCACCACGCCGTCGGGCAGTACCCGCACCAGCTCGCGGAACTGCTCCTCGCGCTCGCGCAGCAGTCGCCGCGACTGCTCGCGTTCGGTCACGTCCTGCAGCGTGCCCAGCACGCGGTTGCGGCCAGCCTCATCGAGACCACTGGCGGCACGCAGGTGCACCATCAGCGCGCGCCCGTCCATCGACAGCAGCGGCAGCAGCACGTCCACCTGTACCGGCTCGCCGGAGCACAGCTCGGCCAGCAGCTGCTCGGTCTGGGTGGCGGTGGCCGGGTCGGCCGGCACCAGCAGTTCGTCGAAGCGGTGCCAGCGGCGGGCTTCGGGCGGGCGGCGGCCGAGCAGGCGATAGACCTGGTTGGAATAGCGGCCCAGCCCGGTGGACGGGTCCAGCTCCCAGGCGCCGATGCGGGCCAGTTCGTGGGCTTCTTCCACCCGTGCCAGCGCCTGGTCGCGACGCAGCTGGGCCAGGTCCTCGGCAGTGCGATCGATGGCGATCAGCAGGCGCGCATTGTGACCGTCGTAACTGATCGCGTTGGAGCGCAGTTCCATCTGCCGCAGCGCGCCATCGCGCAGCTGCAGCTGCGCGCGCAGGATGCACAGCTCGTCGGGCGCCTCGCGGATCGCCTCCAGCTTGGCCTGCAGCGCCTGGCCCTGGCCGGGTGGCCACAAGGCGTCGATGGTCTGTTCCAGCAGCTCATCGCGCTCCCAGCCGAAAGCGGTGCAGGCGGCTGGGTTGGCGTCGAGGATCGCCAATGTGTCCAGGTCATAGACGAGGATCGGGCCGGGGTTGCCCTCGAACATCTGCCGCAGGCGCAGCTCCGAGGCCTGCTGGCGGGCGTGGGTATGCAGCACGTGCTCGGCCAGCGGGCGCAGCAGCAGGTACAGCAGGCCCGCGCTGGCCAGGGCGAAGAACGAGCCCTTCAGGCCCTGCCACAGGGCCGCCTGCTGCGGATCGGGCACCAGCGCCTGCACCACGCTGTCGGTGGAGATCATCCAGGCCAGCGCCATCACCAGGTAGCTCAACACCACCCGTCGCCGGTCACGGCTCAGCGCCTGCGCCATCCGCGGGTCGGGAACTGGGGCGTTGCCGGTCGGTTCTGCGGGCATGGACGGGGAGGGTGAAAGGGGCGCCGGTCATCTTACCCCGCAGCGTGCCGTCACCACTCAATTATCCGCCGCAGGCGCCGTTAACCACTGCGTGCCCCGCTGACGGGCGAGTCATCCGGAGCAAGATCGCGTGGACCAAGGGATCATCGCCAGCCTGCTGCAGCACCCGCTTGCGTCGGCGCTGGTCATCGTCGACCGTACCGGGCGCCCGCTGGCGGCCAATCCGGCCGCGCGCGAGCATGGCCTGCCGGCCACCGTGGCTGCCTATGCGCCAATGCTGGAAGATCTACGCCTGATGGCCGCCGATGGCGGCATCGTGCCCTGCACGCTGCCAGGCGGCCCGCGCGGCCACTACGACGGCCACCTGCGCGCCGTGCATGACGGTGCCGGCAACCTGCTGGCGTTCACCCTGAGCATTCCCGAGCCGGTGCCGGTCGATGGGGGTGGGCGCTGGGAACTGGCACTGGACAGCGCCGGTCATAGCCTGTGGGACTGGGACATCCCCAGTGACCGGGTGGCGCGCACGCCGGCGCTGGGCGACGAGACGGCCACCGAACTGCTGTCGCGCGTGCACAGCGAGGACATCGACCAGGTGCGTGCCGCGCTCGACGAGCACCTGCGCGGGCGCAGTGAGCAGTACAGTGCACAGTTCCGCTTCCGCCAGGCCGATGGCCAGTGGCGTTGGGTGCTGGATCGCGGCCGCGTGGTCGCGCGCACCGCTGATGGCCAGCCGCTGCGCATGGTCGGCACGCATACCGATATCGAGCAGCAGAAGCAGCTCGAATCGCTGCTGCAGGAACAGCAGCTGCACCTGAGCGAGGCCCAGCGCATCGCCAGCATGGGCAGCTGGTCGTTCGACCCCAACAGCGGGCACTTCTGGTGGTCGCCGGAACTGCGATCGCTGCTGGCGCTGGAGCACGGCGCCGTGCCCGGCCAGCGGCGCTGGCTGAAGCAGCTGCATCCGCGCTCGCGTGGCGCGTTGCGTGCGGCATGGCGGCGGCTGTGGCGCGATGGTCGTGCCGCCAATCTCGAGCTGGAGCTGACCCGTGGCCATGAGCCATCACAGCACCTGCGGCTGTGGATGCAGCCGCTGCTGGACATGGACGGGCAGCCCAAGCGCCTGCTCGGCCAGGTGCAGAACATCACCGAACAGCACCAGACCGACGCGTTGATTCGCTGGCGCACCGAACTGCTGAACCGGGTTTCCGCGCTGGGCCGCATCGGCGGCTGCGAGATCGAGGTGCAGACCCGGAGCATGCAATGGACCGAGGAATGCTATCGCATCCACGGCCTGCGCAAGGAGCCGATCACCCTCGATCAGGCGATGGCGCTGTATACCGAAGACTCGCGCGATGCGTTCGAGGCGGCACTGGCCCGCATCGCCAACGGCGGCCTGCCCGAGCAGCTGGACCTGTGCTTCTACCGCCAGTCCGGCCTGCGTGTCTGGGTGCAGGTGCTGATCGAGCTGGATCGTCGTGACGGACTGCCGCCGCGCTTCGTGGTGCTTTTCCGTGATATCACCCGCGAGCGCGAGGCCAACGAGCGCATTGAACTGCTGGCCCACTACGACCTGCTGACCGGCCTGCCCAATCGCGTGCTGCTCGGCGAACAGACCGCCGAGGCCATCGAGGAGGCGCGTGATCGCGGCACCTCGTTGGCGATGCTGTTCATCGACCTGGACGGCTTCAAGACCATCAACGACAGCTTCGGCCACGCCACGGGTGATGCGCTGCTGAAGGCTGCCGCGACCCGCCTGCACCAGAACCTGCGCAACAATGATCTGTTTGGCCGTTTCAGCGGCGACGAGTTCATCGTCGTACTGCGCGACCTGGCTGAGCCCGAGGATGCGGGACATGTCGCCCGCAAGCTGATCGCCTCGCTGGCCGAGCCGCTGCGCCGTGGCGAGACCACGCTGAAGGTCGGTGCCAGTGTCGGCATCGCGATGCTGGGTGATGCGCAGACCGATTTCGATTCACTGCTGCGCGCTGCCGACGCCGCGATGTACGCGGCCAAGGAAGCCGGACGCAACACCTACCAGTATTACAGCCAGGATGCCCTGGCCCGCATCCAGCGCAGGCTGGAGCTCGAGCACGCGCTGCACGGTGCGATCGAGCGCGAGGAGTTCAGCCTGGCCTATCAACCGCTGCTGCATGCCCACCAGGGCGAGCCGCCGGCAATCGAAGCACTGCTGCGCTGGCATCGCCCCGGCATCGGCTATTGCAGCCCGGCCGAGTTCATTCCCATCGCCGAGAAATGCGGCGAGATCGTACGCATCGGCGACTGGGTACTGAACGAAGCCTGCCGTCAGGCAACCGCCTGGGACCGGGCTGGACTGCACTTCGACCGCATCGCGGTCAACGTGTCGGCGGTGCAGCTGCGCGACCGTGGCTTCGCCGAACGTGTGATCGAGATCTGCCATGCCCACGGCTGGCCGCCGCAGCGGCTGGAGCTGGAGCTGACCGAATCGGCGCTGATCCGTGACACCGACATCCTGCGCCACTGCTTCGACGTGCTCGAACGGCACGGCGTGCCGCTGGCGGTGGACGACTTCGGTACCGGCTTCTCCAACCTCAACTACCTCAACCGCTTCCCGGTGGGTCGCCTGAAGATCGACCGTAGTTTCGTGCAGGGCATGCTGCACGATTCGGGCACGGCCGAAGTGACCCAGGCCATCGTGCACCTGGGCCACGCGCTGGGCATGAAGGTGGTGGCCGAGGGCGTGGAGACGCACCAGGAAGAAGACATGCTGCGCCGCCAGGGCTGCGACGAAATCCAGGGTTACCTGTACTCGCGCCCGCTCAGCCCGCGTGACCTGGCGCAGTGGCTGCGTCAGCAGCGTCCGTTACCGATGCGCACCGACGCCAGCAGCGAAGCAGTGCTGGTGCGCTGACCACCCGCCGCTGGTAGGTGCCGACCGTTGGTCGGCACGGTTGCCGCATGGCGTGGATCTACTCAAAGAGCCAGCATCTGGTAGTTGCCGACCTTGGTCGGCGTGCACGCTGGTTCGCCCGTTGATGTGTCCGCCGTCAGCGACGCTGCGCAAGCTCTGCGAGCACATCCAGCGCCTTGCGTTTTACCAGGCTGCCTAGCCGCCAGCCGTGCTCTGACACCGGCTCCTTCGAGCTGTAAATCTCTCCGTCGCCCAGCGGCCCCAACATCTCACGGGCTCGCCAGAACATTGGCTCCCCGTCCTCGGCCAGAACATCCAGTTCGGCAGCATCCAATGCAAGCAGGAAGTCGTGCAGGCGTCTGTCGCGGTCGATGTTGCTTGCTGGAAGAGTCAGTGTTGCTGGCGCGCATAGGTAACCTTCGTGGGGTTCAAGCGTGAGTTCGACTCCGGTTCGCTCGCCACAGATCAGCATCTGGCCGAATGGCGAGATCGCATAGACATGGAAATCATCTTTGCCCCATAGAGGGCTGCCCGCCAGAAGGGCGGCGAGCACCGATTTGTACCCCGCAGGGTTCACCAAAGCCAGTCGATCATCGTGATAGCGCGCAAGACCGTCGCGCTGCCACAGTGCCAGCAATGCGTCCGTGAACCTGCCTTTCCAGAGCGTCAGCATGGTGTCAGCAACAGGCGAGCCTGGAGTACTGGTTTGCAGTTGATCCAGAAGGCTCGTCGTGAAGAGGGCGGAAGTATCGGTATCCACGACTGCCGAGACGTTCTCCGGGTGGTCCCGGTCCTCCGGACCTTCCGGCAGCAGGTTGAGAAATGTCAGCATGCTCTCGGCCCGTGCAAGCTCCAGGTTCGATTCCTCGCCCGGAATGGCGCTTGCCTTGCTTCCGGAGACAAGCAACAAGGCGCCCGTTGGAAGCTCATGCCACGGGGCTTTAAGGATCAGATAACGTCGCGGCGCCTGTTCGGCATCATCGTCAAGGATGATGACTGGCGGGCCGTCTTGCACGCACCCCGCGGACACTTCAACTGCTGCATCGATCACACCCGCTTCAGGATCGTACGCATTGATCGGAGCGGAGTAGGGCTGCTGGAACGCTCCAAACGTCTTCAGCGCCTGCTGAAGCGCCCCAAGGGAATCGGGATCCACGGTCAATGGGACAAGGGGGTGCCGGAAGCTGCAAAGCAACTGAGAGGCAGAGAAGGGCGCTGGTCATCGGGCTGGCTTGATCTGAACCGCAATCGGCCCCTTCACGATGAAGGGCGCATGGTTCACGGTCCATGCAAACAGTCGGAAATGCTGGCATCGCGGGGCATCATCCACGCACGGCGTGGATCTACCTTGGAAACTCCGCCTTCAACTGCATGCGCAGCGCCTCGACAATGGCCGCATAGCGCCGCTTCTGCACCAGATAGCTGGCCAGGAACAGTGGCAGTACCAGCAGCATCGGCGCCACCATCGGGCGCATCGCCACCAGTGGCAACAGCAGCAGCGACAGCATCGCCACGAACCAGCTGCACAGGCCGATCACCCGCACCTCGTGCCGCCGTGCGTTGAGCACGATGCGTCCACGCATCACCGGGAAGTAGCGCAGGCCGAAGCTCGGCGCGAAGCTCTCGCGGAACGCCATGCTGCCATCGGGCAGCGCATGGAAGGCCAGCCGCAGCCACTTGTCCTGCGGCAGGTCACGCTCCAGGCTGCCCAGCGAGAGCCGGGCCTGCATGGCCGGCGGCGCCGCGATGCGTTCGTTGAACAGGGTGATGCCCCAGCTGAAATAGCCGGCCACCCAGGCCATCAGGAGGACGGTCTCCAACAGCACGAGTGCGATCAGGGTGATGGCCATAGGTCTTCCATGGACGGGACCGGGCAATCATGCCATGCGGGATGCCCCACCCACGCAGGGCGTGGATCTACTTCAGGGCTTCGCCATCCAACCCCAGGTCCCACGCCAGCCCCAACAGCTCGTCGTCCGCCGGCGATGGCGCCGGGCGCGCGTCCGCCAGCTGCTGCAGCTCGCAGATTTCCTCGCGGGCGACCTCTTCCAGCTTTTGCAGCTGCTCACGCACGCTCGCGTTGCGCGGGCGCTCGGTGTCGGTGAGGGCGGGCAGGGCGCGGATCAGGGTCATGGCGCGTACAGGATGCATCCAGCGGCGGGTTACAGGCAAAGGCCCCGGACGAACCGGGGCCTTGCGGGCTGCCGGCGAGGGCAGCGGACATCAGGATCAGAACAGCTCTACCGTGCCGGCACCCATGCTCTGCTGGGCAACCGGCTTGTGCGGCGGGCGTTCCCATTCGCTGCGCAGTTCGCGCAGGCGGTTGCCGGTGCGCTGCAGGGCCGTGGCGATCTCTTCGTCGAACACGCCGCCATTGCGGTGCAGCAGTTCCTGCAGGGCCACCGCTTCACGGTTGATCGCGGTCAGGCGGTCCAGGTGGGTGTGCACGCCGCCCAGCGCCTGGGTGGCGATGTCTTCGAACTGCAGGGCGCGCACGGCTTCGGCCACGCTGCCATCGATCGCACGTGCGCACTCGGAGACTTCGCGCATGCCGTCGCCGAGCGAGGCATTGATCTGCGCGACATTGTCGAGCATTGCCGCCGCTTCCTGGCGTGCTTCGCGGGAGCGGTCCATGTCACGCGAGGCCATGTGCGAGACCGTCTCGCGCACCTTGGCGATGGCGTCCTTGGAGCTGTGCGCCAGCTTGCGGATCTGCTCGTTGAAGGTGGTCGAGCGCTCGGACAGGTTGCGCACTTCGTCGGCGACCACCGCGAAGCCTCGGCCGGCTTCACCGGCACGCGCGGCTTCGATGGCGGCGTTCAGCGCCAGCAGGTTGGTCTGGTCGGCGATCGACTTGACGTCTTCCAGCAGCGCGAAGATGCCATCCAGGTGCTGTGCCATCTGGTCGATGTGCTGCACGGTGGTGCTGCTCTGGCCGCTCACCTGTTCCAGCGCTTCCACCAGCTGTTCCATGCGGTGGCTGGCGTGCTGGGCGAAACGGGCAACGTCGAGGCCGGCATTGCCTTCATCGCCGGCGCGGTCGACGATGCGCGACAGCGCCTGGCTCTGCTGGCGCGACTTGCGGTTCATCGCATCGAAGCTGCCGCCCAGGCTGGAAACCGCCTGGCGGATCAGGTCGCGGGCGCGTTCCACTTCACCACGCGAACCGTCGATTTCGTTGCCGACGAAGTTGCGCAGTTCGGTCAGCAGCTGGTCCTGCTCACGCAGGACACGGGCATGTTCCGGGGAACGATGCGCCTGGGCGCGGGTGGTCCACCACGCAAAGCCGAGCCAGCTCAGCGTCATCGTGGTCAGGATCGCCCAGCGCAGGGCGGCCGGCCATTCGAAACCGATGGCGAAGGGGAGCAGCAGGGTCAGAGCCAGGGGGGCGGCCAGACGGATGAAAATGCGTGAGTACATGGACGTTCTCGGGAGGTGCACGGAGGATGTATCGGCCGTACCCCCTTTCTCTTTAACGTCGATGTGCTTGGAAGTGCATTCTGAATGCGCCGGTTTTCCGGCGCTTGGCGGCTTCGGGGTCGGATCCCTTTCCGTGCCGGAAAGGGATCCGACCCCTGGGTAGGCAGCGGCGGGGTCGGATCCCTTTTTATGGAAAAGGGCTCTGACCCCACACCCTTACGCCAGCTGCCGGTCCACGGCCTCGATCATCGCCTTGCGGCCGAACAGGAAGTCCCAGTAGCTGCCGCCCAGCTGGCGCCACAGCACTGCCGAGCGCACCGCGGCCAACAGCAGGGCACGGATCTCGGCCACCACGCCGGCCTGGCCCAGGTAGTGCGGGTTGCCTTGCACCATCACCCGCGGCTTGAGGTGGCTGATGGTGTCCGCGTACAGGCTTCCCAGGCTGGCCAGCACATCCGGGTGGCCGCTGTCGCCCAGTTCGGTGGCCTGGCGCTGGGCACGCTCGATGCCCGAAGCAACCTTGTTCACGGTGGCGCCATCCTGAACGAAGCGGCGCTCCAGCTGCAGCACCGACAGCGCCAGTTTCGGCAGGATCGGATCCTGGCCCTGGTTGCGGAAGTAGTTGTGCAGCAGGCGCAGCCCGGCCTTCAGTGCATGGCGGTCACCGAACACCGCCTGCGGCGAGGACGCATCGACACGGAACACGCTGTCCACGGCGGTGCGCACGGCGGCGGCGTCGGAATGGCCGGTATCGGCGATGCGGCGTACCTGCTGCAGGGCCTGGGCAATGCCGGCCAGGGCCAGGACGCGGTCGTCGACAGTGAAACTCATGCAGCGATTACCTCAAAAGGGGAGGGGGTGGTGCGCAGGCGCTGTTCCAGCGGCGCATCGGTGGCGGCGATCACCGCGCCACCCAGGCACACATCACCGTCATACAGCACCAGCGATTGACCGGGGGTAACGGCACGCTGCGGGCGCGCGAAAGTGACCAGCACGCTGCCATCGTCCAGCACGTCGACCGTACACGGCTCATCGGGCTGGCGGTAGCGGGTCTGGGCGGTGCATTCGAAGCGTCGCGCGGGTGGCGAGCCCGAGATCCAATGCGCCGGCTCCGATCGCAGGCGATCGGACAGCATCCATGGGCTGTCGCGGTCCTGGTCGACGTACAGCACGTTGCTGGCCACATCCTTGCCGACCACGTACCACGGTGCGGCCGGGCGGCCGCGTACGCCGCCGATGTTCAGGCCCTCGCGCTGGCCCAGGGTGAAATAGAACACGCCCGGATGTTCGGCGATCACGCTGCCGTCGGCCGGGTCAAGGATCTGGCCGGGCCTGGCCGGCAGGTAGCGGCCGAGGAAGTCGCGGAAATCCCGCTCGCCGATGAAGCAGATGCCGGTGGAATCCTTCTTGGCGTGGGTCGGCAGGCCGACGTCGCGCGCAATCCGTCGCAGGTCGGTCTTCTCCAGGTCGCCGATCGGGAACAGGGTGGCCGCCAGCTGCTCCTGGCCCAGCTGGTGCAGGAAGTAGCTCTGGTCCTTGGAGCGGTCGGCACCGCGCAGCAGCAGCCACTGGTGGCCGCGCTGGGTCACCCGCGCGTAGTGGCCGGTGGCGATGCGCTCGGCGCCCAGCTCGCGGGCGGCATCCAGGAAATGCTTGAACTTCACCTCGCGGTTGCACAGCACGTCCGGGTTCGGCGTGCGGCCAGCGGCGTATTCGGCCAGGAAGTGCTCGAACACGCCCTGCCAGTACTCGCTGGAAAAGTCCCGGAAGTGGAACGGGATACCGAGCAGGCCGCATACGGCGACCGCATCGCGGCGGTCATCCTCGGCACGGCAGTCACCGCTGCCGTCGTCGGCCCAGTTCTGCATGAACAGGCCGGCCACGGCCTCGCCCTGCTGGACCAGGCGCCAGGCGGCGACCGAAGAGTCGACACCACCCGAGACGCCCACCATCACGCGCGGCGTGCTCATGCGACCTCGCGGACCAGCGAAAGCGGGTGGCGCTGGCCACCCAGGTAATCCGCCACCACCTGCCAGACCAGCGGGCTGCGCTGGCGCTCACCGGCGGCCTGCAGCTCGGCCGGGGTCAGCCACAGCGCGCGGTCGATGCCGGTGTCCAGCGGTTGGGCCGGGTCGTGCGAGACCGGGTGTGCTGCGTAGCAGAAGCGCAGGAAGGCGGTGCCGTCGCCGGCAGTCCACTGGTAGCAGCCGATGAAATGGGTCAGCTGCACGGTCCAGCCGGTTTCCTCCCGGGTCTCGCGCAGGGCTGCCTCGGCCAGGCTTTCGCCTGGCTCGAGGTGGCCGGCCGGCTGGTTCAGCACCTGGCGGCCTTCAATGGTCTCTTCGACCAGCAGCACGCGGCCGCCGTCAACCACTACCGTGGCGACGGTGGCGTGCGGTGCCCAGCGCGGGTCCGGCGTGGCGTTCAACTCAGAACTCGTCCTTCTTGGTCAGCTCCAGCTCCATCGCGTCGGCGGTGCGGATGGCCGCATCGATGGCGTCGCTGAGCTGGTCCGGGGTGGCATCGGCGTCGATCTTGACCACGAACATGGCGGTGGTGTCCTGCTTTACCCAGCCCCCCATCTTGGCGTCCTGCGAATCCTCCAGCAGGCGGTTGGCCACGGCCACCGGGAACTGCTTGGTCTTGGCGTTGTAGGCCGGCGACCAGATCTCACGGATGTTGTGGCTGCCGAAATCCTCCACCGCCGAGCGCACGTAGACCATCTGGGTGCGGTCACCCTCGACGTCGAACACCATGCGGTAGTCGCCATCCTCGTCGACTTCGTAGGTATAGCCCAGCTTGTCCAGATGGCGGGCCACGGACTTGTCGGCGCTGGTTGCGGCAGTGGCAGAGCCGGCAGCGGCCAGCGCGATCAGCAGGGCGGGAAGAAGGGTCCTTTTCATGAAGATCCTGTGAAACAGTGTTGGGAGAGGGTGCAATTGTGACGGTGGGCGTGCGTGCCGTCCAATCTGCGGCGGGCCGACGCAGGCCTGCCCGAGCCCCTATAATGGATGGATGCCCCATGAGTCCTCCCCCGATTCCCAGCACGAGCACGGCGTTGCCGTAGAGCCCGCGCGCCCGGAAGTGGCGCCGCCGCCGTTCTACCAGGTGATGCTGCTCAACGACGACTACACCCCGATGGATTTCGTGGTGGATGTGCTGCAGCAGTTCTTCAGCATGGACCTGGACAAGGCCACCCAGGTGATGCTGCACGTTCATACCCGCGGCCGCGGCGTCTGCGGTGTCTTCACCCGCGAAGTAGCCGAGACCAAGGTTGCCCAGGTCAACGAGTACTCGCGGATGAACCAGCATCCGCTGCTGTGCACGATGGAAAAGGCCTGACCGGCTGCCGATTCGCGTCCGGGCACAACGATCCCGGACCCAGTGTGCCCACCAAGGTGGGCACCTACCAAAGCAGAGGCCTGTATCGATCGTGGATGGAGCGCCCCCAGCAAGGTAGGCACCTGCCAAGCGCGGGTCTCAGCTCTCCGCCAGCGCCTCCAGCGCCATCCGCGCCACCGCCTCGTCCACTTCGGCCGGGTCGCCGTCATCCCTGAACCACACTGCCGACAGCGCCATGCTGGCCGCGATCCAGCGCAGCAGGCGCGTGCGCTCCAGGCCGGCCAGTGCGCTGACCTGTTCCAGCCGGGCAGCAAACCGCTCCGGCCGCGTGGCCACGTGGATGCCCGGGCCACAGAGATCCGGATTGCTGAACATCGTCGTGTAGTCGAACGCACGGTCGCCCAGCAGCCGCTTCGGGTCGATCGCCAGCCAGCCGCGCGCGCCGAAATCGAGCACGTTGTCGTGGTGCAGGTCGCCATGCAGGGGCCGGACCTCGCGCTCTTCCTGCAGCAACCCCTCCGCCAGTGATCTGCACTGTTCCAGCAGTGGCTGCAGCGCAGCCCTTGGCTGCAGCAGATCGGCGAACCATGTACGCAGCCAGACCAGTTCCGCTGGCGGCGCGCTCCGTGGCCGGTGCAGCCGTTGCAGGACCTGGCACAGGATCGTGGTGCAGGCCTCATCGTCGCCCTCGATCGAGCGTTGCCGCAGCGAGTCGCCGCCGGCACGCTCGATCAGGATCGCCGGCCCGGCGTGGGCCAGCAGGCGGGCAGCGCCGTCGCCGTCCCACCAGCGCAGCAGGCGATGGCTGTTCTGCTCCTCCGCTTCGCTGCTGATCTTCAGCATCGCCGGCGTGCCGGCAGCGGTCAGCACCGGCCAGAGCCGGGCATGGGCCGTTTCGATGGCCGGGCCATCACGCCGCAATCGCCAGCGGCTCAGGTAGGGTTCGCTCATGCCGGTTGAGGTCTTCTGGAGTGAACGAAGATCAAGCGTTCTGCAGTGCTAACGCCATCTGAACGCAGCAATCCGCTAGGGTGATGGAAATCGCGTAGTCAGGCCGCATATTGTTCCCATCTGCCGCCGGAGTAATCCATGTTCAGCAAAGACCTCGAACACACCATCGGCCAGTGCTACAAGCGCGCCCGTGAGGCCCGGCATGAGTTCATGACGGTCGAACACCTGCTGTTGGCACTGCTCGACAACCCGTCCGCCCAGGCCGTATTGAAGGCCTGTGGTGCCGACGCCGAACGCCTGCGCCAGGAGCTGGAGCAGGCCATCGAGGCCTCCGTGTCGCGCCTGGCCGAAGATGACGGCCGCGATACACAGCCGACCCTGGGCTTCCAGCGCGTGCTGCAGCGGGCCGTGTACCACGTGCAGTCCTCGGGCAAGAAGGAGGTCACCGGCGCCAACGTGCTGGTCGCCATCTTCGGCGAGAAGGACTCCCACGCCGTCTACTACCTCAACCAGCAGGATGTGACCCGGCTGGATGTGGTCAATTACCTGTCCCACGGCATCGCCAAGCTGGGCGAGGAAGGCGAGCAGCCGTCCTCCTCCTCCGACGGCGAGGGCCGCATGGAAGGCGGGGAGGGTGAGCCGAAGGGTGATGCCCTGACCGAGTTCGCCAGCAACCTCAACGAACAGGCCCGGTCCGGCCGCATCGATCCCCTGGTCGGTCGTGGCGACGAGATCGAGCGCACCATCCAGGTCCTGTGCCGTCGCCGCAAGAACAACCCGCTGTACGTGGGCGAGGCCGGCGTGGGCAAGACCGCCATCGCCGAGGGCCTGGCGCGCCGCATCGTCGAGGGCTCGGTGCCCGACGTGCTTGCCGACGCGGTGATCTATTCGCTCGACCTGGGCGCGCTGGTGGCCGGCACCAAGTACCGTGGCGACTTCGAGAAGCGCCTGAAGAGCGTGCTGACCGCACTGAAGAAGGTGCCCAACGCGGTGCTGTTCATCGACGAGATCCACACCATCATCGGTGCCGGTTCGGCCTCGGGCGGCACCATGGATGCGTCCAACCTGATCAAGCCGGCGCTGGCCTCCGGCGAGCTGCGCTGCATCGGTTCGACCACTTTCCAGGAATACCGCGGCATCTTCGAGAAGGACCGGGCACTGGCCCGCCGCTTCCAGAAGATCGACATCGTCGAGCCGACCGTTGGCGAGACCTACGAGATCCTGCAGGGCCTGAAGTCCAAGTACGAGCTGCACCACGGCGTGACCTACTCCGACGAGGCGCTGCAGGCGGCGGTTGACCTGTCGGTGAAGCACATCGGCGACCGCCTGCTGCCGGACAAGGCCATCGATGTGATCGACGAGGCCGGTGCCCGCCAGCGCCTGCTGCCGGAAGGGCAGCGCAAGGAGCTGATCGACGTCGAGGAAGTGGAGGCGATCGTCGCCAAGATGGCGCGCATCCCGACCAAGCAGGTCAGTGCCACCGACAAGGATGTGCTGCAGCACCTGGAGCGCAACCTGAAGATGGTGATCTTCGGCCAGGACCCGGCCATCGAGACGCTGTCCTCGGCAATCAAGCTGGCACGTTCGGGCCTGGGCAATCCGGAAAAGCCGATCGGCAACTTCCTGTTCGCCGGCCCGACGGGTGTCGGCAAGACCGAGGTGACCAAGCAGCTGGCGCTGCAGCTGGGCATCGAGCTGGTCCGCTTCGACATGTCCGAATACATGGAGCCGCATTCGATCAGCCGCCTGATCGGTGCCCCTCCAGGCTACGTCGGCTTCGATCAGGGCGGCCTGCTGACCGAGAAGATCGTCAAGACGCCGCACTGCGTGCTGCTGCTGGACGAAATCGAGAAGGCGCACCCGGACATCTTCAACATCCTGTTGCAGGTGATGGATCGCGGCGTGCTGACTGATACCAACGGTCGCGAGGCCAACTTCAAGAACGTGGTGCTGGTGATGACCACCAATGCAGGTGCGGCGCAGGCCTCGCGGCGCTCGATCGGCTTCACCAAGCAGGACCACGCCACCGACGCGATGGAGACCATCCGCCGCAGCTTCACCCCGGAATTCCGCAACCGCCTCGACGCGGTGGTGCAGTTCCAGGCGCTGGGCTTCGAGCACATCCTGCGCGTAGTCGACAAGTTCCTGATCGAGCTGGAGATGCTGCTGCAGGACAAGCACGTCAGCCTGTCGGCCACGCCGACCGCGCGCGACTGGCTGGCCCACCACGGCTTCGACCCGCTGATGGGTGCGCGTCCGATGGCCCGGGTGATCCAGGACAGGATCAAGCGTCCGCTGGCCGACGAGCTGCTGTTCGGCAAGCTGGTCAACGGCGGCAAGGTGAGCATCGATGTGCGCGACGACGAGCTGGTGGTCGAAACCCAGGCCGAACCGGAGCGCCTGCTGCCGGTCACGGTGGAATGAACTGACCCCCGGCCGGTTTCGGCGGACCTGAAATGACAAGGGCGGCTTCGGCCGCCCTTGTTGTACGCGACGTCAGCGGCTGCGCTGGCGGGCTTTCTTCTTGAAGGTGGCCTCGTCAACTGGTTCGATCTGCGACACGATGCAGCGGCTGGAATCGGTGTTCAGCTGGCTGCGGCCGGCAGCGCACAGCAGACCCTGCTGGCCGTCCGTAGCGAAGCTCAGTTTCCGCGAGTAGCCTGCCGCCGAGCAGTCGTCCTGGAAATGCACGACGTAGTGGTCCTGGCCATTGCGCAGCAGGATGTTGCGCGAGGCGCCGGCGCGCACCAGTTGCTGGTCGCTGCCCAGCTGGACGCAGTCACTGGAGGTGGAAAGAGTGTCGGCGGCGTGCACGGGCGCTGCGCTGGCGGACACGGCAAGGGCGACGAGCAGAGCGGTCAGCGGGAGCATGTTCATGGCGGGGCAGGGGGGTGGCGGTCCGGACTGGACCGGGTCCCACGATGCTGCTATGGATGCAGATGCGAATCTGCCGCAAGCAGGGCTGACCGACGTCACGGTGAGTTCGGTCACGATGACCTCCGGCAGGGCCGGATTGCAGGCATGACAAAAGGCCAGCAACCAGGGCTGGCCTTGTCGAAGTGGCGCAGCGCGCCGACCGCTTACTTCATGCGGTAGGTGATACGACCCTTGGTCAGGTCGTACGGGGTCATTTCAACCTTGACCCGGTCACCGGTGAGGATGCGGATGTAGTTCTTGCGCATGCGGCCGGAGATGTGGGCGATGATTTCGTGCCCATTTTCCAGACGAACGCGGAAAGTGGTGTTCGGCAGCGTCTCGCTGACGGTGCCCTCGAACTCGATGGAATCGTCTTTCGACATGTAGTCCTGTGCGGTTCAGAAAACGGCCACGCTGGGCCTAAGGCACGGTATTTTACGCGTGACCGGCCCAGCTTGCAAAGTTTGTGTTAACCGCCGGCCAAATGCCGGGCTGGCAAGCGTCCGACGGCCTGTGTCCACGAGCCTTCACGGCTGTCACGGCGCACGGCCTGGCGCACGTGCTGCAGGAATTCCGCGCGCGGCAGGTGTTCGGCGCCCATCCGCAGCAGGTGCGGATTTTCCACCTGGGCGTCGATCAGCTCCCAACCCCAGCCGTGAAGCGTGGACGCCAGTGCCGCCAGCGCGATCTTGGAACCACCGCTGGCGCCACTGAACATGCTCTCGCCGAAGAACATTGACCCGATGGCTACCCCGTAGATGCCGCCGACCAGCGACTGACGGTCCCAGACTTCGAAGGAATGGGCGAAGCCGAGGTCGTGCAACTGGCTGTAGGCCTCGACCATGGCCGGGCTGATCCAGGTGCCGTCCTGGCCGGGCCGAGGTGCCGCCGCACAGGCGCGCATCACCTGGCTGAAGGCGGTGTCCGCGCTGACCTCCCATGTACTGCTGCGCAGCTGGCGGCGGAAGCGGCTGGACAGGTGCACGCCGTCGGTGCGGAACACCATGCGCGGATCAGGCGACCACCACAGGATCGGCTCGCCCTCGCTGAACCACGGAAAGATGCCGCCTGCGTAGGCGTTGAGCAGACGCGCTGGATGCAGGTCACCACCCACCGCGAGCAGGCCGTCGGGCTGGCGCAGGGCGGTCTCGGCAGGAGGGAAGGGAGCGTCCGGCGCATCGGCCAGGCGCCAGGGCAGCTGGCGGGTCATGCCGGCATTGTAGTCGTCGCGGCCCCGCGCGAATGCCGTGGTAGATGCCAACGCTGGTTGGCTGGTCACCCGTCCGCGCGAAATGGGCTGTGCCCCAACAGCTCCTGCCGGTACCGCCGCACATCGCGCCGCTCCTGCCGGCACCACTCCTGCAGCGCCTCGGCGAAATCCGCGTCGGCCACCCAGTGCCGGCTGCGTACCAGCGTCGGCAGGAAGCCTCGCGCCAGTTTGTGCTCGCCCTGTGCGCCCGGCTCGAAACGGCTCAGCCCTTCGCGCAGGCAGTATTCGATGCCCTGGTAGTAGCAGGCTTCGAAATGCAGGCCGGGCAATGTGGCGCCACCCCAGTAGCGACCGTACAGCGTGTCACCACCGCGCAGGCAAAGTGCGCCGGCGATTGGCTGGCCTTCCTGCTCGGCCAGGAACAGCACCAGCCCACGTCCCAATGAAATGGCCAGATGGCGCAGGAAAGCCTCGGTCAGCGCCGGGGCATTGCCGTACTCAAGGAAGGTCTGCAGGTAGAAGCGATACATCGCCTGCAGGTCGGCGCGGCTGGCCTCGTCGCCATGCACCACGCGGAACGTGATGCCCTGGCGGGTGACCTTGGCCCGTTCCTGGCGGATGTTCTTGCGGTGCTTGTGGTTCATCGCGCCGAGGAACTGGTCGAATGTCGCCCAGTCACCCGGGTTCTGCCACTGGAACTGCACGTCCTCGCGCAGCAGCCAGTCATCGCCGAACAGCGCCTCGTCCGCTGCGGTGTGGAAATTGATATGGGCCGATGACACCTCCAGTGCTGGCAGTGCATCACGCAACACCGAAAGCAACGCGGTGCGATCTGAATCGTGACGGGCCAGCAGGCGCGGCCCGGTGACCGGCGAGTACGGCACCGCGCCCAGCCACTTCGGGTAGTAGTCGCGGCCATGGCGGGCATAGGCGTTGGCCCAGGCATGGTCGAACACGAATTCGCCGTGGGAGTTGGTCTTCAGGTAGCCCGGAATGGCGCCGATCAGGCGCTCGCCCTCCCACAGCGTGAAGTGCCGGGGCTGCCAGCCCCAGTCCTCGCGCAGGCAGCCGTGCTGTTCCAGGCCTGAGAGGAAGGCGTGGCTGACGAACGGGTTCTGGCCGTCGTGCAGGGCGTCCCAGTCCGTGGCGGGAATGGACTGCAGGGAGTCGAGGAAGCGGGGGGAGGGCATGGTTGGCAAGGATAGGCCAGGTGGATCACGAATGGTGTTGGCGGGGCTGGGTTGGTTTGTTTCGGTTGGAGGTGAGGAAAATTTGAATTCTCCATCCGTGTGCGCTGGGTTGCGGAATGCCTGAATTCGAAAGGACAGAGTGAGCTGCGCCGCTGGAGCGGTGCATTCACGCTTTGCATGGAGTAGCCAAAATGAACCAGAAGCTTCGCCTTGGATCCCTTTCTGTTCTGCTGTCTCTTGTGGGCGGCGGACTGTTGATCAGCCCCGCGCAGGCCGTTGACGCTCCTCGTGCGGTGGAGCAGGACACTGGGCTCGACATCCTCTTGACCCAGAAGGCGCGCGACATTCTGGAGCGCGTTCGTCTTGTGGATGGCCAGGCGCGCAGTCGCCGGGTTGAGGTATCAGCAGATATCGCCAACGGTGTAGTGACCGTGGCGCTGGAGCGGGTCTTCCTTCCTGCCGATTACGGGCCGTCGTTCGAGGATCAGCGAAGCGAGATCAGTTTTGGACTACTGCATTGGGCCGAGCGGGCGGCTCCGTTCAGTCGTGTCGTTTTTCTGTATGACGGGAAAGAGATCGAATACTACTTTCCTGAGATAAAGGCTGCGGACGATGCGGCGCGGGAAGCGGGGGAAGCGCTGCGGCGGACGCGTGGAACGCCTGGGTCCGGGATGGCGTTTGTCGCAGCCGGGCATGGGTATTTCTACAGCTACAAGGACAACCGGTGGGTGACCTCAAGGGATGAATGGAATGGCGTCTCGGAGGGGCTCTTGACTCCGTCGTACGCCGCGGACCTGAAGGCGATGATCGAGCAAAGGAGCCAAATGCCTGTCATCCGCCCGCGCGTTCAGATCACGGGAACGACTCATCCTCCGAGTGGTGAGGAGTGGTGGACCATAGCTGCGCGCTACGCGATTGCCGAGCAGTATCCGGCCGAGACAAAGATATGGAACACGTACGCAGGCAGTACGCTTTGGGATCGGGAGGAGCGTGAAGACATCAACAGTCGGCCGCTTCTCGCAAACCACCACGGAGCTGAGGTGGCGATTCATCTGCACAGCAATGGAGAACCCTCGGGGGCCGCGCGCGGTACTCGTGTGATCGTGCAACCTGGTAGGCCGATGGATGCTGCTCTTGCAGAGAGTGTCCTGTGCTCGATGAAGGAGCTGATCCACTCGCTACCTGAGTATGCGGCATTCACCGTGGCTCCCGCTCCGCACGCGCTGGACAAGGGGGAGAACCGAGAGGCGCACATGCCATCGATCATCGTAGAGACGGCGTTTCACACGAATCCGGATGATGCCAAGGCGCTGCAGGACCCCGTCTTCCGCTTGGCGTCGATGAAAGGGGTGGAGAAGGGCTATCGCCTGTGGGCATCAGGAAAGACCTGCGAGCCCCTGGCATTGCATCCGGTGCCGGATACCGACGTGCCGATCCAAGCGGCCCGGGACATTGAACTTGGATATGCCGGGAATCCCCAGTATCCGGTGTCGGTTGAGCTCTCGCTGGCGTCCTGTTCGGAGGAAGGTGCGTGCACTCCATCGGCGACGACGTTCGATGACCCTGCCAAACCGCTGACCATCAATCTCGCCTGCAATGGCCCAGACCCGGGTGTCGCGCGCTGGAGTGCTGTACTGCGCGACGCGGATGGCGTTGCCACGGCACCGGTCGAGTTCTCGCAGGCGTGCGTACGGGCGTGAGGGCAGGCTTCGGTCTGCCAGGCATGGCCTGGCACTACTGAAAGCACAAAGGCCGGCGCTCTCGCGCCGGCCTTTGGTCGGGGTCGAGCATGGCTCGACTCAGCTGGCCTTGCCCTGTGCGTCCAGGTAGCGCTCGGCGTCCAGTGCGGCCATGCAGCCGAAGCCGGCCGAGGTGATCGCCTGGCGGTAGTGCTGGTCGGCTACGTCGCCGGCGGCGAACACGCCTTCCACCGAGGTCTGGGTGGCGTTGCCGCCCAGGCCCGAGCGGATTTCCAGGTAGCCGTTGTTCATCGCCAGCTGGCCGTCGAACAGGGTCGTGTTCGGATGGTGGCCGATGGCCACGAAGAAACCGTGTGCGTCGATGTCGCGGGTGCTGCCGTCCAGGGTGGACTTCACGCGAACGCCGGTCACGCCGGCATCGTTGCCCAGCACTTCCTCCACCTGGTGGTGCCAGACGGTCTCGATCTTGCCTTCGGCGACCTTCCTGAACAGCTTGTCCTGCATGATCTTCTCCGCCTTCAGGGTGTCGCGGCGGTGGACCAGGTAGACCTTGCGGGCGATGTTGGACAGGTACAGCGCCTCTTCGACGGCGGTGTTGCCGCCGCCGACCACGACCACGTCCTGGTCGCGGTAGAAGAAGCCGTCACAGGTGGCGCAGGCGGAGACGCCGCGGCCCTTGAAGGTCTCTTCGGTCGGGATGCCCAGGTACTTGGCGGTGGCGCCAGTGGCGATGATCAGTGCGTCGCAGGTGTACTCGTGACTGTCGCCGATCAGCTTGAACGGGCGCTGCGACAGGTCGGCGGTGTGGATATGGTCGAAGATGACCTCGGTCTCGAAGCGCTCGGCGTGCGCCTGCATGCGCGCCATCAGGTCCGGGCCCATCAGGCCGTGGGCGTCACCCGGCCAGTTGTCCACCTCGGTGGTGGTCATCAGCTGGCCACCCTGCTGCAGGCCGGTGATGACGACCGGCTTCAGGTTGGCACGGGCGGCGTAGACGGCGGCGGTCCAACCGGCCGGGCCGGAACCGAGGATGACGAGGCGCTGGTGGCGGGAGGGCAGGCTGGTGCTCATGTAAACTCGCGAAAAGGTAGATGGGACAAGGCGCTGGCGATGTTTGCGCAGCATCCATGGCTGCTCATAGAGTGGCGGCTGGGGCAGGGCGATTCAAGCCGATGAACAGAACGCCGTCATCCAGCGGTGGTTCCGGGCCTCGGATTGCCTTGCCGGACGTCGCATAACTGAAAACTGACGCCGTCTCATTTATTATCAATCACTAACAGCGCATTCCAAAGGTATGGTCTAAGGTGGCGAAGCAGGTCCCTGAACGCTCCAAGTCGGACGACAGCAAGGCGTCACGTCGCACGGCCGCGGCGGCGACGACCGACAATCCACGCCGCCAGCGCCTCTGGCGCGATCTGGGCCTGATCGCCATCGCGCCGGCCCTGCTGTATCTGGCGGCCAGTCTGTTCACCTATTCAGCCACGGATCCGGGCTGGTCGCATACCGGCAGCGTGGTCGCGCCGGTGCATAACCTCGGCGGCCGCGCCGGGGCCTGGATTGCCGACGTGCTGCTGCAGCTGTTCGGCTACATCGCTTTCCTGTTGCCGGTGGTGCTCGGCGCACTGGCGTGGATCGCCATGTTCGGCCTCAAGCGCGAGAGCAAGGGCGAGAACGATCTGGACCCGGCGCTGCGCCTGGTCGGTCTGGTCGGTTTCCTGATCGCCGGCACCGGCTTCCTGCACGTGCGCCTGTTCAGTGGCGATGTCGCCAGTGCCGGCGGCATTCTCGGCAAGCTGGTGGGCAATTCGCTCACGGTGGGCTTCGGTGCGCTGGGCGCCAACCTGTTCGTGCTGGTATTGCTGCTGGCCTCGATCACCCTGGCCACCGGGCTGTCCTGGTTCACGGTGATGGAGAAGATCGGCCGTGGCGTAATGTCGCTGGCACCGCTGCTGGAGCGCAAGAAGGAAGAAGTCAGCGAGTGGAAGCAGACCCGGGTGATGCGCGAGGAGCGCCAGGAAGTGCGCAAGGCCGACGCCGAGGTGCGCGCCAAGCGCGAGCCGGTAAAGATCGAACCGCGCCCTGAGCCGGTGATCGAGAAGAGTGATCGCGCCAAGCGCGATACCCAGATTCCGATGTTCCGTGGCGTCAACGGCGATGGTTCCGACCTGCCGCCGCTGGCGCTGCTGGATGATCCCAAGCCACAGCCGAAGGGCTACGACGAAGAGACACTGGAGACCCTGTCGCGGCAGATCGAGTTCAAGCTGAAGGACTTCCGCATCGATGCGCAGGTGGTCGGCGCCAATCCCGGCCCGGTCATCACCCGCTTCGAGATCGAGCCGGCACCGGGCATCAAGGTCAGCCAGATCAGTTCGCTGGACAAGGACATCGCGCGCGGCTTGTCGGTGAAGTCGGTGCGCGTGGTCGACGTCATTCCGGGCAAGTCGGTGATCGGCCTGGAAATCCCCAACGTCACCCGCGAGATGATCTTCCTGTCCGAGCTGCTGCGCTCGAAGGAATATGACAAGTCGGCCAGTGTGCTGACCCTGGCGCTGGGCAAGGACATCGCCGGTCGCCCGACCGTGGCCGACCTGGCACGCATGCCCCATCTACTGGTGGCCGGTACCACCGGTTCGGGCAAGTCGGTGGCGGTCAACGCGATGGTGCTGAGCCTCTTGTTCAAGGCCTCGCCGAAAGACCTGCGGATGCTGATGATCGACCCGAAGATGCTCGAACTGAGCGTCTACCAGGGCATCCCGCACCTGCTGGCACCTGTGGTCACCGACATGAAGGAGGCCGCCAACGGCCTGCGCTGGTGCGTGGCCGAGATGGAGCGCCGCTACAAGCTGATGAGCGCAGTGGGCGTGCGCAACCTGGCCGGCTTCAACAAGAAGGTGAAGGAAGCCCAGGACGCAGGACAGCCGCTGATGGACCCGCTGTTCAAGCCGAACCCGGAGCTGGGCGAGGCGCCGCGCCCGCTGGAAACGCTGCCGTTCATCGTCATCTTCATCGACGAATTCGCCGACATGATGATGATCGTCGGCAAGAAGGTGGAAGAGCTGATCGCGCGCCTGGCACAGAAGGCGCGTGCGGCCGGCATCCACCTGATCCTGGCCACGCAGCGCCCGTCGGTGGACGTGATCACCGGCCTGATCAAGGCCAACATCCCGACCCGTATCGCCTTCCAGGTCAGCTCCAAGATCGACTCGCGCACCATCCTCGACCAGTCCGGCGCGGAAACACTGCTGGGCCACGGCGACATGCTGTACCTGCCGCCGGGCACCGCGCTGCCCGAGCGCGTGCATGGTGCGTTCGTGTCCGACGATGAAGTGCATCGCGTGGTCGAGCACCTCAAGGCGATGGGCCCTGCCGACTATGTCGACGGCGTGCTGGACGAAGTGCAGACGATGGGCGACGGCGTGGTCGTCGGCGCCACCGGCCTGCCCGAGAACAGTTCGTCCGGCGACGAGTCCGACCCGTTGTATGACGAAGCGCTGCGGGTGGTCACCGAGACCCGCCGTGCATCGATTTCCGGCGTGCAGCGCCGGCTGAAGATCGGCTACAACCGTGCAGCGCGACTGATCGAGGCCATGGAAGCGGCCGGCGTGGTCAGCCCGCCCGAGCACAACGGCGACCGCACGGTGCTGGCACCGCCGCCGCCGAAGTAGGACCCGACGTATCCCCCACGACGTCCAAGGAACCGACGCATGCTTCACCCCGTACCAAGCGCGCTGGCACTGGCGCTGGCAGCCTTCCTGGCTGCCGGCCCGGCACTGGCAGACACCGCCACCTCCGCGCCCGCCACGGCGCCGCCTTCCACCAGCGGCGATACCGAAGCCAGCAATAACTTCAGCATTGTCCGTTACCGCGCCGACTACCAGGTGCGGCCGGATGCCGGCAATGTGCAGACCGAAACCTACGAAGTGCTGCTCAAGACCAAGGCCTCGGTCGAGCAGTTCAGCCAGGTGCGGCTGAGCTACAGCGAGAAGATGGAAACCCTGGAGGTGCTTGGCGCCTACACCATCACCGCCGACGGCCAGCGCCGTGACGTGCCGGCCGACCGCATCTACACCCAGGAAAGCTACTCCAGCGCCTCGGCGGCGATGTATGCCGACCGCAAGGTGCGGGTGATCGTGTTTCCGAACCTGGCCCCGGGCACCCGCCTGTACTACCAGGTGCGCCGCACCCAGGCCACGCCGCACTTCCCGGGCTATTTCGGCCTGTGGGAGACCTTCAATGTGTTCACCGAGTACGAGGACGCCGAAGTCACCCTGAGTGCGCCGGCCAACCTGCCGATGTTCATCGACAGCCGCGGCGTGCAGGGCAGCGATCGGCCGACGGTGAAGAATGGCCAGGCGCAGTGGCGCTGGCGCTACCAGCGTCGCGAGGCGATGTCGGCGCAGAACTGGTCGGCGGCGGGCTGGGAGTTCGGTCCGAACATCATGGCCAGTACCTATCGTGACTGGTCGCAGATGGGTCGCGCCTACCAGCTCAAGGCGGGCCCGGCGGCTGAGGTGACCCCGGCGCTGCAGGCGTTGGCTGATGAGATCACCGCGGGTATCAGCGACCGCCGCGAGCAGGCTGATGCGCTGTATCGCTGGGTTGCGCAGAACATCCGCTACGTGGCGGTGTACCTGGGCAATGGCGGGCTGGAGCCGAACAGCGCGCAGAGCATCCTCGACAACCACTATGGTGACTGCAAGGACCATGTGACGATCCTGGAGGCGCTGCTGGCAGCCAAGGGCATCGCCAGCTCGCCGGTGCTGATCGGCGCCGGCGGCGGCCCGACGCTGCCGAAGATTCCGGTGCTGGGCCGCTTCAACCACGCCATCACCTACATTCCCGAGTTTGATCTGTACCTGGATTCGACCACCGCGTGGGCGCGCTTCGGTCAGCTGCCGGAAGGTGATCTGGGTGCGCCGGTGATGCGTACCCGCGACGCCACGCTGGCACGCACCCCGGCCAACACGCCGGAGCGTAACGCCACCTCGATGGAAGTACGTTTCACCTTCGACGCCAACGGCAACCTGCGTGGAGAGACCATTCCGAAGCTGGGCGAGAACGCCGAGATCGGCATGCGCGCCCAGTTCTCCCAGCTCAACGCGCAGAACCGTGCGCGCGCTGAAGAGCAGATCATGGCCGCCTCCGGTTTCGATGGGCGAGGGCAGCTGCAGATCCAGGGCGTGCCGGTCGATCTGACCCGGCCGTTTGGCTATCGCATGGCGTTCCAGGCCGAGGACTACGCCGACTTCAGCGTGGCCGGCGGCATGGCCGTGCCGGACCCGCCGGGTGGCGAGTCGGTGCGTGGCTTGTACGCCACCGCCTCGGCGCCGGCCAACGAGACACCGTTCTACTGCAATGCCAGCCTGCGCGAGGAAACCTATCGCCTGCAGTTCCCGGCCAATGCGCCGATCATCGCCATCCCGGCCAGCCAGCGTTTCGCCAATGCCGCCGGCGAGTACCGGGTGGACTGGAGTCGCGAGGGTCAGGAGGTGATCGTGCACCACCGCTTGCAGCAGAATGCAGTGCGTGGGCCAGAGGCGTTGTGCCAGCCGCAGGACTATCCGGCGTTCCGCGCGCTGTATCGCGAAGTGCGGCGTGGCTTCCGCGGCCAGGTGCTGTACGGCAAGCTGCCGGGATCCGGTGGCTGAATCGCCGATGGACGTTCAGGGCGGCATAATGTCGCCCTGATCGCCCATTCATCTTTCCCCGGGCACACTGGCAACCACCTTTCCTGGCGCCCGCGCCCACAGGATTCCCGCATGAACTTCCGCTTCCGCCGTTTCCTTGCCACCACCACCCTGGCCGTGGCCTGCGCCGCCGCCGGCAGCGCCTGGGCTGGCGCCCGCGATGACCTGAAGACCTTCACCAGCGGCCTGAAGGGCCTGGATGGCCAGTTCAGCCAGCAGGTGTTCGACAGCCGCGGCAAGGTGAAGGAATCGACCAGTGGTCGCGTGGCCCTGTCGGCGCCGCGCCTGTTCCGTTGGGAATACGTGCGCCCGCACGAACAGCTGATCGTGGCCGACGGCAAGAAGGTCTGGATGTACGAGCCGGACCTGGAGCAGGCCACCGTGCGCGAGCAGGGCAAGGAAGAGCAGAACAGCCCGCTGACCGCGCTGATCAACCCGGCGCTGCTGGAGCAGCAGTACGACGTCAGCGAAGAGGCCGCGCAGCGCGACGGCCTGCAGTGGCTGTCGCTGTCGCCGAAGCGCGAGACCGAAGCCAGTTTCCAGTACGCCGCGCTGGGCTTCAACGCCCAAGGCCTGGCCAAGATGGAAATCACCGATGCGGTTGGCCAGCGTACCGTGATCAGCTTCAGTGGCTGGAAGCGCAATCCGGGCTTCGCGGCCGGCACCTTCAGCTTCACCCCGCCGAAGGGCACCGACGTCATCGGTAATTGATGGCGGACGCCGGGCATGGCCTGGCCCTACCTGCTCGGGTGGGTGCCAACCGGCACCGCCTTGGTGGGTGTCAACCTTGGTTGACATGCTTTTGATCTGCCGGCCAGCGGCCGGCACTACCGAATCCTGTGGCCCGGCGCCAACTGCTCTGGTGGGTGCCAACCGGCACCGCCTTGGTGGGTGTCAACCTTGGTTGACACGCTGTTGATCTGCCGGCCAGCGGCCGGCACTACCAGACATCGCGTCCCGCCCGCCGGGCACGGCCCGGCGCTACCGTTGGGCGGCGCGGTACAATGACCGGGTGCCAAGACATCGCTCCACTTCATTCCCCGGACCCGATCTGCTGAGCGTCGATCGGGAACACATGCGCCCGCTGGCCGAGCGCATGCGCCCCCGCACCCTGGATGAAATGGTCGGGCAGAAGCGCCTGCTGGCGCCGGACAGTGCGCTGCGCCGCGCGGTCGAATCCGGTCGCGTGCATTCGATGATCCTGTGGGGGCCGCCGGGCTGCGGCAAGACCACGCTGGCGCTGCTGCTGGCCGAGTACGCTGATGCGGAATTCCGCGCCATCTCTGCCGTGCTGTCCGGCCTGCCGGAGGTGCGCCAGGTGCTGGCCGAGGCCGCGCAACGCTTCGCCGAAGGCCGCCGCACCGTGCTGTTCGTGGATGAGGTGCACCGCTTCAACAAGGCGCAGCAGGATGCGTTCCTGCCGCATATCGAGCGCGGCACCATCCTGTTCGTCGGTGCCACCACCGAGAATCCATCCTTCGAGCTGAATTCGGCGCTGCTGTCGCGTTGCCGCGTGCATGTGCTGGAAGGCGTTTCGCCGACCGACATCGTCGAGGCGCTGGAACGTGCGCTGGGCGACCGCGAACGCGGCCTGGGCGAGGAGGGCATCGAGGTCGCTCCCGAACTGCTGCTGGAAATCGCCACCGCCGCCGATGGCGACGTGCGCCGTGCGTTGACCCTGCTGGAAATCGCCGCCGAGCTGGCGGGCGGGGAGGGCGGTCGCATCACGCCGCAGACCCTGACCCAGGTGCTGGCCGATCGTACCCGCCGCTTCGACAAGGGCGGCGAGCAGTTCTACGACCAGATCTCGGCGCTGCACAAATCCGTGCGCAGCTCCAACCCGGACGCCGCGCTGTACTGGCTGACCCGCATGCTCGATGGCGGCTGCGATCCGTCTTACCTGGCGCGCCGGCTGACCCGCATGGCCATCGAGGATATCGGCCTGGCCGACCCGCGTGCGCAGAGCATGGCGCTGGAAGCGTGGGACATCTATGAGCGACTGGGCAGTCCGGAGGGCGAACTCGCGTTCGCCCAGCTGGTGCTGTACCTGGCCAGCACCGCCAAGTCGAACGCCGGCTATGCGGCCTTCAACCAGGCCAAGGCCGACGTGCGCGAGAGTGGTACCGAAGAAGTGCCGCTGCACCTGCGCAATGCGCCGACCAAGCTGATGAAGGAACTGGGCTACGGCGCCGAGTACCAGTATGACCACGATGCGGAGGGTGGCATCGCGCTCGACCAGACCGGTTTCCCGGATGCGATGGGCGAACGGGTGTACTACAACCCGGTGCCGCGCGGGTTGGAAATCAAGTTGAAGGAAAAGCTGGATCGTTTGCGCGCCGAGCGCGAGGCTGCGCGCGCCGCGAAGGGCCGCTGACCCGGTTCATGTGGCGTCGAGCCATGCTCGACTGCTTTTCGCAGCACTTCACGGCTCCCGACAGCCGAGCATGGCTTGGCTCTACATTGTCCTGCACGCGTTCATTTGGCACACTGCGCGGCTACTTTTTCAAGGATCGATGCCGTGCAGGAAATGATTCTGCCGTTGAAGCGCTACGCCCAGTTCGAGGGTCGCGCGAACCGCCGCGAGTACTGGATGTACCAGCTGTTCCTGTTCCTGGTCGCAACGGCAGTGATGCTGCTGGCCGGCGTGCTGGCGATCCTCCTGCGCAACAGTGCCGAAGCGCTGGCCGGCATCCTGATCGGCATGGTGGTGCTGCTGTGTGTGATGTGGCTGGCCACGATCGTGCCGCTGATCGCAGTGACCGTACGCCGCCTGCATGACTGCAACCAGTCGGGCTGGCTGTTCCTGCTGGCGCTGGTACCGGGTGGCGGGATCGTGATCATGATCTTCTCGCTGCTGCCGGGCACGCCGCAGGAGAACGTGTATGGTCCGGTGCCTACGGGGCCGTGATGATGCATGAGTCGAGCATGGCTCGACGCTACAGAGGCAAAGAAATGAAGCCGGCATTTTGCCGGCTTCATCTTTACTTGATGGTGCAATCGCCGAAGGACAGGTAATCGGTGCCCGAGCTGAACTGCAGCGTGCAGCTGGCGGTGAAGGTCGCGCCTTCTTCCAGTGCGCCCAGCTTGGCCGCCTGCTGTTCGTCGTCGCTGGTCAGCCGGGCCAGGACATTGCCCTGGTCATCGCCGGCCTCGATCAGCGGCTCGCCCGCCAGGTTGCTGGAAACGCTCAGTGCTACGGCAGTGAATGTCACCGTCTGGTTGAGTTGGTCCATGCCCAGTGACGAATTGCCGGCCTCTTCAAAGGCCTGGTAGAGCGTTGGCAGGTCCTGTGCGGCATGGGCGGCCAGCGGTGCGAGCAGGCCAAGGGAAAGGACGATCAGGGTGGTGCGCTTCAAGGCGTTCTCGCAGTCACGGGATCCATTCCCGTGGGTGGTGGTCAGTAGATCCACGCCATGCGTGGATAGGTTTGGCAAGGACAGGGCGCGGCCGATGGCTCGATCACCCATCCATCCGCAGCCCTGCGAGGGTAGGGCGCTCCTGCGCCCCGCTGCCGGGCAAAATAGTGGATTCAGTGTTTCCGGTGCAACCGGGAAAATGAACGTATCGCGCGCGTGATACACAGTGTGACGTTTGATCGATGTGATAATCATTCGCGTTTAAGGTAGACTGCGGTCCCCTATGAACCGGCGGCCATTGGTCGCTCCTGCCGCCGCTGATGATGCATTTCGTCCCGCCTTCGCGCCGTGGTCCGCTGGCCCGCGGCCTGGCCGCCTTGATGATGGGTCTGCTCCTGGCCACCCCGTACGCCCATGCGCAGCAGCGCAATCCGCTGCAGAAGATCGGCCATACCGTACTCGACGAGCCGGCGGCCAGCTATCGCTTCGAGCATTTCGTGGTGGACAGTCCCGACCAGCAACGCCGCTGGCGGGTGAACCTGGCGATTCCGGCCAAGGCCGGCAAGACGCCATCCCCGGTGCTCTACGCGCTGGACGGCAATGCCGTCGCCATGGTGCTGGACCAGCCGCTGCTGGCCGAACTGGCCGCGCGCAAGGCGCCGCCGGTGCTGGTGCTGATCGGCTACGACAATGACCTGCGCATCGATTCCAAGGCGCGCACCCGCGACTACACCGCGTGGATCGACCGCGCCGACGATGAGAGCGGTACGACCCAGGCGGTCGGCGGTGGTGCTGCGGCCTTCCTGGATGTGATCGAACGCCGCATCAAGCCGGAAGTCGAGCGTCGCGCACGCATCGATACGCAGCAGCAAGCGCTGTGGGGCCACTCGCTGGGTGGGTTGTTCGTGCTCAATGCGCTGTACACCCGTCCCGCCGCCTTCCAGTCCTATCTGGCGGCCAGTCCCTCGCTGTGGTGGAGCCAGGGCGCGGCGCTGGGTGATCCGGAACAGCAGTTCGTGCAGAACGTGCATGGCCAGCCGGCAAAGCTCTGGTTGATGCTGGGCGGTGCCGAGCGTGTTGGCGATCGTGGCAAGCGTGACATGAGCAACCCACGGGTGGTCGCGCACCTGCGCCGCATCGGTGGCGCCACGCCGGATGCGGCGATGCAGTTGTCAGAACGGTTGGCCAAGGTGCCGGGCATGAGCGTGCAGTACCGCGAGTTCCCGGGGCTGGGACACGGCCCGATGCTGCCGGCCTCGTTCCATGCCGCGCTGCATGAACTGTACGGCGTGACCGACCGCAGCGCCGGTGACGGTGCCCCCACGGGTGGTGACAACGCCGCCGAGTGAATCCCTTCGCACGCGATGCCGTGCGACCCCACTACCCAGGCGAGGCTGCCGGCGTGCAGCGGCCCAGGCAACCGATGAATCCCGCGTCACGTGGCGCGGCCTACGTGTGCAAGGAGCCTTCCATGTCGTTCCGTCCGTCATTCCGTCTCACCTCTCTCGCCGCCGGCCTGTTGCTGGCGGTGACCGCCACCGCGCAGCCGGTGTTCGACCAGCCGGCCAACGCCACCTTCAAGGGTGAAGTCGTCTCACGCGGTGAGAACGTGGTTCCCGGCAGCACTGCCGACGTGGTCGGCCGTGGGTTCGTGCCGGGCCAGAAGGTCAGCCTGCTGCGCGGTGACAGCGTGCTCAACGCGCAGCCGCTGGTGGTCGACGCGGATGGCAACTTCAAGGCCCAGTTGAGCATTCCGGCCGACGCGGTGCCGGGCACCCATCCGGTGGTGGTGCGCGCCAGCCAACCGGCTGCGGCCACCGTGCTGAAGCTGCGCGTTTCGCCGCAGCTGCCGCTGTCCGGCCAGGCGCAGTTCGCCACCCAGTCCAACAAGCTGGTGCCGGGCCTGTACCAGTCCGCCTACAGCGCCGCCAGCAACGCAGTGTTCGTGACCTCGGCGGTGGGTCGCCCGCCGGTGACCCAGTCGCAGCTGCTGAAGCTGGACCCGAAGTCGCTGAAGGTGACCAAGGCGATCACCCCGGCGCAAGTGCCGGGCAGCACCAATGGCGCGGTGTACGCGGTCTACGGCGTGGGCGTGGATGACGCCAACGGCAATGTCTGGGTCACCAACACCCGCCAGAACTCCATCGCGGTCTATCGCCAGAAGGACCTGTCGCTGGTCCATCAGTTCCCGGTCGATGCCGTGCCGCACGCGCGCGACGTGGTGGTCGACGGCACGCGCGGCAAGGTGTTCGCTTCTGCCACCGGCGAGGACCACCTGTCGGTGTTCGATGCGAAGACCTTCAAGGAACTGCCGCAGGTGACGCTGGAATCCGGCGTGGACGACGGCAAGTTCACCCCGATGAGCCTGGTGCTGGATGAGAAGGGCGGCAAGCTGTTCACCGTCAGCATCGGCACCCCGGAAGCGGCGGTGATCGATGTGGCCAGCGGCAAGGTCGAGAAGGTCATCGATCTGGGCAATTCGATCAGTGCCTCGGGCGTGGCCTACGACGCGGCACGCAACCGCCTGTACGTGGCCTCGCAGGGCACCGACAACCTGCTGATCGTCGACGTGGCCGCCGGCAAGGTGCTGCACGATGTGCCGGTCGGCGCCGGCGCGCTGAACGTCGCCTTCGATGATGCCTCCGGCCTCGCCTACGTCAGCAACCGTGGCGCTGGCACGGTCACCGTGGTGAACGGTGACGGCAAGGTGGTCGCCAATCTTGATGGCGGCACGCTGCCGAACCACGTCCGCGCCGATGGCAAGGGCAACGTGTTCGCGGTGAACAAGTCGCGCGGCGCTGAAGACCCGAAGGGTGACCGCATCACCCGCATCACCCCGAAGCAGTAAGTCACAGGGCAGGGTGGCGTGCGCGTCGCCCTGCCAGCAAGGAGAATGTGCATGAACATCGCGTCCCGTCTGCGCCTGTGTGCGCTTCCGTTCGCTGTTTCGCTGGCGTTGGCTGCCTGTGGCGGCTCGTCGGCTCCCTCTGATGCCAATACGCCTGCCGAGTCGCCCGCAGCAACGGCGGCCGCTGCGGAAACCGTGCTGCCGGTAGGCTGGCAGCGCGTGGCAGGAGCCGAAATGCCGGCCGTGCACGGCCAGAAGGCGGTGCTGCCGGCCAAGGTGCATTCCGATGATGGCGCCGATATCGAAGTGGCCGACACCAGCCGGATCATCGCCGGTGGCGACGACGTCATCGCGGTGATCGAAGCACTGGGGCTGGGCAAGCAGGTATTTGCCGCGCCGACCAACACCACCACCCAGGCCGGCCTGGCCGCGCCGCACCAGTTCCTGTTCAACCGAACCACTGGCGTGGAGGGCGTGCTGAGCCTGCAGGGCTCGCTGTTCCTCGGCAACAGCCTGCGCCGCCATACCGAACTGGCCAAGAAGCTGCGCGAAGTGGGCGAGCCGGCGGTGGTCATCGATGACCTGCAGCCGGCGCCGGACAAGGTGCGCAAGGTCGCCGCTGCACTAGGGCTGGCCGAGGCAGGGCAAGCACTGGCCACGCAGGTGCAGCGTCAGCTCGACGAGGCTGCAGCGATTGGCAAGGGCCTGGGCCATGCGCCACGACTGATCCACGTGTCGGCCACCGGCGCTGGCGGCTCACCGACTGTTGCCGGTGCCGACAGCGCCTCGGCGCAGCTGATCGCGCTGGCTGGCGGCGTCAACATCGGCACCGAGGCGGGGGTGAAGAACTACTCGCAGCTGAGCAATGAAGGCGTGGTCGCCGCAGCGCCGGAGGTGATCCTGGTGACCGAGCATGACCTGCAGCTGTTCGGCGGTGCCGAGGGCCTGTGGAAGGCGTACCCGACGCTGAAGCAGACCCCGGCCGGGCAGGCCAATCGGGTTTGGGTGATGCCGGACGTGCAGCTGAAGTACACCAGTGTCGGTTCCGGTGCGGGCGCGCTGGCGCTGGCCAAGGCCCTGGCGGCGTTGCCGAAGGCATGAGTCCAGCGGATCGGCGCCGCCGTCGCGGGCGGACGATGTTGCTGGTGGCGTTGCTGGCACTGCTGGGTGCGGTGCTGGCCTCGTTCGCCGTGGGCCCGCTGCGGCTGCCGCCGCTGGAGGTGATGCAGGCGTTGGCGGTGAAGCTGGGGCTGCTCGATCCGCAGGCGGTCAGCGGCCGCGACCTGGCCGTGGTCTGGCAGCTGCGCATTCCGCGTGCCCTGTTGGGCGCGATGGTCGGCGCGTCATTGGCGATGGCCGGCGCCAGCCTGCAGGGCCTGTTCGGCAATCCGCTGGCCGACCCCGGCATCGTCGGTGTCAGCCAGGGTGCTGCGCTGGGTGCAGTCGCAGCCATTGTTCTCGGCGCTGCGGGCGCAGCCGGTTGGCTGGTGCCTGTAGCGGCATTCGCCGGCGGTGCGCTGGCGATCGGCCTGACCTACGCGCTGGCGCGACCCGGCAAAGGCAGTGGCAATGCCACGCTGCTGCTGGTCGGCATCGCGATGGCCGCGTTCTGCTCGGCGCTGATCGGTTTCCTCACCTACATCGCCAGCGAAAGCGAACTGCAGTCGCTGGTGTTCTGGCAGATGGGCTCGCTGGCGCGTGCCAACTGGGCCGATGTGGCGGCGGTGGTGCCCCTGTTTGCCATCGGCGTGTTCGCGTTGCAGCGGTTGGCCACGCCGCTGGACATGCTGGCGCTGGGCGAACGCCAGGCGCAGCACCTCGGGCTGGACGTGACCCGCACGCGGCGTCGCCTGGTGGCGTTCAGTGCGCTGCTGGTGGGCGCGGCGGTGGCCTTTGCCGGTTCGATCAGTTTCGTTGGCCTGGTGGTGCCGCACGTGGCGCGCCTGCTGGTCGGCCCCGGGCATCGCTGGCTGCTGCCGTTGTCCGGCCTGCTGGGCGCGCTGCTGATCGTGGTGGCCGACACCGCGGCCCGCACGCTCGATCCGCCGGCGGAGATTCCGCTGGGCTTGTTCTCGGCCGCGCTGGGCGCGCCGTTCTTCCTCTGGCTGGTGCTGCAGCAGCGCCGCAAGGCGGCGCCATGAGCGTACTGCTGAAGCTGCACGAGGTGGTGGTGCGCCGCCAGCAGCGCGAGATCCTGCATGGCATCTCGCTCGCGTTCGAGCCGGGTACGGTGACCGCGCTGGTTGGCCCGAACGGCGCAGGCAAGTCCACCTTGCTGGCGGTAGCGGCCGGCGACCTGCGCGCCGATGCGGGCGAGGTGAGCCTGTTGGGCAAACCGCTGGCCAGCTACAAGGCCGGGCCGCTGGCGCGCGAGCGCGCGGTAATGCCGCAGGAGCACGGCGTTCGTTTCGCCTTCAGCGTAGAGGAGGTGGTGGCGATGGGCCGGTTGCCACACCCGCCGGACCCGGTCACGGACGAAGCCCGGGTGGAAGCGGCCATCGATGCCGCCGAACTGCAGGCGCTGCGCCTGCGCGAGGTGCAGCAGCTGTCCGGTGGCGAGTCCGCCCGCACCACGTTCGCGCGTGTGCTGGCGCAGGATACGCCGCTGCTGCTGCTCGATGAGCCGACCGCCGCGCTGGACCTGCGCCACCAGGAGCGCACATTGCGTAGCGTGCGTGCCAGTGCCGAAGCTGGTGCGTGCGTGATCGTGGTGCTGCACGATCTGAACCTGGCGGCTGGCTACGCCGATCGCATCGTGCTGCTGGAACAGGGCAGGGTGGCGGCCGATGGCACGCCGCTGCAGGTGCTGACCGAAGACAACCTGCAGCGGGTCTACCAGCAGGATGTGGTGGTGCTGGAGCACCCAAGGCGCGGGGTGCCGCTGGTGGTGGTGACCTGAGCGAGGGCCCGCCAGGTTGCTCCGGGTATCATGATTGCTTCGTCTTCTTCAATGGACTGATGCCATGTTCCGCACCGTTACCTGCAGCGTGCTGCTCGCGGCAATGATTGCTTCCGCTTGCGCTGCCAATGCGGCTTCGACCTCTCAGGTTTCGCTGACCGACGCGGCCGAGAACGCCTCGCTGATCGAGACCCGACATTCCAATAGCGACGGTGCCGCTGTGACGTCGATGAAGACGCAGTACTTCGCCAACGAGGAAATGTCGGTGAGCTGGGACGACCAGCAGGTGCTGGTGCTGTGCAGGGAGACGGCGTACCTGAAGATTCCTGCGACCAAGCTCAAGGCCGGTGCGTTGACCTCCGAACAGCGGCAGATGATCGTCTATCAGGCGCTGATGTCAGGCCTGGGGGCTGTCGCGGGCGTCATCGGGCCGGCCGGCGAGGTGGTGGCCGTGGCCGATGACGGCAGCGAGACCCGCAGCGTTGGCGAAAGCAGCTGGGCGTATGGTGTTGAGCGATACGAGGTGATCACCCAGCGGCTGCCGGACGGTGCACTTCGGGTCCGGACCCACAAGACGGAAACCGTGAATACCACGCCTCCGGCGGGCCCGGACGACATGTTCAGTACCGAGGACGATCAGGCGGCACGCCTGTCCGAGCTGGCGCCGGTGGGGAGCTGGACCGAAGTGCTGATCCAAGGTGGCGCACGGCTGCCGCACATGGACCCGGCGACGTCGCTGAAGGGGTGGATCTCGATGGGCGACGACCAGGCGGCGACCGTGGGTGAGGCGCGCAAGCTGCACGACTGCAAGTAGGACATGGCAGGGGCAGAGCCCTTTGCTTTGGGCAAAGGGATCCGACCCCGATGTCGGTCGGCCTCATCGTTCTATTATTGTGTGCAATATTCACTTGCGCGCCAGATTGGCAGGTCTAGAATGCGCCCCATGAACCGGATGCCGCTCCTGAAGTTTTTCACCCTGACCCGCGCAAGCGCGGAACGGGCGTGTCTGCCTGGAGCCCCACGAGGCCGTTGAAGCGGTCATCGCTGGACCTTCGACAGAGCGCCCTCCGGGGCGCTCTTTTTGTTTTTGTTTCTCATTAGTCGACTAACAGTCGACTCTACCCAGTCGACGCTACCCAGTCGACGCTACCTACTCGACTCTACCCAGTACTGCGAAGGAGAACGTGCCATGCACCAGATCGCCGAGACCGAACGCTAGCCGCGCACCCTGTCGCCAACCGGGGTGTGCGGCCCCTGAAGTTGGCTTTGCAGGAACCTCTTTATGAACACCCACGTCCTTTCCCGCCGTCGCAACCTCGGCATCATTGCCCACATCGACGCCGGCAAGACCACGCTGACCGAACGCCTGCTGTGGAAAAGCGGCGAGATCCACCGCGTCGGCGAAGTGCACGACGGCAATGCGACCACCGATTTCTCGGCGATCGAGCGCGAACGCGGCATCACCATCGGCGCTGCCGCCGTGCAGGCGCAGTGGGCGCCACGTGACCTGCCGTCGCATCGGCTGACCCTGATCGACACCCCCGGCCATATCGACTTCGCCATCGAAGTCGAACGTTCACTGCGCGTGCTCGACGGTGCCGTGGCCGTGTTCTCGGCCGTGGACGGCGTGCAGCCGCAGTCCGAGACGGTATGGCGCCAGGCGCGTCGCCATCGCGTGCCGCTGATCGCCTTCGTCAACAAGATGGACCGCGTCGGTGCTTCGTTCGAGCGCGTGCTGGAGCAGCTGCAGGACAAACTGCAGGCGCGACCGTGGGCGTTGGGCGTGCCGTTGGGCAGCGAAAGCGGCTTCAATGGCTGGGTCGACCTGGTCGATGAGCGCGTGCTGCAGTGGCAGGATGGCGCCGCAACCACGGTGGCCCCGTGGGACGACGCGGCACGCGCGCAGTGGCAGGCTCAGCGCGATGCGCTGGTCGAGGCCGTGGCCGATCACGATGAACAACTGGCCGATGCCTGGCTGGAAGGTCGCGTGATCGATGCCGAACAGCTGCGCGCGGCGATCCGCCGGGCGACGCTGGCGGGTGCGGGCGTGCCCGTGCTGGCCGGTGCTGCGTTCAAGGACAAGGGTATCGAGACGCTGCTCGATGCCGTGGTCGATTACCTGCCGTCGCCGCTGGATCGCCCTGCCGTGACCGCCGAAAGCGAGAGCGGCGAGGTGGTGCTGCCGCCGGATCCGGACGGTCCGCTGGCGGGCCTGCTGTTCAAGATCACCCACCAGCAACACGGCGCGCTGAGCTTCGTGCGGCTGTACTCGGGGACCTTGAAGGTGGGCGACGCGGTGGCCAGCTCGCAGCACCCACAGGGACGGCGTGTCAGCCGGCTGGTGCGGGTGCAGGCCGACCAGACCCACGACATCGAGCAGGCCGTGGCCGGTGACATTGTCGCGGTGCTGGGCTGGAAGGATGCGGTCAGTGGCGAAACGCTGAGCGGCCGTGCGCAGCCGCTGCGCCTGGAGAACATCCAGGCCCAGGCGCCGGTGCTGGCGTGGCGCCTGGAGCCGGCGCGTGCGGCCGACCTGATCAGGATGGCGCAGGGCCTGGCCAGCTTGGCCCAGGAAGATCCGTCGTTCCGCGTCGAAACCGATCGCGACACGGCGGAAACCCTGGTCTGGGGCATGGGCGAGCTGCACCTGGAGGTGATGGTCGAGCGCCTGCGCAGCGAATGGAAGGTCGACGTGGGCGTAGGTGCGCCACGCGTGGCCTACCAGGAGACGCCGCTGCGTGCGATGACCGGCGTCGTCGGGCGGCTGGTCAAGCAGACCGGTGGCCAGGGCCAGTTCGCGCACGTGGTGCTGGATGTGTCGCCGCGCGAGGATGACAAGGTGGTGTTCAACGACCGCATCGTCGGTGGCGTGGTGCCGCGCAGCTTCATCGCTGCGGTGGAGAAGGGCGTACGTGCCGCGCTGTCGGAAGGGCCGCAGGGTCATCCGGTGGTCGGCATCGAGGTCAGTCTTGTCGATGGCCAGACCCATGCCAAGGACTCTTCGGAGATGGCGTTCCATCGCGCGGGTGCCGAGGCGATCAAGGCCGCGCTGGCTGAAGGTGGCACGCAGTTGCTGGAACCGGTGATGGCGGTGACGGTGCATTCGCCATCGGCGTCGGTGGGCGATGTGGTCGGCGACCTCAACCGGCGCCACGGTCGCATCGCCCGCATCGAGGACCAGGACGGTCGCGCTGAGGTCAGTGGTTTTGCGCCATTGGCGCAGCTGGTGGGTTACACCACGTCGTTGCGTTCGCTCAGCCAGGGGCGGGCGAGTAGCGAGGCGCACCTGCACGGCTACGAGCCGGTACGCGCTGCATGAGGAAAGGTGGGGGGAGCCCGTTCGCGGGCGCCCCTTTTTTGTGTTCGGGGCGCGCATCCACGCATGGCGTGATCTACAGGGCGATCGGGTCGCGAGCTCTGCAGTAGATCCACGCCATGCGTGGATGGGGCCCTCGGGATGCGATTTTTTTGCATTGCATCGCAACAAAACTGCAGAAAAAGCTGGATTAAAGTGATGCCTCACGATAAATTGCGCACCCCCCGTTGCTCGCCGCCGCCCGCACCCTTCTCATGCGTGATGACAAAGACCCCGGAACCCTGGAGCTGACCCTGCCGCGAAAGCGCGGCCGTCCGCCCAAGTTCGGGTACGCCATGAGTGACGCGCAACGGGCCGCGCGCTACCGCGCGCGCCGGGCAGGGCAGGCCAACCACGCGGATGTGCGCTCCTGTTCGGACATGGTGCTGCTGGACAAGATCCGCGCAGCGGTCAGCGCGCGTGACACCGAACTGGCCGGTTTCCTGGTCCATGTGCTCTGGCAGCGGTACCCCCTGCAGCTGAAATAGGCCGACGATGGGGTGGCCGTTGTCATCGAGCTTGTTGATAATGCGGGATTCAGGTTGTTCCCGCTGGCGCGCCCGGGATGGCAGGCGCGCATGATCGAACGGTTCCCAAGATGACCACCACCAGCGACACCACCACCGAAGCGGCGCCGAGCAACGCCCCCCTGTTCTACACCCGTCCGGTGCCGCTGCAGGCCGATGTGCACGCCGACCTGCGCATCCTGCCGGGCAGGCTCGAGTTTGCCGCGGGCAACAACGCCATTCCGCTGGTGCTCGGCGAGTTCTCGCTGGCGCTGCACCACTTCCCGATCCTCTTCGCTGGCCCGACCGCAGTGCCGATGGCTGCCGTTGGCGTATCCGACCAGAACCTGTTCATCAAGGATGGCCTGTGGGAAGACGAGGCCTATATCCCGGCCTACCTGCGTCGCCACCCCTTCATCTTCATCGACACCGGCTCGGACAATGATTTCCTGCTGGGCATCGACGAAGAGAGCTCGCGCGTGGTCAAGGGCGGTGACGAAGGCCAGCCGCTGTTCGTCGATGGCAAGGCCACCGACATGGTGCAGCAGGCGCTGGAGTTCTGTGGCCAGTTCACCCGTGAGCACGAACAGACCCAGGCCTTCTCCAAGGCCCTGATCGACAACGGCCTGCTGGTCGAGCGCAACGCCACCGTGCGTACCCCGGATGGCCGTGAATTCAACCTCAATGGTTTCCAGGTCGTCGACGTCGAGAAGTTCGTCGCGCTGCCGGAAGCCACTGTGATCGAGTGGCATCGCAGTGGTTGGCTGGCGCTGATCCACCAGCATCTGATGTCGCTGGGTCGCTTCAACGACCTGACCCGTCGCCAGGTCGAGCGTCTGGCGGCCTGATCAGGCCCCGGGCATGGCTTCCGCAGCGCGGGAGCCATGCCATTGCTGAAGGACGCGCAACAGGCGTCGCGCATCGGCCCAGTCGGGTGTGGCGTCGCGACCCAGCTCCCACAGGTCGCCCGCCGTGTCCGCCTCTGCGGCAGCCCCGTATATCTGCAGGGCCCCCTGAAGCCGATGCGCGTGATGGCATAGGTCAGTGGCACTGGCGTCATCGATGGCCTGTTCGATCCGCAGCAGCTCGTGGCCGATGTCCGTGATGTAGTCGGGGTCGCCTGCGGCTGTGCCCGTTGCGATGGCCTGTCCGGTCGCCGGCAGCTCCAGCGCCCGCAGCAGTGACTCAAGCTGTAGTGGCTTGGTCAGGGTGGCGTCGAACCCTGCTTTCCGGCAGCGCGCCACATGCCGACGATCACGGCGTGCCGACAGCGCGATCAGTCGCAGCGGGGCGCGCGCCTGCCTGCGCAACTGCATGGCCAGCGCATAGCCATCCATGTCCCCGAGCCCGATGTCGAGCAGGATCACGCTGCGCGGTCTCACGGCCTGCTCGGCAAGCGCGCTGGCGGCGTCGCCAGACGCGTGTACATCGGCACCCAGGCGGCGCAGCTGCTCGCTGATGACCCGGCGATTGAGGGCGTGGTCCTCCACCAGCAGCAGCTCAACCCCGCCCAGCGGCGTTCCCGCGCCGGCGCTGGCGGTTGACGTGACCTTGGCCTTGGCGGGGCGTACCGGCAGGCGCAGGGTGAAGCGACTGCCGCGCCCGGGGACGCTGTGTACTGACAGGTTGCCGCCCATTGCGCGGGCAAGCGCATGCGCGATCATCAGTCCCAATCCGCTGCCTCCGCGCTCCTTGCCGTCTCCGCCCTGCTGGAATGGCTGGAACAGCACGGTGAGTTGCTCTGCAGTGATGCCGATTCCGCTGTCGATCACATCCAGCATGAGCTCACGAGGGTGGTTGCCTGGCGTCAGTTGAAGGCGCAGCTCGATGCCGCCGACGTCGGTGAACTTGAGTGCGTTTCCCAGCAGGTTGTCGATGATCTGGCGCAGTCCTTCCGGATCGATGGCGACAATGGGGCAGGGCTCGGGGAGGCAGTCGAAGCGAAGCGCCAGCCCGCGCTGCCGAGCCTGGGGACGAATTGCATCCAGCGATTGGCGGCAGAGTCGTGCAATGTCGCAAGGTTCTACGTGCGGCTTGAAGGTGCCGCTGGCCAGGCGTGAGAACTCCAGCGAGCGGTTGAGCAGGTTGCGCAGCGAGGAGCCCGCGGCATGTGCAGCCGCCAGCGCTTCTCGCTGCCCCATGGGCGCCGACGGCTGGCTGAGCAGGTCGATCGAGGCAAGGACTGCCTGGGCCGAATTGCGCACCTCGTGGCTCAACATGCCAATCGCGCGGGCGCGGGCACGGCCTTCAGCACGCAGGCGCCTGTGCCAGGCATGCCACAGGAACGGGGCGACTGCCAATGCGGCAGCCAGGGCCGGCAGCCACTGCGGGGGCAGCTGACGCATCCAGTCCAGGACGTGCTCCAGCGAGGCGGGGGCCGCCTGTTGGGCCCATAGCTGCAACAGGCCGGCATGTTCCTCCAGCGTAATGTCGTGCAATGCCCGCTCGATGCGCTCCAGCAGCTGGCGATCTTCGTGGCGCGCAAGCAGGTGCAGGTCGGTGGAGAAATCGCTGTCGAAAGGCTGCAGGTGCAAGTGCCCGGCGAAATGCCGACGGATCAGGGGCCGCAGGGTCGTTTCCAGGCCGATTGCCAGATCGGCGGTGCCGTTTTCAACAGCTGCCAGCGTGGCGTGCCGATCGGCCAGGTGTAGCAGGCGGACGTGCGGATGGCGCGCGGCCAGCCATCCCGCATACGGCCCCCCTTCGAGCACGGCCAGGACCTGGTGGTCCAGTTCCGTGATATCGCGTGGCAGGCGTTCGCCGCTGCGGCCGGCGAGCATCGTCTTGCCACCGCGGAACGTGCTGGATGCCACCAGGCCGGGGCAGGGTGGCTGCAGGTGGTTGCCAATCACCAGTACCAGATCCGCTTCGCGTCTGCAGACGGCAGCCACCGATGCGCCGGTGCTGGGATGCTGGTGCTCCTGGAACTGCAGCTGCGAACGCCGTGCAACCAGATTGGCGTAGCCATGGGCCAGGCTTGGCAACGTCGTGCCGCCAGCGAGTGCAGCGGGTACCGGGTGCAGCGACGGCGTGGTCGCCACCCGGACTTCGCGCCCCGGCCCCCATTCAAGTGATGACGCATCCTCGGCCGACGCGGCGGGAAGCAGGATGAGCGCCAACAGCAGGAGGGTGGATGTACGCATTCGATCGCGCATCTTCACGGTGATTCCAGCTGCTGCCGCATGGCGTAGATCTCGGCATCGTTGCGCAGCCTGAGCTTGCGCAGGGCCGCAACCTTCTGTGTGCTGACGGTCTTGATGCTGCGATGGCGGCGGAGCGCGATTTCCGAAACGGTCAGGCCCGCCAGCAGGAGCTCCAGTACTTCGCGCTCGTTGCGGCTGAGCTCTTCGCAGTCTCCCGGCAGCGTGCAGTCGGGTGGCAGTCGCGGAAGGCCCTGCGATACCCGCACGATCGCGTCCGCGAGCATCGGCAGTGGTTCGGCCTTGCTGACCACGCCGCTGACACCCGTGGCGATGAGCTGGTTGATGTGGATCGAGGGTGAAAGGGTCGCAAAAGCGAGCAGGGTGACGCGAGGAAAGTGCTCGCGCAGCAGCGGGGTCAGCTCGGACGCGCTGCGATCGTCGCGGGCCAGGGTCAGATCGATGATCGCGACATCCACCCGCATCTGCTGGAGGCTGTCGATGAGTTCGTCGCTGCGGGCGTGGCTGGCGACGATACGGAAGCGGGCGTCGCGGGAGAGGTGCAGGGCAGTGCCGCGACGGACGACTTCGTGGTCGTCCAGTAGTGCCAGTCGCAGCGGGCGCGGGGCAGGAGGTCCATTCATGCGCAGGGAGGTGATCGGCGCCCATGGGGCGTGATGACCATTCTGGCGCTGCTGTCGCGGCGAACATCGAAAATGCTTGATTTTTGCGATTATTCCTAAGAATCGATGCGCTTTATCCATCGATTCGGGGCTATCCATTGGCGGGATGGATTGCCAGGGCGGAAACAAGCCGTTTCCGCAAGCGTGATGGCGCTTGGCGTGGATGTCATCGGGAAGCTTCCGGTGCGGCATGCCACCGATCCGCACCGGCCGGGATCGACTTCAGGGCGTTCGCCCCTCGTCGCGCAGGCTGCGTGCCATCTCGCTGGTTCCGGCCCAGCCAAGGTCGGCGTACAGCGGCTTCCCTTGCGCGGTGGCATGCAGGACCGCGTAGGTGGCGCCACGCTCGGCGAAGGCGTGGTCTGCCAGGACCATCAGCTTCCGGGCGATGCCCCGGCGGCGGTACTCCGGTTCCACATACACGTTGAGGACGTAGCCGCGGCAGCCCTGTTCCGGATGGGCAGGGTGGGGTGGCCAGTCGATCAGCATCAGGCCAATGCCGGCGATGGTTCTGCCCTGGTCTGCAAGAACATGGCCGAAGTACTCGCCCGAGGCCAGGCGCGGCGCCAGCCAGGCACGGAAAGGAGCCGCCATCGCCCGCAGGACCTCCTCGGTCCGCCCACTCTCGCGGAACATGGCTTCGCGGTGGGCACAGATCACATCCAGGTCGCTCGCACGGATCTGCCGCACTTCAAGCCCGTTCCATGTCGCTTCTGCGTGGCTGCCCATCGTGCTGATCCCCGGCTCAGGTCTGTCCGGGAATTCTGGCATCCTCTGCCGGGTGATGCATGACGCAGGGCGCAATCGGGTCGTTGTTGCCACGCACTACCGGATGGATTGCGGCACGCGCCGCAGCCGGCGGATGTCGTAGCCCATTTCGGCGATGCGCTGCACGGCTTTCTGGTAGTCGCCGTCGGACACCTGCGGCGTACGCGCCATGTACCAGACATAGTCGCGCTTGCTGCGCGCCACGATGGTCTGGCGGTAGTCGTCATCCCGCCAGGCGATCACGTACTCGGCCTGGATCGGCCAGATGAACTGCATGCCCCAGATCGCGCCATTGCCTTCCTTCTCGACACGGCCGACGGGGTGCATCGACTTCTGCGGCGCATCGAAGCTGCCCTTGCGATAGGTGAAGGTGGTCTGGATGCGCCCGTCGGGCTTCAAGGCATAACTTTCCACCGCATCGTAGGCATCGCGTTCGGGCCAGGACGGAATATGGGCGATCACGTACCAGTCGCCGATGAAGCGTGGCACATCCACCGACGGCGCACGCGGAAGCGGCCGGGTGTCGCTGGAGGAGCAGCCTGAGCCGAACAGGCCGACTGCGATCAGCGGAAGCAGCGAGAACATGCTCATGGGGCACCTCAGCGGGGTCGGAACAGATAGTGGGCGACCAGCCACTGCTGGCCGTCGTCGTAGCCGAACAGTTCGGCACATGCCATCCAGAACATCCGCCAGCGCTGCCACCAGACCTTCGCTGCAGCCTGGCCGTAGGTGGCGATCAGCACCGGCATCACCTGCTCGCGGGCGGCATCCTGGTTGGCCAGCCAGTGGTCGGCCGTGCGCTGATAGTGGGTGCCGTCCAGCAACCAGCGTTGATCCAGGCTCAGGTCGCGCTGGAAATGCAGCAGCGTGTCGGCGGCCGGCATCAGGCCGCCGGTGAAGAAGTGGCGGCCCATCCAGTTGTCGCCACCCTCGGTCTCGAACGGATACATCAGTGTGCGATGGGCGAAGATGTGCACGAACAACGCGCCATCCGGTTTCAGCCACCGTGCGATGCCTGCCAGCAGGCGCTCGTAGTTGCGTACGTGCTCGAACATCTCCACCGAGACACACCGGTCGAACCGGGCTGTCGGCAGATCAAGTTGGTTGACGTCACAGGTCAGCACCTTGACGTTGTCCAGGCCGCGCGCCTGGCACTGCGCCATGATGTGCTGGCGTTGGCTGTGCGAGTTGGAGACGGCAGTGATATGCGCCTGCGGGTAGCGTTCGGCCATCCACAGGGTCAATGAGCCCCAGCCGCAGCCCAGCTCAAGAATCTGCTGGCCATCGGCCAGTCCGGCGCGCTGGCCGTACAGTTCCAGCATGGCGTCCTCCGCCTGGTCCAACGTTTCGCGCCCGGTGGGGTAGTAGCAGCTGCTGTACTTCAGTCGCTTGCCCAGGCAGGCCTGGAAGAAGGCTGCCGGCACTTCATAGTGTTGGCGGTTGGCTGCGTCGGTATGCAACGCGAGCGGGCTGTCGGCCAGCTCGACGATGCGCCGGCTGAAGCGTGCCGATTGGCCTTCGATGCCACCCTCGCTTTCTTCATGCAGGCGCTGCGCGCACAAGCGGCGGATGCCCGCACGCAGCGCCGCATCGGGGATCAGCCCGCGTTCGGCCCAGGCGATCAACCCGGTTTCCGCATCTTCGGCTGGGTTCAGTGACGGGATCGCGCTCATGCGGAATGCTCCTTGGAAGAACGGGGAAACCAGGGAAAGAACATCGGTGTACTGCGCTGGTAGGCGCGATAGTCGTCGCCGCGGCTGCGCAGTGCCTGTTTCTCGGTGAATGGAACGCCGCTCAGATAGCGCAGGAACACGTACATCAGCAGCGGGCCGGCCCAGGCCAGCCACCACAGTGGCGAGCCGACCGCGAGCAGGACATAAGTGAACCAGTGCAGCCACTCGAAGAAGTAGTTGGGGTGGCGGGAATAGCGCCAGAGCCCGGCGCGGCAGGTGCGGCCCCTGTTCGCCGGGTCGGCGCGGAAGCGGGCCAACTGGCGGTCGGCCAGGCTTTCGCCGCCGACGCTCAGCAGCCAGGCCAGCGCTGCGGCCACCACCCACAGGGTCAGGTCGGCCCGAGGGTTGGCAGCCACCGCCACGAAGGGCAGGGCGAACAGGAGGATCAGCAGCGCCTGCGCCATGAAGAAGCCGAAGATCTTGCCCTGGTGGCCGTGCCAGTATTGGCGCAGGTAGCGGTAGCGTCCGTCCTCTTCTTCGTGACGGACCCGGTGCCACAGATGCAGGGCGAGTCGACTGCCCCACAAGCCGCCGAGCACGCCCAGCGCGATCCGCGGCATCACCGCACCGTCGCCCAGCAGCGCCAGCAACAGCGCCGAGGCGCCCACGCCCTTTGCCCAGAGCACATCGACCACGCCGATGTTGTGGTGGCGGCGCTGCCAGGCCCAGCCCCAGCTCATCACCAGTACGGCGTACAGCAGGACCCACATCAGATTGATCATGACGACGCTCCTGCGAAGGGCGGCTGCGGGATGTGCATGCCGCGACGGGCGGTCCGGCACAGCAGGGAAAGCGCAATGCTCCAGCCCGCGCCCAGCACCAGCAGTCCTGGCCATACGGGATCTGCGAACCGCACTGCGTCGAAACCGCGTGCGGCAGACAGATAGGCCAGCGGTGCCAGCAGCAGGCCGAACAGGGCCGGTAGGGCCGGGTGGTGCTGCAGGAAGCGCATCGACGTGGTCAGCGTCATCGCGAACGCCGCCCACAACGCCATGATCCACGGCGGTGGCGCCCAACCCAGTGGGGCCGCCGCGTAGCGCACCGTGCCGCTGGCGGCGGCACTGGCGTCGACCAGCCATGCGCAGGCCAGTGCCAACATCAACAGCCGCAGATCCAGCCGGGGGCGCGGTGAGGTCAACAGCTGGCTGCCGATGTAGAGCGAAGCGGCCAGTAGCGCGGGCCACTGCCAGCCGCGGCTCGCGCCGGCCACGGCACACAGCCAGACCAGCTGGTTGCCGAGCAGATTGGCCCAGAAGCGATGCATGTCAGTGGCTGTCGGTCGCAGCGAAAATGGGCCGGTGGTCCGGACGGGCCAGCAGCAGATGCGAGACGCCGATCGAACGTTCCAGGAAGCCACCCTCGCAATAGGCCAGGTAGAATTCCCACAGCCGGCAGAAGCGCGCGTCAAAACCCTGCGCCTGCACTGCCGGCAGCTGGGCCAGGAAACGTTGGCGCCAGGCGCGAAGGGTCAATGCGTAGGAGTGGCCGAAATCCTGCTGGGCGATCAGCTGCAGGTCGCTGGATCGGCTCTTGGCGGCCATGATCGCGTTGATCGATGGGATGAAGCTGCCCGGGAACACATAGCGCTTGATGTAATCGACGCTGCGCCGGGCCTGTTCGTAGCGGTGGTCCTCGATGGTGATGGCCTGCAGCAGGGCAACGCCATCAGGCTTGAGCAGGCGCTGCAGCGTGGCCATGTAGGTGTCCAGGTATTCGGCGCCGATCGCTTCGATCATCTCGATCGACACCAGCTTGTCGAACTGGCCCTGCAGGTCGCGGTAGTCCTGCATCAGCAGCGTGACCTGGTCCTGCAGGCCCGCCTCCCGTACGCGCCGGGCGGCCAGCGCATGCTGTTCTGCAGAGATGGTGGTGGTCGTGACATGGCAGCCATAGTGCCGGGCGGCATGGACCGCGAAACCACCCCAGCCGGTGCCGATTTCCACCACGCGGTCGCCGGGTTTGAGCTGCAGCTGCTGGCAGATGCGGTCCAGCTTGCGCCGCGAGGCCGATTCGAGTGGTTCGGACTCACTGGCGAACAACGCCGACGAGTACATCAGGTCCGGCGACAGGAACAGGGCAAAGAAATCGTTGCCCAGGTCATAGTGCGCGGCGATGTTGCGGCGGCTGCCCTCACGGCTGTTCCGGCGCAGGCGGTTCCAGCCCCGCAGCAGCCAGCCACCCACGCGGGCCGGGCCACGCTCCATGCCGTCCAGCAGGTCGCGATTGCGTACCAACAGCCGGATCAGTGCCACCAGATCATCACAGTGCCATTCGCCCTGGATGTAGCTTTCACCTGCGCCCACACTGCCTTGCGCTGCAACCTTGCGATAGAACCCAGGGTCATCGATGGTGACGGTGACATGCAGTTCGCCACAGGCATCGCCCAGCCAGACCTCGCCCAATGCGTCACGTACGCACAGGCGACCGTCGCGCATGGGGGCAAGCTGGGCCAGCAGGCGGCGGCGCAGGAACGCATCCAGGGCGCCGGGGCGCGGCAGGGCGACCAGAGGGGTCATCGAGTTCATCGTGGTTTCTCGGCAAGAGCAGGGTGGTCGTGCACGGGGTTGCGTTTCATCCACAGCCGAAGTGCATGCCAGTGGATGGCGGCCACCACCTGGGTGGTCATCAGCGGATAGCAGGCCAGCACCCGGGCCAGCCCACGGCCGTTCAAGGCATGTCGCTGCATGGCCTGGGTCGCATCAAACTGGCGCACCCCGTCGCGCCAGACCTGCATGTGCACGCGCAGGTCCTGGTCCGGTCGGTTGAAGCGCCAGTCGTAGCGGCAATCCATCGGCATGAACGGCGAGACATGGAAGCGCTTGTCGAACTGCCAGCGCAATGACGCCCCTTCGTGGAGGGCCGTGGCGACCGGCAGCACATAGGCGTGCCGTTCCTTCCAGGGGGTATTGGTGATCTCGGCCACGATGCAGTCCAGCGTGCTGCCGTCGGCCTGGTAGCAGTAGTAGAAGCTGACCGGGTTGAAGACATGCCCGGCGAAGCGGAGATGGGTGAGCAGGCGCACCGGACCGGTTGGCCGGTAGCCAAGCGTGCCCGCAGCGTGATCGCGCACCGCATCGGCCAGCGGCCGCGCGGGATCACCGAAGTAGTCGCTGCGGCGGAACTCGGCCAGGTTGCGGCGATTGACCGACCACAACCAGCGCCCGGCGAACACCGTGTCGAGTTCATCCAGGTCGAGCAGCAGCTGCGCGATGGGGTAACGGAATGCATGCGGATGCGGATGATGCCGGCGATGCATCACCTGCCCGATGTAGAGCGCGCTGGCACTCATGCCGCCACCTCATCCGAGGCGGATACGTTCCGATGTGGAGCGCAGGCCTGCAGGGCATCGACCACGTGGCGGGCACTGCGGATGCCATCCTCGTGGAATCCCCAGCCCCAATAGGCGCCTGCAAACCATGTGTGGCGGCGGCCCTGCAGTTCCGCCCAGCGCTGCTGTGCGCGTACTGCAGCGTGGTCGTGTACCGGGTGCGCGTAATGCAGGGTCCGCAGCACCTTGGCCGGATCGATTGCCTCGCTGCGGTTGAGGGTCACTACCAGGGGGATGTCGCCCGGCAGGCCCTGCAGCAGGTTCATGCAGTAGCTGACCGTGCAGGGCGCCGCGCGATCCTGTGGTACGTGCGCGTTCCAGGCCGCCCACGCCTTGCGGTTGCGCGGCAGCAACGATGCATCGGTATGCAGCACCGCCTCGTTGGACTGATAGCGGATGGCGCCGAGGACCTCACGTTCGATGGCATCTGCGTCGGCAAGCAACGCCAGTGCCTGGTCGCTGTGGCACGCCAGGATCACTTCGTCGAAGGCCTCCACGCCGGCGCTGCTGTGCACGCGTGCACCCCAGGGCATGCGCTCGACCCTGCTGACCGGGCATTGCAGCCGCTCATGCACGCGCCAGCGGCGACGCAGCGCATCCACGTAGCGCGTCGATCCCCCGCTGACCACCCGCCAGCTTGGCCGCCCGGTCATCTGCAGCATCTGGTGGTTGGCCATGAACTGGGCCAGGTAGCGCGCCGGGAACGCCTGCACGGTGGCCGTCGGCGAGGACCACAGCGCCGAGGCCATCGGCAGCAGGTGCTCGTCGATGAACGCCTCGCCATAGCGCTGGCTGCGCAGGTACTCGCCGAGCGTGGGACCGTCTTCTTCGGCCAGCAGCAACGGCGCGTCGCGATAGAACCGGCGCAGATCGGCCAGCATGCCCCAGAAGCGCGGCGATACCAGGTTGCGGCGCTGGCAGAACAGCCCATCCAGCGAGGTGGCGTTGTACTCCACGCCGCTGCGCTCGCTGTGCATGGAGAAACTCATCGTGGTCGGTTGCGAGGCCACGCCCAACTCGTCGAACAGCGCCGACAGCAAGGGATAGTGCTGGGGGTTGAAGACGATGAAACCGGTATCCACCGCCATGCCTCGGCCCGCCACCTGCACGTCGTGGGTATGGGTGTGGCCGCCGAGGTAATCGTTGGCCTCGAACAGCGTGACCTCGTGCTGGCCATCCAGCCACCAGGCACTGGCCAGCCCCGCGATACCCGAGCCGATGACCGCGATGCGCATCTCAGTACCTCGCCTTGGCCAGGACCCACTCGGGGATGGGCTTGAGCCCTTTGACCAGGCCCAGCGCCGCCATCGCGCGCAGTCCGTACCACGTCAGGTCCACCTCCCACCAGCGGAAGCCCTGGCGCACGGTGCCGGGGAAAAAGTGATGGTTGTTGTGCCAGCCCTCACCGAAGGTGAGCAGCGCCAGCCACAGGTTGTTGCGGCTGTCGTCGCGGGTCTCGAAGCGGCGGCGGCCGAAACGGTGGGCCAGCGAATTGATGGTGACGGTGGCATGGAACAGCACGATGGTGGAGATGAAGAAGCCCCACACCAGCAACTGCGGGCCCGTGGTGTGCAGGCCGGGCGCCCAGCGTTCCAGTGCTGCACCCAATGCATACAGTCCGACGGCCAGCAGCACGGGAATGGCGGTATCGAAACGGTCGAGCCAGCGCAGTTCGGGGAAGCGCGCCAGGTCAGGTACCCGCGACAGATCGGTCGCGAATGCCTCGCGGGTGAGGAACCAGCCCATGTGGCTGCGCCAGAAGCCGCCTTCGCGCGGCGAATGCGGGTCCAGTGGCTGGTCGGCATGCCGATGGTGGTGGCGATGATGGGCGGCCCACCACAGCGGGCCGCGCTGCACGCTGGACGCGCCGATGACTGCGAACACGAACTGCACCGGACGCGATGCCTGGAAGGTGCGGTGCGAGAAGTAGCGGTGATAGAACGCCGTGATGGCGAACATGCGCACGGCGTAGAGCGCCGTGGCCACGACGACCGCCGTCCATGACACGCCCACCCAGATCACCGCGATGCAGGCCAGGTGCATCAGTGCAAAGGGTACCGCGCGCACCCAGTCGATGCGTCCTGGCTGTTCGCCGGTGGTCTCTGTGGCGTTGCTGGTATCCACCCACCGCTGCAACGTACGCAGCAGGCGCCAGCGTCGACGGGGGAGGGGCGCTACAGAGGCCATGGCGGATCTCGGCGGGTGTCGTGTCTTCCTTTACGCAGCAGGGTGCGCAATGGATGCGCCACTTCGAACTGAATTTCGCTTCACCTGGGCGTCACGGCGCAACGCTCGGCCAGGGGCTGCGCCCACGCCTGTTGCCAGTCACCTGCCGGTCGCTCGGCAGCTGGCGACCGGAAGCGCACCGTCACCTGCGGATAAGTGCCGCGCGCATCGCGCAGGTTGCTGGTGCCGCGGAACTCCAGCAGGCGACGGTCGGCCGTGGCGTAGACCAGGGCCAGGCGCGGCGCGATGCCGCCGTACCAGGTGTCCAGGCTGACCTCGATGGCCTGGGCGTCGATGCCCTGCCAGCGTACCGGGCCGACGCGCCGCACCTGCACCGGGAAGTAGCGCTGGCGTGCAGGCACCAGGAACGGCAGTGTGATGCGTTCGCCGCGCAGCAGCGCCGGCCAGTGCAGGCGTACTGCGGCATCAAACCCCGCATCGATCACCGCGTCCGGCGGCTGTTCAAGCCGGCGCCTGCGCAGCTCACTGGCGGCATCCTCCTTCCATGCAATCGACACCGAGTCGCCGGCGGCGTCGACCTCGGCGGTCTGGCCGCTGCGGCGGTCCTCCAGCGAATATCCCCGTGCCTGTGGGCGGGCGCTGGCGGGCAGATGCTTGCGGGCGAAGGGTTGGCCATCCGGGCACTGGTACAGCACCCAGCGCTCGGCGCCCTCCGTTGCCTCGCGTCGCCAGTGCACTTCACGGTAGAGGAGGTCGCCCTGCGCGGAGGTGGCCACGCCCTCGCTTCGCAACCAGGGTGCCGCCAGCGCGGCTTGGGGCAGGCACAGCAGCAGCCAGGCAGTGCGCATGGGTCTTCATCCGGAAGAGGAGGGCCCAGGTCATACGGCGGGGGCGGCCGGTTGGATGCGTCGTGCCGTCTGCATCCAATTGCTGCCCCTGCGCGTACAGAGGACAGACCTTCACCCGCCCGCCGCGAACCCGGATGTACCCTGACGCCGCCAGCACACTCCTCAACTTCGATAGCGCACGCACCGTGTCCAGTTCCCAGCAGCCGAGCAGCGAGCCGACGAACTGGGCCGGTGACATGGACGGCGTGGCGCGCCTGCGCGACCGCGACTGTTTCATGCGGATCTATGACTACTTCATGCCGCGGCTGTGCGTGTACCTGCGCGGCCTGGGTGCACCCGACGGCGTCGCCGAGGAACTGGCCCAGGAATGCCTGCTGCGCCTGTGGCTGCGGGCCGCCGACTACGACGCAGCCCAAGGCGCCCTCAGTACGTGGCTGTACCGGATTGCGCGAAACCTGCATATCGATCGCATCCGTCGCGAGCGCAGCTGGATGCAGGTGCAGGCAGCGGTGGAGGACGCTGCAACGCTGGATGTGATCGAGCGCAGCAGTGCCGAGCAGTTCGCCGACCAGGCGCGTCTGCGCCAGCGCATCAACGAACTGCCCGCAGTACAGGCGCGGCTGGTGCGGATGTCCTATTTTGAGGCCAAGAGCCACAGCGAGATCGCAGAGGCGCTGGGAATGCCGCTGGGAACGGTCAAATCGCACCTGCGCCGCGCCTTTCTGCAGCTTCAGGCCAAAGTGGGAGGTGCGCTGTGAACCCGCACCACCATCTGCACGAATCGACCCTGATGAGCTATGCCGCCGGCGCGCTGCCGGCGCCGTTGAGCATCGTCGCCGGTGCCCATCTGGAGCAGTGCCCCCATTGCCGACAGCGCCTGCGCGACGCCGAAGCGATCGGCTCGGTGCTGCTGGAGCAGACCCAGCCACCTGCAGCGGAGACGCGACGCGAACAACTGCGCGAGGCGATGCTGATGCAGCTGGCCGCGGAAGCGCCGGTGCCCATGGCTGGGGTCGCACGCCCCGTGCCGAAGGAGCGCCCTGAGGCCAATCCGGACCATCTGCCTGCATCGCTGCATCCGTACTTCGGCGCCTCGCTCAGCGACCTGCGCTGGCGCTGGATGGCGCCGGGCGTGCACTGCATCCGTGCAGAGCAGATGCCTTCGCTGATCATGCTGAAGATCGCCCCGGGCAAATGCCTGCCCATGCACAGCCATGGCCGCAGCGAACTGACCCAGATCCTGCGGGGTTCGTACAACGATGCGCTGGGGCTGTTCGCGCCGGGCGACGTGGCAGATCTGGACGAAGACGTGGAGCATCAACCGGTGACCGCGCCCGGTGTCCCCTGCATCTGCGTGTCAGCGCTGGATGCGCCGCTGGTGTTCAGTGGCTGGCTGGCGCGGAAGATCCAGCGTTTCGTGAAACTCTAGCGGGGACGACGATGGCCGGGACGGGCGCATTACGGATTCTGTTGACCGGTGCCGCAGGCCTGGTCGGGCAGGGTGTGGCGCTGGCCTGCCAACGCTCACCGCAGGTGTCCCGCCTGACAGCGCTGGTCCGCCATCCAGGAAGTCTGAGCGGCGCCGGCAGCGAACTGATCGTTCCGGACTTCCTGCGTATCCAGGACCGGTCGGATGAACTGGCCGGGTTCGATGCCTGCTTCTACTGTGCCGGGGCGCCACCGGTCGGCACGGCAGAGGCCGAGTACCGACGCGTGACCCTGGACACCACCCTGGCGGTGGCCCGTGCCTGGGCGGCTGCGAATCCCGAAGGGTGCTTTCTGTATGTATCCGGTGCCGGCGCGGACCCTCGGAGCCGGCTGATGCCGTTGAGGATCAAGGGCGAGACCGAGGTCGCATTGCACGGCCTGCCGGTGCGCACCGTGATGCTGCGCCCGGGCGGTGTCAGGCCGGTCCCGGGCACCGGCACCCGTCATGCCCTGTTGAAGCCCCTGTACTGGGGCGGTGCGCCGCTGATGAAGCTGGCCAGCGCGATTGCGCCATCGCTGATGACCAGCAATCTGGCTCTCGGTCAGGCGATGATTGCACTGGCCGGCAGGGAGCATCCGCCGGCCACGGTGGAGTGCGCGGACATCAACCGGATCGCCGCTGGCCTAGGCGATCCGGCCTCCTGAGCTCAGTGCGGCGCGGCCTCCAGCGCAGTGCGTACCGCCAGCGCCAGGTCACTTCGCGTAAACGGCTTCGGCAGCAGGGCAACCGCGCGTCCCTGGCTGCCCGCCTGATCGTGGTCACGTGGATAGCCCGACGTGAACAGGACGGCGACTTCCGGCCAGCGTTCGCGGACTTGACGGACCAGCTCCCAGCCCAACATGCCGGGCATCACCACGTCCGAGAACAGCAGGTCCACCCTGGTGTCGGGGCGCTCCAGCAACCGTAGCGCGGAGGGGCCATCGTGGGCTTCCAGCACGCGGTAGCCGAGCAGCCGCAGCGAATCCACCGTGTAGGCGCGGACATCGTCGTTGTCCTCGGCCACCAGAATGGTTTCCTCGCGCGGCGAGTAGTCGGCCAGGCCGGTCTGCGGGGTGCGTGTTTCGCGGGGCAGGGTCAGCGGCGAGCGCGGAAACATCATGGTAATGCTCGTGCCGCCGCCTTCCACCGAATCGATCAGCACGTGGCCGCCGGACTGCTTGACGAACCCATGCACCATCGACAGTCCCAGCCCGGTGCCGCGGCCGACCTGCTTGGTGGTGAAGAACGGTTCGAACACCCGGGCCAGGGTGGCCGCGTCCATGCCATGGCCGTTGTCGCGCACCCGCAACATCACGTACTGGCCTGGTGTTGCATCCGGGAACAGGGCAGCGTAGTCGTGGTCGAGGTGGCTGTTGTCGACCTCGATCACCAACCGCCCGCCGTGCGGCATCGCATCGCGGGCATTCACCGCCAGGTTCAGTACGGAGGCCTCCAGCTGGCTGATGTCGATCTCCACGCACCAGATGTCCTCGGCGCTGCGGATCTCCAGCTGCACCAGCTCACCCAGTGCACGCTGCAGCATGTCGTGCATGTCCAGCAGGCGCTCGTGGAGGTTGGCGGCCTGGCTGGGCAGCGGCTGGCGTCGGGCAAACGCCAGCAGGCGCTGGGTCAGGCTGGCGGCACGCCCGACACCCTTCAGCGCGTTGTCCAGCGCCCGGCTGACCATCGCCCCGGCTTCCCCCGCGCGCTCATTCAGCAGCATGGCGTGCTCGACGTTGCCGGAGATGACCGTCAGGATGTTGTTGAAATCATGCGCGATGCCGCCGGTGAGCTGGCCGACCGCCTCGATCTTCTGTGATTGGCGCAGTGCATGTTCGGCCTGGAGGCGCGCCGTGGTTTCCACGGCCTCGGAGACCACGGCGGTGACCACGCCTTCGGCATCGAGCAGCGGGCGGAACGAAAAATCGAAGCTGCGCGGCCCGGTCGGGAGTTCCAGCTCCAATGAATGCAGCGAACTCCGGCCCTGCACGGCTGCAGCGACGGCCCGATCGATCAGCGCGCCGATGCCATCGGTTGTGGCGAACCAGAGCGATTCACCGAAGCGTTGGCCAAGCACGTCCTTCTTTTCCGCCAGCACTGCGGCCAGTGACGCGTCATTGGCATCCACCACGCGCCCGGACAGATCCAGCAGCATCTGATGCTGGAAGCTGGATTCGAAGATCGCCTGCAGGCGCCGTTTGCTGGCGCGCAACTCGGCCGTGCGCGCCTGCACCTGCTGCTCGAGCAGCTGGTTGTCCTCGCGCAGGGCCAGCTCGGCCTGTTTCAGCTGCGAGACGTCGCTACCCAGGCAGATGTAGCCGGCCACGCTGCCGTCGGCCGCATGCTCAGGCACGCAGTCCATCTGCACGAATCGTGATTGCCCGCTGCGGTGCACCAGTTCGACCTGGAAGCTGGTGCGCTCGCCCTGCAGTACCCGTTCCAGGCTCGGCAGGGCGTGTTCGAAGGCGGAAATGCCGCTGACCTCGCGCGCTGTCCGGCCCAGCAGCTCGGCCAGGCTGAATCCATGCCAGTCCAGGAACGCCTTGTTGGCGAACCGGTAGCGATGCGCGTTGTCGAGCTGGGCGATCAGCGCGGGTACGGCATCCGTCACCTGCTGCAGCTGCGCCTGGCTCTCATTCAGCGCAGCCTGCGCATGAAGCAGCTGGTTGCGCTCATGGGCTTCCTGGCGGGCGCGGCGAATCGCATCCGGCAGGCGCTGCAGGCGCTGCTTGACTACATAGTCGCGCGCGCCACGGGTCAGCGCCTGCACCGCCAGCTCTTCGGTCAGCGTGCCGGAGACGAAGATGAAAGGGGTCTGCGGAGTCCGCTCGCGTGCCAGTGCGAGGGCCGCATCGCCATCGAATCCGGGCAGCACGTGGTCGGCGAGGATCACGTCGAACGCACGGCTGTCGATGGCCTCGATGAACGCGTTGCGGGTCCACAGGCGCTCGGCCTCGAATTCCAGGCCGGCACGCCGCAGCTGTGCGGTGATCAGCTCCGCATCAAGCGCGCTGTCCTCCAGCATGAGGATGCGCAGGCGCTCGCTGCGGCGCGATCCATCACGCATTGTTGTGCTGCCCCGAGCCATTGGGCCGATGCGGTGGTGGCTGGTTGGTGATGCCCCAGAACATGCCCAGCCCCTGGATGGCGTCGAAGAATTCCTTGAAGTCGACCGGCTTGACCACGAAGGCATTCACGCCCAGTTCGTAACTGCGCACGAGATCCTGTTCTTCGCGCGAGGAGGTCAACATCACCACCGGCGTGCTGCTCAGCTGCGGGTCGCCACGCACCTGTTCCAGCACCTCCAGGCCATTGACCTTGGGCAGCTTCAGGTCCAGCAGCACCACCACCGGGCCGCCGTGCATGGCGCCGGCGAACTTGCCTTCGCAGCGCAGGTAATCCAGCGCTTCGGCGCCGTCGCGTACATGGATGACATCGTTCAACAGCTGGCAGCGCGCAAGCGCGGCCATCGTCAGCTCTGCATCCTTGGGGCTGTCCTCTACCAGGAGGATCGGCCGCAGGTCCCTCATGGGTGTTCTCCTGTGAAGCGGGGTAGGGTGAAATGGATCGTGGCGCCCTTGCCGGGCTCGCCCTCGGCCCAGGTACGGCCGCCATGGCGGCCGATGATGCGGCGGACATTGGCCAGGCCGATGCCGGTGCCTTCGAACTCTTCGACGTGGTGCAGGCGCTGGAACACGCCGAACAGCTTGTCCACGTAGCGCATGTCGAAGCCGCAGCCGTTGTCGCGCACGAAAAAGTGGTCTTCGTCGTCGTTTCGCTCGTGACCAACCTCGATCACCGCGTGTTCGCGCTCGCGGGTGAACTTGATCGCGTTGGCCAGCAGGTTCTGCCATACCAGGCGCAGCATCGTCGGATCGGCCTCGACCTCCGGCAGCGGTGCGAGCGTCCACTGCACGTCGCGGCCGGTGTAGTCCAGGGCCAGGCTCCGGCGCACATCCTCGGCCAGCGCGCTCATGTCCAGCCGCACACGCCCAAGCGTGGAGCGCCCCATCTGCGAGAAGCTGAGCAGGTCATCCACCAGTGTTCCGGCGGACTTGGCCGATTCCACGATCGTGTCCAGGAATCGGCGCTCGGTATCGTTCAGGCGCTCGCCCGCCGAGCTGCCCAGCAGCTCGGAATAGCCGACAATGTGACGGAACGGAGCGCGCAGGTCGTGGCTGACCGAATAGGAGAAGGCTTCCAGTTCCTTGTTGCTGCGGAGCAGCTGCTCGTTCAGTTCGGCCATTTCCTCGGCCTTGCGCAACACGATATCGACGATGGCCGTGCGCATCTCGTGTGCCGCGTCGCAGTCAGCGTCGCTCCACGGCAGGCTGCGCTGCTGCACGGTCTCCTTCCAGGCCTCGAACGAGTTGCGCGGGGACAGCGCCACGCCCGGTGCTGCTTCCTTGCGGGGATCGCCGCCCCAGCGCACGGTGCGCACCACTTCCGGGCGGAACCACATCAGGTAACTGTCATGCAGCTGCGAAATGGACACCGCCAGCAGGCCGCTGGCGACGTCGGCCAGGTGCGCGGCAGGCGACCAGTCGGCTGCCAGGTGATCGGTGCAGTAGGTTTCCTGGCCGGCCTGCTGCGTGGCCAGCCAGTTCGCCAGGGCCAGCACGTCGCTGGAAGAAGGGCACTGGCCAACACGCAGGCAATCGCCCTTGTGCACGATCGCCGCGCCGGCCGCGCCTGTCAGCGACAGCAGGCTGGCCTCGTCCTGGCGCAGGGCCGCCATGAAGTCCTCGTCGCCGGCCATGCGACCCAGTAGCTTGACCAGTATGGAACGACGGGCAACGCGCTCTTCGATCGCACGCGCACGCTCCTTCAACGCAATCTGCAGCGACAGGATCTGGCCCATGAACTCGCAGGCAGTGCGCACGTGGTAGGGCAGGCGGCGTGGCTGCACGGTGTGGCAGGACACCAGGCCCCACAAGCGGCCTTCATGCACCAGCGATACCGACATCGACGCGCCGGTACCCATGTTGCGCATGTAGTGCAGGTGCACCGGCGAGACGCTGCGCAGCACCGCCATGCTCAGGTCGGTGGGCGGCGCGTCGCGTTGATCCTCGGCCCGCATCAGCGGGGCCGGGGTGTAGCTGTTGTCCGCGATCAGGCGTACCCGGTTGCGGCGGTAGAGTTCGCGGGCCTGTGCTGGAATATCCGATTCGGGGAAGCGCAGGTCCAGGTAGGACGGCAACAGGCCGTTGCCATCCTCGGCCACCACGACACCGTTCCAGCCAGCATCGAACTGGTAGACCAGGGTGCGGTCGAAGCCGGTGAGCCGGCGCATGTGCGCGGCAGCCAGCTGGCAGAGATCTTCCACGGTGCTGGCCGACTCGATGCCGGCCATCAGCTCGCGGATGGCCGGATACAGCTCTTCCAGCGAGCCGGGCTGGCCCGGAACCGGTGCTTCCAGCTCGACCAGCAGATCGGTGGCGGAACGGTGCACCAGCAGCTGATGCCGGCCGTGGCCGTCCAGATGCACGGCACCGACATGGGCGCTGCTGCCGATCACGGCCTGCTGGAACAAGCCCTGGAACGGCGCCAGCACGCCGCCGAACACCTCACTGACGTGCCGCATCAACGGTTCGCCGAACTGCTGCAGCAGCCCGGGCTGGCTGATGGCGCGCTCGCGCACCTGCAGGGACTCCGGTTCAACGACCAGAAGCACACCGTAGGGCTGGATCGCGCCGGGGGTGTGGATCGGTTCGCGCGCGCAACTGGACAAGGCAGTGTCGTGCGCGGACTCAGCAGAAGGCATCAAGGGCGGGACTCATCATTCGTGGATGGCTGGAAAGGCCCAGTGGTACATCCGGTACCCCTCAATGGTGAAGCAAAATCGTGCATTCGCCTACCAGTGTATGCGTGTGAAGCGTGCTTCTGTCCAAGCTGAATTCTTCATGTAGGGACGAGGTCGAGCACTTGAGGTTTTCGCGAAGAATACATCTACGCTGCACATCAGCTCGACAGATCATTGCCTAGAGTGGATCCACTTCCCTGAGCGACCGCCCCGTGAACCTGCAGCCCGCGCCCCTGTCCCCGTACCGCATGCTGGCTGACAGCTGCCAGTTTGAACTGCTGGATGTGGACGCGCTGCAGGACCCGGCCAGTGGCCGGCTGCTGCACCTGTATTCGCTGGTTGCCCGGTGCCTGTCCTGCGAGACGATCTTCAAGGCCGAAGAAGGGCAGGGCCTGGTCAGCCACACTGCGGCGCGGGTGGTGCGATGCCCTACCGGCTGCGGGCAGCAGGCGTTCAAGCCGGCCCTGCTGCGGACCTGGCGCCCGCAGGTGGTTGCCCAGGCGTAAGCGGCGGAGATCACAGCAGCCCGGGATTGGCTCGCCATACCGCAAAGTTGAGCGCCGAGGCGAACGAGATCCAGGCCAGATAGGGAAGCAGCAGCGCCGCCGCAGTCGGACGGATGCGCGCAAACGCGACGATCGCTGCGCAAACCAGCGCAATCAATACAAGAATGTCAACGAAGGCCAGGGCGCCCAGCTTCCAGCCGAAGAACAGCCAGCTCCACAGCGCATTGACGGCAAGCTGCACCAGGTAGAGCATCAGCGCCGGACGTGCCCCGCGCCAACCGCGTTCGCGCCACACCAACCACGCGGCAATCGCCATCATGGCGTAGAGCAGGGTCCACACCGGACCAAAGACACTGGCCGGTGGTGCCCACGGGGGAAGATCGAGGGTAGCGTAGAAGCTGGCCGCGGATGTGGACGCCCACGCGCCCAGGGCGGCCGCGACGAAGGTGATCGCCACCCATCCCAGCAGCCCGAAAACCTGCGAACTCCGCTTCATACCGTACAGCTCCCTGATGCGCATGATCCGGTATACGCGCAGAGGCCGCGAATGGATGCAGGTCGCGGGCCTTCAGTCTGAAGATCCGGCGGCAGACGATCCCTGACCTGCTGGCAGCAGGGAAGGCCGTTGATCAAACCACTCGCGCGCCTTGGCCAGATGCCATTGGCGCTGATCGCCGTCCAGCTCGATGCCCGCACCCAGCAGCCCCCACCGGAGATAGAGATCACCGCGTTTGCGCTGTTCCAGCAGATCCAGCCGCGCGCGTACCGACAGCCGATCGTTCTCGGCCTGCAGGCCATCGATGACCAGATGGCCAGGGCGCCAGCGCAGCGTCGCCTGTGCCTGTACCTGTCCGGAATCCAGCAGCGACAAGGTCCAGCGCGGGTAGTCGGTGCGTTCTGCGAACAGCGCCAGCAACGGTCGCGCATCGCTGAGATCCAGGTCCGTGGTGGCATCCACCTGGAACGGAGACTGCGCATCGATACGGCCACGCTTGAAGGCCACGCGGCCTTTCCATGCCGTCGAGCCCTGCGTGTCCGCCACCTGCACGTTGCGCAGCTCGACCGTGGTGCCGGACAGATCGAAATGACGCTGATTGAAGTCACCGCGGCGCAGCGTTGCGTTCACGTCGATATCGCCGCCCATGTCCAACCCTGCCACCTTTGCACTGGCGTTGCGCCCCAACAGCCGGGCCATGCCATGGCCGACGCGCCCGTCGGTATCGAGGGTCGCATCACCGCTGACGGTGCCAGTGCCACGCAGCAGCCGCACCTGCGGTGAGCCGAGGTAGCGGTTGTAGGCGGTCAGATCAGGGATGGTGGCTTCACTGAAGCGCAGCTGCGCGCGGACGCCTTTGCGCAGTTCCTGCAGGCGGCCATCGCCGGTCAGGTCCAGGGCCAGATCCCGGCCGTCGAACAGGCGCACGTCCCTGGCATCGGTTGGCCGCGCAGTGAATCGCGGCAGCCGGACGGACAGCTGGGCCTGGCTGGGGCTGCCGGTCTTCAACTGGCCATGGGCGCTGGCCGTGCCCGCCAGGCGTACGCCGGCGACTTCGGCCACGGCCTCGGCAGCCGGGATGTCCACGGTGCTGCCTTCGATCAGTTCACCATTGCGCAGGTGCAGATCGGCTTTCAGCGTGCCGCCGCCGTCCAGCTGCAGCCACGGCTTGCGGACGAACAGAGCAGGGATCCAGTTGAGCGAGGTGAACGTCCATTCGCCGCGCACTGAGCCAGAGCTGCGTTCCAGCAGCTGGGCGGGCTGCTGGAAGGGAATGTCCCGGCCACTGATATGCAGATCGGCATCCACCTCGCTGCCTGAACCGGGCTTTGGCGGCAGGCGGGCCTGCAGGCGCAGGTCCTTGGCTACATTGAGCTGCAGTGCCAGCATGCCGCGATCGGGGGCGCCATCACCCAGATGGAGCGGCACCTGCCACAGCGCGTGGTCGCCGGGCTGCAGCTGGCTATCGATCAGGTGGAGCGCCAACTGCAGGCGCCCGGGCACGGGCGCGCTGGAGATCTTCGGCGTTGTGGCATCGGTGTCCATGCGCAGGCCCTGGCTGCGGGCGTCCACCTCGAGCTGGGCATGCAGCAGCTTCAACTTGGCCAGGCCGGGCGCCTGGTCCCGATAATGGCGCGGATAGCTGAAGCGCGCGGTGAGATCCATGTCGCCCAACAGCTGCACGCCGTCATAGCTGGTGTCTGCCTTGCTGAATGAGACCTCGGAATCGAACAGTTCGGATGGGCCGCCACGCAGCTGCTTCAGGAACCCCACGGTACCCTGGCCCTTGCCGATGATCAGCAGCTTGCCGAAGCGTGCGCTGCGGATGCTGTCGCTGTGGATGGCGTCGAAACGCAAGGTCCAGCCCTGGTCGCTGCGCGGCGGTGAAGGGATGGCCTCTTCGACGCGGCTGATCTCGGCGGAAACCCCGGTGGCCTGCAGCCTTGGCACCCGCACCTCGCGCTGGAACAGGGGCAGCACCGCCAATCGGGCGCTGGCGCGGTCTGCATGCAACACGTAGACGGTGTGGTTCACGTGGCCGCGCATGTGCACGTTCCAGGCGATCACGTGGCCGGGCAACAGCGTAATGGCCGGCCCAGTGGTCATTACGAACTTGTGCGGCTTGCGGTTGGTGACCTGGTCGAACAGGGGCGTGTTGAGGAAGATGTTGCCGGCCAGCAGATACAGCAGGTAGATGCCCAGCAGGACGTAGGCAGGAACGCGCCATCGACGAAGCCGGTGCGGGATGTGCGCGGAAACAGGGGGCATCTACTGCTCAAAAGGTTGGAATTTCCGCAACTATTACGGAGCGGATGGCGGTGGCGCGTGAAGCAGCTACGGGGCCGGAGCTCGATTCTGGTAGTGTGCGGCCTGGTCATGACCACAGATCTGCAGGAGACGCATGGAGATCCGGCCCGCCCGCGCAGGCGATTTCGACGTGATGTGGGGCATGTTCAAGACGGCCATTGCGACGCAGGATGCGCTGCCCTTTGCCGGCTCTTTCGCCGTCGAGACGTTTCGCGCGCATTGGTTCCAGGCCCAGGCGCCTCATGTAGCTGTGCTGGAGGGCCGGGTGGCGGGCATGTACAAGATGGGCCCGAACTTCCCTGATCTGGGGGCGCATGTGGCCAGCGCCACGTATGTGGTGGATGCGCCGGCACAGAGGCAAGGCGTGGGCCGGGCGCTGGTGGAACACAGCCTGGAGCGGGCGAGGGCGGAAGGATTCCTGGCCATGCAGTTCAATTACGTGGTCAGTACCAACGGCCCGGCGGTGGCGCTGTACCGGAAGCTGGGGTTCGACGTGGTCGGGACGTTACCGAAGGCGTTCCGGCACGGTCAGTTGGGGTTGGTCGATGTCTTCGTGATGCACAGGTTCCTGTAGTGCCGTCGCCGGGCCGGTCGCCTCAATCAGCGTTCTTTGGGAGCGTGATGACGAATGAAGTGCGACCATCCCGCCATCGCCCATGGACCTTGCCGCGGTGCGCGTGGCAGATTTCCCGCACCAGGAACAGGCCGAGGCCCAAGCTCGCGTGTTCGCCTTGTGACGCGTTGTGCGAGCCTCTGCGCAAGGGATCGAACAGACTGTTGAACGCTTCGTCCGATAGTTCGGCCCCGGTGTTGCTCACCGTGATCATGATCTGGTCGACGAGGCCCTCAAGGCTGATCCGCACATCGGTGCCGTGTTCTCCGTACTTTGCAGCGTTGGTCGTGAGGTTGTGAACCGCCTCGCGCAACGAAGAGGCATCGAAGCAACCGCGGGCATCGCCTTCAGCCTCATATTTGATGGGGACGTGGTGCAGGGCAGCGCGAAGCAATTCGACTTCCTCGCCAAGCGATTGGGCAAGATCGCAGTCCACCGGATGAATGGCCATGCCATCGCCCAGCTTGCTGCGGCTGTAAGCCAGCAGGTCGTCGAGCAGCTTGTTCATGCGCATGCTGCCATTGATGATCCGCTAGGCCTGCCTGGACAATGCCGGATCCTGCAGCCCACTGGCCAGAGTGTCCGCCGAGAACATGACCGCTGCCAAAGGACCTCGGAGATCATGCCCGAGCGCTGCCAGGAAGATCTGCCGCCAGGATTCGACCTCGGCAGAGAACTGAGCAAGGGATTCGGCGACCGCCTGGTCGATGGCCTCATTGAAACGAAGGATGTCATCGATCGATGAAGTTATCAGCTGCTGGTCGGATGCCCATCGCCGAAGTACCGAAGCCCGGAGTGCTCGATACTCAGCCACCATCTGGTTGAGACCAAAGCCGGCGATGGCGCGGGTTCGGCCATGATAGGACGCGGCGGACTCGGGGCCGGGTTTCAACGGTGCAAGCCCGTGGGACTTTGCGACCTGCTGGGAGGCTGTTTGAGGCGATCTGAGATCGTCTACGACCGCCTGAAGAATCTGGGGAAGATGATTCCGAAGTTGCTTTGCGCTGAACTCGACGGTATCGGGCGCCTGCGTTTCGGCGAATGCCACCGCGTCTTCGAGGATTTCCCGCGCATTCCGTTCGATAAAATCAGCCAGGCGCATCGCCAAACCCGTCCTTAAGTGGTGCGTCGAGCCTACACCGGCGGGCCTGCATGCTGGGTGAGAAGTTGGCGCCGTGGAGCCAGGTTCTGCGGGCGTTGGGAGGGTTGCTTGAAGGGGAGCAGCGTGCGGCCAGGACTGGACTGATTGGGGTTCGTATGGGTAGACCTCTTGGTAACATAATATACATTATGCGAAATGCTGTATCGGGCGGCCGCAGCCTTCGTGTCCTCCGCATGGCAATGGCTGGGCTGATGACTGCCACAACGGAAACGCCCCAGATCCCACAGCTGTCCGCCCGTATTTCCCCACAAGGACGCCCGCGATTTCCAGATCTCCCCCAAAGATGCCCTTGATTCCTGGATCCGCACCTAAGACGCCCTCGATTTCTGGCTCCACATCCAGCTCGCCCTTGAGTTCCCAACTGCGCACCTGATCGGTCAGAGCTTGTCGCCTGCACTTCCCAGTTCCGCCAGTCGCGACATTGGTCGCAAGAACAATTAGACGAGATCTCGGGCCTGAACGTGCGAACAGTTCAGCGGGTTGAGCAGGACTACAACACCGCGACTTCCCTGGGTGACGCGCCACGCCCCGCTCCACCTGCTCAAGCGCGTCGCTCGCCCCCTGACCAAGCTTTGACCTTAACTGGGCGTCGGTGACTCCCTCCCGTTCTGGTCGGCATCTGGGCCTTGTAGCGGCTCAAGCGCTGAGCTATAACGCCTTAGCCAGTCGCTATAAAGCGCCGGTGTTGTGCCCGCATAGCCAATAGGCTCCGGGTGCCCGAGGTCCACCCAATGGGGGCACGGGAATCCTTCGATTCCGGAGCCATCCATGACCGCCAAACGCCGCAGATCCCTTCGCACTTCTGCCTTCTACGCCCAATCGGGCCGTTGCTTCTATTGCGGCCTGCCGATGTGGCTCACTGCACCCTCAGAGCTCGGGCTGAAGGCCAGTAAGGCCCGAGCCTTTCAATGCACCGCCGAGCACCTGGTGGCCCAACAGGACGGGGGCAGAGACGTGTCCGGGAACGTGGTGGCCGCGCATAGCCGGTGCAACCAGGGCAGGCACCAGCGGAAGGGACCAGCCCCTTCCGCTGAAGCGTTCCGGGCGCTGGTTCAGACGCGGCTGGCAATGGGGAGATGGTGGTCCCGACTGCCATCAGGGATTGCACGTGCTTCCGTATGGCCAATTGAATTGAATCTTTGCAAGGAATCGGCAGCTGCTTGCCTGATTCGCTAGTCCACACTAGTGGCGCCCGGTTGCGGTGCTAGAACGGCGAGTCTGCTGCGAAATGGTCGCGCATTGGGCCTAACAAGGTCTGCGACCCTGTCAACACGTCCGAGAATTCCACCTGTCGCCACCTTCTCGTTCCAATATCGTTCCATCCACTCGGCTTTATCCAGGATCTTACCCGGAGCGCCTAGCAGCCTCTTGGCGATGAAATGCCGGATGAGAGCGGCCTGGCTATCGAGAATCACGACGCCCGCCCTTGGATTAGAGTCATAAGCGCTGTACGAGATCAGATAGTGGACATAGTGGCGGTCTGGCTCTTCGTCATCCCACGTCAACAGGTTGCTTAACCCCGCAGCGCGAGCATCCGATCGCACCTCTTCGCTCACGAGCACCATGGGATTGCGTGCTTCCTTACATTCCATGCGATAGGCGTCCAGCATCGCCGGTCCGAAGATCATCTGAGAATCATGATGAATGCTTCCAACTGTGAGCCCTCCACGTATCAATATATCAACCACTAGCAGGTTCTCGGCCAACATTCTGATGCAGCTCAGGATGTCGGCAAGGCCAGCAGGAGAGCGGCTGCTTGATATGACGATGCAGTCGCTGAAGTAAGTGAACAAAAGTCCTGTTGCTGGGTTGCAGCACGCTGTGTTCTTTAGTCTGTCGATGGCCTCTGCTATTTCATCAAGCTTGCTCATGTCGGCTGCCGACTCTTGGACAAGTGCGGAGAACCCGAGCATGTCGATGAAGGCGACGTACTTATCTTGGTAGAGCATGAAGAACTCCTTAGATGGTCGTGCCCATGGTGCCGAGGGCGGTTCCATTTGACCAGCGGGTGCGGGGCACGTCATAGGCCATGGAGCAATGTCAGCGACCTGGCTCGCGCACTAGTCTCGCAGAGGCTTGTTACGGCGCATCTTCGCATCGGATAGAAGCGAGCGAACGAGAGAGTTGAAGTCCATCCTGGCCCTAAAAGTTTCCTTCACCCTTGGTTAAACGAATGTCCGCTTTCGGTCAGAAGCGGACCAAAGTAGCCGGTGCTCTTCGCAGCCCGTACGCGACTTGGAGTCATATCATCAATCTGTATCAGGGCTCAGACCTAAGTGCCTGATGGTCCAATTCAGCGACACTATCCAGCTTCGGCGTCATCGCACACTTCGGGATACAGCCAGCGCGATCCGCTTATGGAACCAAACCGCACTGTGCCTTACTCTTAAGGAACATTGCCAACGGCAACCTTCGGCAATTGAATTTAGAGAATCCGGGCGGTTCATCCCGCGCGGCCCGTTAATGTCTACAGCTGTGGAGTTGTGAATGGCAGAAGATCAAGGTGGTGAAGAGGTAATTAGGGAGATAGGGAAGGCGCTAGCCCTTGCGTCTGAGCTTGATCCACAAATTGTTAGATCGCTTCGCTCCGCGATTGTTCAGGCGATGTCTGATTACGAGGACGACACGAATGCACAAGCTGCAGCCGCACTTGCGGCGGTTCTCGATTTTAGACCTGTGACGACCCAAGACGCCCTCTCGCAAACCTTGGGTGAGATCGGGAAGCTGGTCCAAGGTCTCACCGGACTGGAGGACGTTCATTACACTGTTGAGACACCAGAAGGTCGCCGAGTTCGCTCAATCCGGTCACATCTACCAACTGTATCACCCCAGCGTTTGACGGATCACGAGCAGGCAGATCTTGAGGCCTATATCGCTCGATATCTGCCACCGGACGACCCTCGCGAGGAACACGCGCCACGAGGACCGCGACTGTGACGATCAGTAAGTTAGCAATCCTCAACGCTGTGAAAGCAGCCATTTCGCGTGCTAAGGCGAGCGGGTCTCCCTACGCGCAAGGAAAGGCTTACGAACTTCGGGTGCTGCTTAGGCTTCTGCGAATCATCGATAGTGCGGGCTACAAGCTCACGTGTACCCCCAAGATGGCAGGCGTCCTGACGTTTGGAGGATCTCCATGCAAAGCAAACCATCCGGATCACGATTACATCAGTGGATCTACGTCTACTGAGAAGCTCGAGATTAGGATTTCAGTGCAGGTCACCACACTAAGCCATAGCTGGAAAGGCACGACGGTGGTCAAAGCGGCTGACCGTCACGAGATTGACGTCGGTGTATATCGTCCGATTAAGACCCGTCGCTATCCCGCATTTACGGAGTTACTTCTTGGGGTCTCGTGCAAGACTGGCGGCTGGAACAAGGCGTACGTCCGCGAGGCGCTAGGTATGCGTAGGGAGCTAGGATTCCTCACATCACCTAGGACGAGCTTGACGAGCTCAGCTCCGTGGTTCATCGCAACAGTTCCCTGCGATCCTCCGGTTCCCTTTGCCTTGTACGCGACCAACGCTGGGTCCGCCGTGTATGCGTCGTTGGCAGCTTTGGGGCTCTACGTCGAGCACTACAAGGGGTAGCGGAAACAGGCTTTGGAGTACGGATCAACTCAGGTGTGTCGAGAACGATGCCCGCTTTGGGTCGAAGGCGGATGCCATCACCGGGCCGGTCGCCGCCCAATGTCCGCTTCCGGCCAGAAGCGGACATCCACCCTGCCCTCGATAAACATCCCAAATCCACGGACGACCTTGGTCTGCTTTGGCCTTCTGCCTTAGGGCCAGACCTGAACTTCGATTTCAGCCCCTAGCGTATTTGACTCCCGCGACCTAGATCTCTCCTAGATCCTTGAGCAGGGCTTGCCCCTTCTGCAGAAACCCAACTAGCAGTCGACCTCCTGCTACTTTCCGGCCCAATTGCCCATTGAGGTAGCTGACCTGGAGACGCGCATGGGCCAGCAGATCCACCTGGGCCATGCTAGGGGTCGCGGCCTGGAGCGGTTCGCCCGGCGACGCCATCTGCCCCCCGATCGGCTGGACAACGCAAGGGCGCCGGCTGTCACTCTTCGCATACGCCGTGGCCATCATCCGGCCGTTCTTCAACGACCATCCACCAAGCACCAACTCGGTCCCGAGTTGCTCGATCGGCAATCCCGCTTCGCTAACCGCTTTCTCAAAGTTCGGCCAGAGTTGGTCCACCACCAGCCCTAGCTCGGCAGATAGCTGTTCTATTGTGAAATCTGCGCGGAAGCTGGCCTGCAGTGCAAGCTCGTAGATGCGGAGGAAGGGGGAACCGCAGAATTCGGAAAAAATCGTACGCTAAGCTAACGGTGTTCTCGTGACAGCTCTTTGACTAGGCTTTCTAAGGGGTCGTCTCAGAAAACGGAAAATAAAGCACGCTAAGGCATAGCCGAACCTGCCAAGCTTGCTCCACCCTGTAGTGACGCGATCAGCGGGCAGGAAACGTTCCCCCTTCGCGCATGGCAGGCGCGCACCAACTCAGACAGCACGGCCTCCATGCGCGCCAGGTCAGCCATTTTCTCGCGCACGTCCTTGAGCTTGTGCTCGGCCAGACTGCTGGCTTCCTCGCAATGGGTGCCATCCTCCAGCCGCAGCAGCTCGGCGATCTCATCCAGGCTGAAGCCCAGCCGCTGGGCTGATTTCACGAAGCGCACCCGCGTTACATTCGCCTCGCCATAGCGGCGGATGCTGCCATAGGGCTTGTCAGGCTCCAGCAACAAGCCCTTGCGCTGATAGAAACGGATGGTCTCCACATTGACCCCGGCCGCCTTGGCGAAAACGCCAATGGTCAGGTTCTCCAAATTGTTTTCCATATCGCTTGACTCCGTACATGAGTACGGAAGTAAGGTTACGCTATCCAATTTCAATTCGAAAGGACAAGCGCATGTCTGAACCAAAAACCGGGCGCGGCGCGCTCTTCACTGGAGGGCTTGCCGCCATCCTCGCCTCGGCTTGCTGCCTCGGGCCGTTGGTTCTGATCGCCTTGGGGTTCAGCGGCGCTTGGATCGGCAACTTGGCGGTGTTGGAACCCTATCGCCCCATCTTTATCGGCGTGGCGCTGGTGGCGTTGTTCTTCGCCTGGCGGCGCATCTACCGGCAGGCAGCGGCCTGCAAACCGGGTGAGGTCTGCGCGATTCCCCAAGTGCGAGCTACTTACAAGCTCATTTTCTGGATCGTGGCCGCGCTGGTTCTGGTCGCGCTCGGATTTCCCTACGTCATGCCATTTTTCTACTGATCGGAGTTCACCATGAAGAAACTGTTTGCCTCCCTCGCCCTCGCCGCCGTTGTTGCCCCCGTCTGGGCCGCCACCCAGACCGTCACGCTGTCCGTACCGGGCATGACCTGCTCCGCCTGCCCGATCACTGTCAAGAAGGCGATTTCCAAGGTCGAAGGCGTCAGCAAAGTTGACGTGACTTTCGAGACACGCCAAGCGGTCGTCACCTTCGACGATGCCAAGACCAGCGTGCAGAAGCTGACCAAGGCAACCGCAGACGCGGGCTATCCGTCCAGCGTCAAGCAGTGAGTCACTGAAAACGGCACCGCAGCACAACGGACGTCATTGTCTGGCGCCACAAACGATAAAGGATCTGTTGCATGACCCATCTAAAAATCACCGGCATGACTTGCGACTCGTGCGCGGCGCACGTCAAGGAAGCGCTGGAAAAAGTGCCAGGCGTGCAGTCGGCGCTGGTGTCCTATCCGAAGGGCACAGCGCAACTCGCCATCGTGCCGGGCACATCGCCGGACGCGCTGACTGCCGCCGTGGCCGGACTGGGCTACAAGGCAACGCTAGCCGATGCGCCACTGGCGGACAACCGCGTCGGACTGCTCGACAAGGTGCGGGGATGGATGGCCGCCGCCGAAAAGCACAGTGGCAACGAGCCCCCGGTGCAGGTAGCGGTCATTGGCAGCGGTGGAGCCGCGATGGCGGCGGCGCTGAAGGCCGTCGAGCAAGGCGCGCAGGTCACGCTGATCGAGCGCGGCACCATCGGCGGCACCTGCGTCAATGTCGGCTGTGTGCCGTCCAAGATCATGATCCGCGCCGCCCACATCGCCCATCTGCGCCGGGAAAGCCCGTTCGATGGCGGTATTGCGGCAACTGTGCCTACGATTGACCGCAGTAAGCTGCTGGCCCAGCAGCAGGCCCGCGTCGACGAACTGCGGCACGCCAAGTACGAAGGCATCCTGGGCGGTAATCCGGCCATCACCGTTGTGCACGGTGAGGCGCGCTTCAAGGACGACCAGAGCCTTACCGTCCGTTTGAACGAGGGTGGCGAGCGCGTCGTGATGTTCGACCGCTGCCTGGTCGCCACGGGTGCCAGCCCGGCGGTCCCGCCGATTCCGGGCTTGAAAGAGTCACCCTACTGGACTTCCACCGAGGCCCTGGCGAGCGACACCATTCCCGAACGCCTTGCCGTAATCGGCTCGTCGGTGGTGGCGCTGGAGCTGGCGCAAGCCTTTGCCCGGCTGGGCAGCAAGGTCACGGTCCTGGCGCGCAATACCTTGTTCTTCCGTGAAGACCCGGCCATCGGCGAGGCGGTGACAGCCGCTTTCCGTGCCGAGGGCATCGAGGTGCTGGAGCACACGCAAGCCAGCCAGGTCGCCCATATGGACGGTGAATTCGTGCTGACCACCACGCACGGTGAATTGCGCGCCGACAAACTGCTGGTTGCCACCGGTCGGACACCGAACACGCGCAGCCTCGCGCTGGACGCAGCGGGGGTCACTGTCAATGCGCAAGGTGCCATCGTCATCGACCAAGGCATGCGCACGAGCAACCCGAACATCTACGCGGCCGGCGACTGCACCGACCAGCCGCAGTTCGTCTATGTGGCGGCAGCGGCCGGCACCCGTGCCGCGATCAACATGACCGGCGGCGATGCGGCGCTCGACCTGACCGCAATGCCGGCCGTGGTGTTCACCGATCCGCAAGTGGCGACCGTGGGCTACAGCGAGGCGGAAGCCCACCACGACGGGATCGAGACCGACAGCCGCACCTTGACCTTGGACAACGTGCCGCGTGCGCTCGCCAACTTCGACACACGCGGCTTCATCAAGTTGGTTATCGAGGAAGGCAGCCATCGGCTGATCGGCGTACAGGCGGTCGCGCCGGAAGCGGGTGAACTGATCCAGACGGCGGCTCTGGCCATTCGCAACCGCATGACGGTGCAGGAACTGGCCGACCAGTTGTTCCCCTACCTGACGATGGTCGAGGGGTTGAAGCTCGCGGCGCAGACCTTCAACAAGGATGTGAAGCAGCTTTCCTGCTGCGCCGGGTGAGAAAAAGGAGGTGTTCAATGAACGCCTACACGGTGTCCCGGCTGGCTCTTGATGCCGGGGTGAGCGTGCATATCGTGCGCGACTACCTGCTGCGCGGATTGCTGCGCCCGGTGGCGTGCACACCAGGCGGCTACGGCTTGTTCGATGACGCCGCCTTGCAACGGCTGTGCTTCGTGCGGGCGGCCTTCGAGGCGGGCATCGGCCTCGACGCGCTGGCGCGGCTGTGCCGGGCGCTGGATGCGGCGGACGGCGACGAAGCGGCCGCGCAGCTTGCCCTGCTGCGTCAGTTCGTCGAGCGTCGGCGCGAAGCGTTGGCCGATCTGGAAGTGCAGTTGGCCACCCTGCCGACCGAGCCGGCACAGCACGCGGAGAGTCTGCCATGAACAACCCCGAGCGCTTGCCGTCCGAGACGCACAAACCGATCACCGGCTACCTGTGGGGCGGACTGGCTGTGCTGACTTGCCCCTGCCACCTGCCCATCCTCGCTGTCGTGCTGGCCGGCACAACCGCCGGTGCTTTCCTCGGCGAGCATTGGGTCATCGCGGCGCTCGGTTTGACCGGCCTGTTCCTTCTGTCCCTGTCGCGGGCGTTGCGGGCATTCAGGGAAAGAGAATGAGCGCTTTCCGGCCGGATGGATGGACGACGCCGGAACTGGCCCAAGCGGTCGAGCGCGGGCAGCTTGAACTGCACTACCAGCCCGTCGTCGATCTGCGCAGTGGTGGGATTGTCGGCGCGGAAGCCCTGTTGCGCTGGCGTCATCCGACGCTTGGACTATTTCCACCGGGCCAGTTCCTGCCCGTGGTCGAATCGTCCGGCCTGATGCCTGAAATCGGCGCTTGGGTGCTGGGCGAAGCCTGCCGCCAGATGCGTGACTGGCGAATGCTGGCATGGCGACCGTTCCGGCTGGCCGTCAATGTTTCGGCGAGCCAAGTGGGACCGGACTTCGACGGGTGGGTAAAGGGCGTGCTGGCTGATGCCGAGTTGCCCGCCGAGTATCTCGAAATCGAGCTGACCGAATCGGTCGCGTTTGGTGATCCGGCGATCTTCCCCGCCCTGGACGCCTTGCGGCAGATCGGTGTGCGCTTCGCCGCCGATGACTTCGGGACGGGGTATTCCTGTCTGCAACATCTGAAGTGCTGCCCAATCAGCACGCTCAAGATCGACCAATCGTTTGTCGCCGGGCTCGCCAACGACCGCCGCGACCAAACCATCGTGCACACCGTGATTCAGCTTGCGCACGGGCTGGGCATGGATGTGGTGGCTGAAGGCGTGGAAACATCGGCGAGTCTTGATCTATTGCGACAAGCGGACTGCGACACAGGACAAGGCTTCCTGTTCGCGAAGCCAATGCCGGCGGCGGCATTCGCCGTCTTCGTCAGTCAATGGAGGGGTGCCACCATGAATGCAAGTGACTCGACCACCACCAGTTGCTGCGTGTGCTGCAAGGAAATCCCGCTCGATGCCGCCTTCACCCCGGAAGGCGCGGAATACGTCGAGCACTTCTGCGGGTTGGAGTGTTATCAACGCTTCGAAGCGCGTGCCAAGACAGGGAACGAAACCGATGCCGATCCGAACGCCTGCGACTCGCTACCGTCAGATTGAGGCATACCCTAACTGGATGTCAGGCAGGGCCGCGCCGCTTAGTCAGAATAGAGTCATCTTTCGCATTTTTTGACACATGCCTGCGAAGGTCATAGATTTCAGCCTGACAGAAACGGGGTTTGAGGCACAACGGAACAGAAGGAGCACTTAAGCCGCCTTCAACCAAGGAGACATCGTGCAGGGGCACCGCATCGGCTACGTCCGGGTCAGCAGCTTCGACCAGAACCCGGAACGCCAGCTGGAACAGACACAGGTGAGCAAGGTGTTCACCGACAAGGCATCGGGCAAGGACACCCAGCGCCCCCAGCTCGAAGCGCTGCTGAGCTTCGTCCGCGAAGGCGATACAGTGGTGGTGCACAGCATGGACCGGCTGGCCCGCAACCTCGATGACCTGCGTCGCTTGGTACAGAAGCTGACTCAACGCGGCGTGCGCATCGAGTTCCTGAAGGAGGGCCTGGTGTTCACTGGCGAGGACTCGCCGATGGCCAACCTGATGCTGTCGGTGATGGGGGCCTTCGCTGAGTTCGAGCGCGCCCTGATCCGCGAGCGGCAGCGTGAGGGCATCACCTTGGCCAAGCAGCGTGGCGCGTACCGGGGCCGCAAGAAAGCCCTGTCCGATGAGCAGGCTGCTACCCTGCGGCAGCGAGCGACGGCCGGCGAGCCCAAGGCGCAGCTTGCCCGCGAGTTCAACATCAGCCGGGAAACCCTCTACCAGTACCTCCGCACGGACGACTGACACATGCCGCGTCGCTTGATCCTCTCGGCCACGGAGCGGGGCACCCTGCTCGCGTTGCCAGAAAGCCAGGATGACCTGATCCGCTACTACACCTTCAACGACTCCGACCTGTCGCTGATCCGTCAGCGGCGCGGCGACGCCAACCGCCTCGGCTTCGCCGTGCAACTCTGCCTGCTGCGCTACCCCGGCTATGCGTTGGGCACTGACAGCGAGCTGCCCGAACCGGTCATCCTGTGGGTGGCCAAGCAAGTCCAGACCGATCCGGCGAGTTGGACGAAGTACGGCGAGCGCGATGTGACCCGTCGCGAGCACGCCCAGGAACTGCGCACCTACCTTCAACTGGCCCCGTTCGGCCTGTCCGACTTCCGCGCCCTGGTGCGCGAGCTGACCGAACTGGCCCAGCAGACCGACAAGGGCTTGCTGCTGGCCGGCCAGGCGCTGGAGAGCCTGCGGCAGAAGCGACGCATCCTGCCGGCGTTGAGCGTGATCGACCGGGCTTGCTCGGAGGCCATTGCACGGGCCAATCGGCGGGTCTACCGCGCCCTGGTTGAACCGCTCACGGACTCGCATCGGGCCAAGCTGGACGAGCTGTTGAAGCTCAAGGCCGGCAGCAGCATCACCTGGTTGACCTGGCTGCGCCAGGCACCGCTGAAACCCAACTCTCGGCACATGCTTGAGCACATCGAGCGGCTGAAGACATTTCAGCTGGTGGACTTGCCCGAAGTCCTGGGCCGGCACATCCACCAGAACCGCCTGCTCAAGCTGGCCCGCGAGGGTGGGCAGATGACGCCCAAAGACCTCGGCAAGTTCGAGCCGCAGCGGCGCTATGCGACCCTGGCCGCCGTGGTGCTGGAGAGCACTGCAACCGTGATTGATGAGCTGGTGGATCTGCACGACCGCATCCTAGTCAAGCTGTTCAGCGGCGCGAAGCACAAGCATCAGCAGCAGTTCCAGAAGCAGGGCAAGGCGATCAACGACAAGGTGCGCCTGTACTCCAAGATCGGCCAGGCGCTGCTGGAGGCCAAGGAAGCCGGCAGCGACCCCTATGCCGCCATCGAGGCGGTGATCCCCTGGGACGAGTTCACCGAGAGCGTCAGCGAAGCCGAGCTGCTGGCCCGGCCGGAGGGCTTCGACCACCTGCACCTGGTCGGCGAGAACTTCGCCACCCTGCGCCGCTACACGCCGGCTCTGCTGGAGGTATTGGAGCTGCGCGCCGCCCCGGCCGCGCAGGGCGTGCTGGCAGCCGTGCAGACGCTGCGCGAGATGAACGCCGACAACCTGCGCAAGGTGCCGGCCGATGCTCCCACCGCCTTCATCAAGCCGCGCTGGAAGCCACTGGTGATCACCCCGGAAGGCCTCGACCGGCGCTTCTACGAAATCTGCGCCCTGTCCGAGCTGAAGAACGCCCTGCGCTCCGGCGACATCTGGGTCAAGGGCTCGCGGCAGTTCCGCGACTTCGACGACTACCTGCTGCCGGCCGAGAAGTTCGCCGCGCTCAAGCGGGAACAGGCCCTGCCGCTGGCGATCAACCCGAACAGCGACCAGTATCTGGAAGAGCGCTTGCAGCTGCTGGACGAGCAGTTGGCCACTGTCGCCCGCCTGGCCAAGGACAACGAGCTGCCCGATGCCATCCTCACCGAGTCCGGGTTGAAGATCACCCCGCTGGATGCGGCGGTGCCGGATCGGGCGCAGGCGCTGATCGACCAGACCAGTCAGTTACTGCCGCGCATCAAGATCACCGAACTGCTGATGGACGTGGACGACTGGACGGGCTTCAGCCGCCACTTCACCCACCTGAAGGACGGGGCCGAGGCCAAAGACCGGACGTTGCTGCTGTCCGCGATCCTCGGTGATGCGATCAACCTCGGGCTGACCAAGATGGCCGAGTCGAGCCCCGGTCTGACCTACGCCAAGCTGTCCTGGCTGCAAGCCTGGCACATCCGCGACGAGACCTATTCGGCGGCCCTGGCCGAGCTGGTCAACCACCAGTACCAGCATGCCTTCGCCGCCCACTGGGGCGACGGCACCACCTCATCCTCCGATGGCCAGCGTTTCCGGGCTGGCGGCCGGGGCGAGAGCACCAGACACGTCAACCCGAAGTACGGCAGTGAGCCGGGACGGCTGTTCTACACCCATATCTCCGACCAGTACGCGCCGTTCAGCACCCGCGTGGTGAATGTCGGCGTGCGCGATTCCACCTATGTGCTCGACGGCCTGCTGTACCACGAGTCCGACCTGCGGATCGAGGAGCACTACACCGACACGGCCGGCTTCACCGATCACGTCTTCGCCCTGATGCACCTGCTGGGCTTCCGTTTCGCGCCGCGCATCCGCGACCTCGGCGAAACCAAGCTGTACGTGCCGCAGGGCGTGCAGACCTACCCGACGCTGCGGCCGCTGATCGGCGGCACCCTGAACATCAAGCACGTCCGCGCCCATTGGGACGACATCCTGCGCCTGGCCAGCTCGATCAAACAGGGCACCGTCACTGCCTCGCTGATGCTGCGCAAGCTCGGCAGCTATCCGCGCCAGAACGGCCTGGCCGTGGCCCTGCGCGAGCTGGGCCGGATCGAACGCACGCTGTTCATCCTAGACTGGCTGCAAAGTGTTGAGCTGCGCCGCCGCGTGCATGCCGGCCTGAACAAAGGTGAGGCGCGCAACTCGCTGGCCAGGGCGGTGTTCTTCAACCGCCTTGGGGAAATCAGGGATCGGAGCTTCGAGCAGCAGCGCTACCGGGCCAGCGGCCTCAACCTGGTGACGGCGGCTATCGTGCTGTGGAACACGGTGTACCTGGAGCGCGCCACCCAGGGGTTGGTCGAGGCCGGCAAGCCGGTGGACGGCGAGCTGCTGCAATTCCTGTCGCCGCTGGGCTGGGAGCACATCAACCTCACCGGCGATTACGTCTGGCGGCAGAGCCGCAGACTGGAAGACGGGAAGTTTCGGCCCCTACGGATGCCCGGAAAACCTTAGCGTACGATTTTTTCCGAATTCTGCGAGCCCCCCAGGAAGAATTGCGTAGACCCGCGCGCAGCAAGCACTACGTTGTGCTGAGGGATCAGCAGCAGCTTTGCCCCCGCGGAATACGCCCCTGTGAGAGCATCCTCTGCCAGGGTATCCGCTGCGACGACGAGGTGGTCACGAGTGAGGAGAACGTTGAGGATGCTCATTGCGGGATCGTCTAGACGTTTGCAGACTATCGCCTTCCCCTCCCCTCCTGTCCAGACTGCTATGGCCTCCGCGATCACACAAATTCTTGGTCGCCCCAATGCTTGCGAGAACGCACTTGAGATACGCCGCGGCTACCTCAAGGCGATGGAAGATGCGCTGCGGGTTTCGCTTCTGATCCACCAAGATCCAAGGCTTCTGTTCGACACGTGGGCCAGACTGCTCCCCTTGATCGCTCAAAGCCACGAGAGTGACGGCAGCCAGCCATTTGCGACCGGGATCGTCCGCTCGCGCGATCATGGATCCCGGCGGTTGGCTGGCTGAGCGTATGGTTGCAATATAGGAAGCAATCGCGCGCGGACCAGAACGCTGTTCATCGCAGACATTCTTAGGGTGCCATTGCAGAGATTTCAGCTTTTGAGGAATAAAATTTCAGTGCAAGACGGTCCATTGCAGAAAAATTTGACTTGCGACTGACGCAACGCAGAAATTGCTGATGCACGGATGATGCAATGCAGAGATTACCGGCTAACAGATGCTGCAGCCCAGCCGGCCAACTGAGGGCTTTGCCCGATGGACGAGCCGTTACTCTTGCCTGCAGATCACGATTCTAGGATGACTTGTGCCTCAATCGGCTGACCAGGATCGGGCGTCTGTGCTGGAGGGCTCCTTAGAGCTCTTGGGTGAAATTCGAGCCGCTTGGATGGAGATAGAGCATGGACGTGACCGAAGATCGACGGCGGTGGCGGCACTTTGCCAGATGTCCCTTGATCACGCCGTGGCAGTACAGTCCCTGATCGCTACTCTGCCCCAGTCAGCAATCTCGCTGGTCCGGCCCCAGTATGAGGCCCTCGTGCGTGCAACCTGGGCATGTTATGCAGCTACCGACACCGACATCGAGAAGCTTCTTGCGCCCCTGACTCTGGAGAGTCAGCAAGCGGCAAAGAGGCTCCCTGGCGTTCAGGACATGCTCGTAAAGCTTGAGTCCTCTGGGCCCCGAGGAGCATCACAGTTGTTGGGCAGAGCCAGACAATGCCTTTATGTCGGCTTGAACTCCTATCTCCATGCCGGGATTCACCCCTTGGCAAGGCAGTTAAATGGCTACCCGGGCGCGCTTCTGGCGGGGGTGGCCATGAACAGCAATGCGCTTGCCATGCTAACCCTTCTGAATCTGGCGCACCTGTGGCCAGGCGAACCAGTTCTGGCATGGATGAATGCACTGCATCATCAATTTGGGGGTGTTTTGCCAGAGTTGGAGCCATTGACCCCCCATCAGCCCTCGCCATAGAGCTGTCCCGGATCGCCTGCGCGTCTAGGGTGGGGTCTGTGGTGAGTGACTAGGCAGTTGGGCCTCGCCCCCCTCTGGGGGCACGGGGAGAACATCACGGGCGCATAAGCAGTTGCCCCGGATTTCTCGTTGGGGCAAGTCCTGGCAGTTGATCTGTGTCGGGGGCCTGTCGGGCGACTGTCATGTTTCCAAGTTCGGCACCCTCCTAATCTGGGCTCCCTACCCCTCCGGAGTTATCTTCTATGACCACCAAGACCCCGCCTCGCCTGCTTACCGCTGCTGAGGTTGGCGCCTGCATTCGCCAGTTCCGCCAGTTGCGTCATTGGTCGCAAGAACAATTGGCCGAGATCTCGGGCCTGAACGTGCGAACAGTTCAGCGGGTTGAGCAGGGTGACTCGGCCAGTTTCGACACCCGTCGCGCACTGGCGCGCGCCTTCGATTTCAATGACATCGATGCACTCAACAAGCCTTTCTCGCTGCCGACAGACGAGGAACTGCAGGCGGCGCAAGCGCAGTTTGAGCGCGACTACATCACCCTGGCGGTGTCCCCGCTTGCTGCTGGGCGCGAGCTGGCCAGCCTGATCGTTTCGTGCGACATGGATCTGTCCGAACCGGCTTTCGAGCTGTCGCGCGAGGCGGCGAGCGAGTTTGCTGCACTGGTCGACTACTACCGTGAGTATCGCGACTGCCAAGACCTGTATTCAGAAGTCGACAAGCTAGACATCTACGACGGGCTGCAGCAGCGCATTGAGGTCCTGCGGGAACTGGGAGTATCACTGTCGCACGGTCAGCGTAAGGTCGTCATTCGGATGGGCTCAGGTATGCCGATGGATGCCACGGTCCTGTACGTCGTGGCGTTTCGCCTCGGCCACGAGTGCAGTCAGATCGTAACTCCTAAGGCAGCACGCATCGGCTGAGTCAGCATTCATTAGATCGATAGTGGTGGCGATACATCTGACAGATGTCTATTGATCGCGCCGTCGCAGTACAGTCCCTGGAGGTTGCCCTGCCTTAGTCAGCGATAGCGCTGGTCCGGCCCCAGCACAAGACCCTGATTCGTGCGACAGCAAGGTTCTTAGCTTTCGAGGCAGCGAATTTTTGATGTGCCCTGAACCCTCGCGAAGATCCACTATGGAGACGCCGTCGATTTCTGGATCCAGACCTAAGAAGCCCTCGAGTTCTGGATCCACAGGCAACTCGTCCTTGAGTTCCTGACTGCGCACCTGAGTGGTCAAGCTCCGCCCGGGTGAAGGCTCTGCGCCCAGTACTCTAGGAACTCCTCTTGAGCAATCGTTTCGATTGCGCCTGGCCTGGCATGCCGCACCATGTGGATGGCATCCGATGCCCGCTTGGCCTCGCCAGACTGCAGCAAAAGCATGGCAGCGACCGTTCCCGCGCGTCCCAACCCCCCCTTGCAGTGGACCACGATCCTTTGACCGCTCAGCATGTCAGCGACGAGCTCAGCACTTAGCTGTAGCCAATCTTTGAGGAGTCTGTCGTCTGGTGCGGCTCCATCAGTGATTGGCAGTCCATGCCAAGAGATGCCCTTCCCCGCCACTATCGCCGGTAAGCTCTCGATTCGAAGGTCCTTGAGCTCCCAAGGCTCAAGCAAGGTGACTAGGTGAGTGGCACCCCAGTCCTGAATAGCCGAGACGTCCACATCTAGGTCTCTCGCCCATGCTCCAGTCATGGCGACTTCCTGGTACTTGCCTGGCGCAAATGTCACCCCTATGCCGCCTCCATGGGCTCCAACAGGCAACTCTGCAATCAGTAACGGGTGGCTAGCGCTGGTGCGCATCATTTCGGCTCTCCCAACATGCGGTAACGTTCTGCGTCGTGCGCCGGGGCGCTCCCCGCTCATTCGCTGCACGGCTAGGATATCGGATGTTCAGATATCGTTGAACTGGAGAGAACACCTAAGGGTCAATATCGGAAAGTCAGATAGACAGTCTGTGGGCAGGTTGATATCCTGACAACTGGTATCGCGATTTGAGGGCTGTGTGGCCTATGTCGTTAGCCAACCGACCCTCATCGCGCCCTGGCCAGAACTGGACAATTTCGTTCGTTCAATAGGTCCCTTTCTTGCGTGCGCGTGGTGCGCGCTAGAGCGCTCAAGAACGGCTAGTTCGCCGGTAGCTGCTGAGGGGTTGGCCTCGCAGGCACTTGACACGCTTGCGACGCTGCGCGTCCTCCATCGCGAACCAGTCGAATGTTCTCGGCTTGCCGCAAGATCTCTGTATGAGCCCCTGGCTTGGTCCTACAAATCTCCGTGGTCTCGCAGTGACTTGAACCTTGAGTCGGCATTGACCCGGTCGCTCACCCAGTGGGCGGCTGAGTGCACGCCCAGTGCGAGGCGGAATCTCGGAATTTCACTGGCATCCACCGAAGCTCGAGCGTACTTGGCAAACCTTCTGCGGAAGCATCGGTTGGACCCGAAGCTAGGCGACGGGCTTCAGTCGATTGGATCGCCTGAATGGAATGCGCTCAGCTTGGGGCGTAAGCGCTACGTGCTGTGGGCGAGCATGCGAAATTCTGCCTCGGAGTTCATACAAAGCGGTTTGGATGAGCATGCCGCGAGGCGAGCACTTGATCGCGAGATAAAACGCAGATGCATCTGGTTAGCTGGACGCGAGCAAGCTGGAACCCTCGCCCGGAAGGATTTTTGCTTCTTGCCTGGTCAGGGTTGGCGTCAGCCGTTGATCCTGGACGTTGCAATGGAGACTTTCCTGCCGCTGGGCATGGCGTACTGGCTGGAACCTAGCGGCAGTTGGCAGCTTTAGCTTCTAGTCTGAGTAGACCGACCAGCTGCCACGGGTCCATGAGATGGTTTGAGGGGGCTCAGGACTCTATCGCGGTAAACGCCCCCCCAGGTCTATATCGACGGTTCTCCAACGAAGCGCTGGACCTTGGTTGACCGGCGAGCCTGTGGCCCATTGGACGCTGGCCAAGAGATGGCCCTCTAGTACTCGTTCAGTCGCTTACGGATTGCCTCGATGGCATCGTCCAGTCCCGCGTCGTCCTCGGGGTAAGGAGAACAAAACAGTTGAACCGGGACCCAGCAATGTTCCTGTCCCGGTTGTACATAGGGGGCGTAATCATCTAGTAGCCATGCAGAGCCGATGGGCTGGGAAACGTTGGCAAGATCCTTCGTCGGCCCAGTCCAGTCTATGTATGGCAAGCGGGCAAACCAACCCGGGGCCGCTCCTTCGCAAGCCAATAGGTCGGCAATCTCGCGAAATCTAGGCTCCGGAACTGTGGTGAAGATGACTAGACCCTCAAAGAGCGACTTTGCCGACTCCAGAAATTCGTAGAGGCCCGGGCGCGGGATCTGGCTTACAGCGTTGGAAATCAGCGTTCCTTCTAAGTCCAAGGCGAGGATGGAGGGGCGCATTGTGTAATGGTCCTCTTTGGCGGGGGTGAACGTCGGTACCGCTACCAAGCCCCGCCGGAGGGTGATCCGCCGGCGGGGCTTGGTAGCATCAGACATCTTCGAACTCGCTCGCTTGCTTGAGTTGGTTCTCAAGGAAATCAATGCGCTTCTGAAGATCGGCACTTAGATAGGCTTTGTCCGTAAAGTCCATTGCTGTCTCAGGGATCATCTCCAGCTCGACGCGTGTGGATGTAGCTTGACGAATCGCCAAGGTGGTCCAGGCCTTATCGCCCTTGACGAATCCGACAGTGAATCGAGCCGTAACATGGTGTTCGGGCTTGAGGCCTTCGATGGAACGGAAATCGCTGCGCACCTTCGACGTGGCTACAGGCTGTACATCGCCATTGATGTACAGCGCCGCATTCCAGCTCGCTTCGCTCAATGGCAGTGTTGAGCGGTTGATGATGCGGGCGGTGATGACTGGCTTGGGCCCAAAGAAGCTGTTTTCCATCCGGAACTCTGGATCAACCGCACTGACCCTCTTTAGCTCGGCGATAGTAGGAAGTTGATCGTTGGCCTCCTGTCGTAGCGCTTCTATCTCCTTGGGATTGCTATCCCTGATGTGCTTAACCTGCCCTCTCACCACCTGCCTTACGGAAGCGTTTGGGTAGGTCTGGTTCAGTTTTTCAAGAAGGTCGGCAGGGATTCGTGAGAAAAACAGCCGAATCGTCTCTAACACCATGATTCAACGAGGAAACACCCCTCGACGTCAGGCAGTTCGTGGATTACAGACCTAGGCTTGATTGAACCAGAAGCCGCGTGACACAGGCATTCCTGGAGTACTGCTCAGGCACGCGTGCCCTTCTTGAATATTGGATTCAAGAGTTTCCACGCTCCTGACCCAACGGAAACCTTCAAGAAGGCTCTGACCGTCGCCTGATCCATTGCAGTAGTTCCTCGTGCGGGATCGTACGTCCAGCGTCGACGTCGGCCATACCCTCGCGGGTCCGCCGTTCCTTCTCTTCCTCGGTCAATCCCGGAAGGAGTGCTAGTAGCTTATCTTCAGGGCTCATAGGCCGATGAGCTGTGCTCAAGTTGGCTTGATTCTCGTGAAAAAATATGGGCAGGATCTGGGGATCATCCAAGCCCGCCGGCAAAGGCAGCGATACGTCGTGGACCGCCAAGTCGATGATGACGTCCAAATCTGAGCATAAGGGCTGTATGGCGGTGGTCACCAGACGAGCCGCCCGCTCGGCGAAAGCCAGGTCCACCACCAGCCAGATCAACAGACCGGGAGGCTGTTCGACGCCCCCTGACGAGTGAGTTTCCAGGAGATAGGCCGACGAGACGAAGTCGGCGTGCTCAAGGCTGCCGCTGATGGCCGGAGCGAGCCAAGCCGGCGCGGCCTGGGCAGGTCTCACCGCGAACTCCGCCGGCGCCAGACGTTCCACCCTGGCCAGAAAGCCCGTATCCAACAATGTCGCAACCTCTTCCGGGTACAGGACAACGCCGCCGTAGTTGGGATTGAGCATCAACGTCGCGCCGCGAGTACCGGTTAGCAGCTCACGGCCTGAAACTCCCAGAATTCTGACAGCAGACGAGCTGGCCGCCTGCGCCTTGTCGAGCGAGGTAAAGAAAGGGATCGCATCGAAACCGTCAGGATGGCGGAACTGGACCAGCCGCAGTGTCTGCGCGTCGTCCGAGATGGGCGCATGCACGTACACGATCGCATCCATCAGTCGCTTGAAGAATGCGCGTTCCTCGGCCGCACTGTCGCGGGCCCGTTCAAAGGAAGCCTCCAGCGCTGTCTCCGCAGACGTAGTCCCTCTTCCACGCGGCCTGCTCGGTTGCTTCATGGTCAGATGCGATGAGGGCCGAGCGGGTACCCGGAGAACCAATCCGCCTCGATCTCGCTGCTCAGGTAGGGTCGTACGAAGGCCGACTGGGTCAGCGCTCGCAGCCGCTCTTCGTGCTCAGCAATCGCCTCGATGTCGCTGACGGTTGGATAGTGCCGCAGCAGTCGATATGCCTCTTGCCGCACCTCTTTAGGCACGGCTTGGCTGGCCGCTAGCTGCCTGAGGAACGCGCCCGCCTGCAGCACATTGCGGGTGCGCTCAGATGGCATCGTCATGACATCAAGAATGACTAGCACTAAGGAATGCTTAGCTTATCGCGTTTGTGGCCGGCCAGGGCACGGTGCAACTACAGACCTTGCGATTCCTGTATTAATGTAATATAATCAATAACTTAATTCGCATAAGTGAGCGTTATGTCCATGGAGTGAGGGCCAATAGGAACGAGCAGGTAGCCTGAGCCTTCCCATGATGGGAAGGTCAACAACGCGGGACGGATTACCACTCAACTTGCCTGTCGTTTGACCTTCCCACCGTGGGAAGGCTCATCGTCACGCCGTCGGCAAACCGCCGATGCTTTTGGAGGGTTGTCCATGAATCTCGTTGTTGAAGGTATGACCTGTGGTCACTGTGTCCGAACGGTCACCCAAGCCATTCAGGCCCTTGACCCCCACGCCCAGGTGGACGTCGATCTGGGCAGTGGCGTGGTCAAGATCGAGGGCCTGCTTGCCGTAGAACAGGCGGTTGAGGCTATCCAGCGGCAAGGCTATGTGATCGCTGCGGTGCTCCCTTCTGAGGCTGGTACGCCGGCCGCCCCGGCCGTCGCATCCTCCTGCTGCGGCGGATGCCACCGCTGAGTCCGCGCGAGGGCTTGATCCTGATCAATGACAGTCGGCCCCAAGAGGGCTAGACTGGCCATCATGAGAGCTCGCACGTCCCCTGCCCTGATCTGCCCAGCGTCCGCAGGCGCTGCTTCGGGCGTGCGGGAGCTGTCATGGTGAGGCTGCTGAGGCGATGGCGGCGACCCCGTTCTCGTGCCCGACTGGCATGGCTGGGACTGTGGGCGCTGCTGCTGCAGCAACTCGCGCTGGTGGCTTACGCCTGTCCGCTGGAATCGGTGGAAGCTGGACAAGCGACCCTGATGGTCGGTTGCGAAGAGATGTCCACGCCGGATCCCGATGCTCCGGCGTTGTGCGACCAGCATTGCCAGCGCGATCACATCGCCACGGCCGATGCGAAGGCCCCTCAAGTGCCTTACCAGCCCGCGCTGGCCGCCTTCGCGCTGGTGCAGGCTCTGTTGCCACCGGTACACGCGCAGTTGTATCGGGATGTTCCGGTGTGCGTGTCCGATCCGCCTCCCCTGCAGCGCTTCTGTAGCCTGCTGATTTAAGCCCCCTCCTGGATTGACCCGTGCTCGTGCTGCATGCGTTGCAGCGCGCTCGTTGTCGTTTCCCGGAGGTCTTATGGAGATGTCTTTCTTCTTGCGTGCAAGGCGCAAGATGGCGTGTGGGTTCGTGTTTGCCCTGGCGCTCAGTGGTCCTGTGCTGGCGGCATCGCCCGCTATCCCGATCAGCTACACAGAAGCCCTACAACGGGCGCTTGCTAACGCCCCAACCCTGCAGGTGCGCCGATCGCAGATCGATGCCAGTACCGAAGAAGCCGCGCGTGCTGGCGCGCTTCCCGACCCACGTTTGATCGTGGGGCTGGCGAACTGGCCCGTCAGCGGACCCGATGCCTTCAGCTTGCGGGCCGATGAGATGACCACCCAGCAAATCGGTCTGATGCAGGAGTTTCCTGCGCGTGCGAAACGACGTGCCGAGCACGCGTTGGCGCAAGCGACGCTGGCGCAAGCGCGCTCACTGTCGATGGCCGAACAGCAGATGGTGGCCCAAGCGGCCGCGCTGGCCTGGATCGAGCTGTGGAGTACGCAGCAAGCCGTAGATGCGTTGGAAGGTCTGCGCGAGCCGGCCCGTATAGCCGAGCGTGCGGCGCGTGCTCGCTTGGCAGGCGGCACGGCCGGGGCCAGTGATGTGCTTGCCGCCCAGGCCGCCCTACTGCAGTTGGACAATCGCCTGGAGCAGGTACATGCGGAGCACGCCGCCGCGCAGGCCGGCCTGGCGCGGTGGTTGGGTATTGCACCAGAGGCGATCTTGGCCAGTGGTGCGGCACCGGATTTTTCGCAGTTGCCATTGGAGCCCACCCAACTGCTGGCCAAACTGGACCAACACACGCCACTACTGGGCTGGGAGGCACGCGAGAGCTTAGCCCAGGCCCAGGTGGATGCGGCCGTGGCCGAAACCCGCCCGGATTGGAGTGTGGAGCTCACCTACGGACGTCGCGAGCGCGCACCCGACGGCATGGCGCGCAGCGACATGCTCATGGTGGAAGTGGGTGTGGGCCTGCCGCTGTTCCAGAAGAACCGCCAAGCACGAGGCATCGCGGCACGGCGGGCCGAGCTGGAGGCGGTGTCCGCAGAGCGCGATGAGGCCCGGCGCATCCAAGCCGAGTCGGTGCAACGCGCGATAGCGCGATGGCGCGGGTTAACCGGCCAGTTGGAGCGCCAGAACACGCAGAGCCTGCCTTTGGCGCGCGATCGTGCACGCACGGCGTTGGCCGCCTACGGCGCCGGTGCCGACCTGCAGCCGTGGCTGGAAGCGCGGCGCGATGAGATCGAATTGCACCTGGAGAACGCCCGTCTGCTGGGCGAACAGGGCCGTGCCTGGGCGGCACTGGCCTATCTGCTACCCCATGAGGAGAACACGCCATGAGCCCGACCAAGACGCGTCTCACACAGCTCGCCGTGGCCCTCGGGTTGCTGGCGCTCGGCTTTGCCGGCGGCTACGCCTGGATGACTCGAACCTCTGATACCACCCCGCCCCCCGGCACGAGCGTCGCAGATCAAGCACGCAAGGTGCTGTACTGGTACGACCCCATGGCGCCGGAGCAGCGATTCGACAAGCCGGGCAAATCTCCGTTCATGGATATGGAGTTGCTGCCCAAATACGCAGATGAGGCCATAGGGGGCGGAACGCAGATCGATCCGCGCCTGCAGCAGAACGTGGGCATACGCACTCAGGAAGTGACGGTAGAGTTACTAGGGACTGCCGTACGCGTGCCGGGCACACTGACGTGGGATCTGACCCAGGAAAGCGTGATCAGTGCGCGCATGGAAGGCTTGATCACCCACGTGCAGGTAAAGGCGCCGTTTACCGAGGTTCGTCGTGGTCAAACGCTGGCCACCGTGCAGGCCCCGGCATGGAACGCGGCCATCGCCGAAGCACATGCCCTGAGCCAAGCTCAGTCCGCGGGCGCGCGTGAGCTGCAGGGTGCGGCGCAACAACGGTTGCGTTCGTTGGGTGTTCCTTCTGGCGCCTCGGCCAGAAGTGGCGTCGTGCTTAGCGCAGACCACAGTGGTGTCGTGACCGAGATCCTGGCACGCGAGGGACAGACGGTGATGCCCGGTACGCCACTGTTCAAGATCAATGGGCTGGACACGTTGTGGCTGGAGGCCTCGGTACCCCAGGCAGCGCTGGGCACCTTGCGGCCGGGGACCTCAGTGCAGGCCACGGTCAGTGCCTGGCCGGCAGAGCGCTTTGCCGGACAGATCCAGGCGTTGCTTCCCCAGGTCGACATGGCTAGTCGCACGCAGCGGGCGCGAATTGTGCTGCGCAACCCGCAGCGTCGGCTGGTGCCGGGCATGTTCGCCGAGGTTCTGGTGCAGCCCGACGCCGAGCAGGCCCTGCCAGTCGTTCCCACGGAGGCGCTGATCGCCACCGGGCGGGACAGCCGGGTCATCGTGCAGGATCCGGACGGGAGCTTCCGGCCAGTGCGGGTGAGTGTGGGACGTAGCGTGCAAGGGCGCACGCAGATCGTGGCAGGCTTGGCCGGTGGTGAACGCGTGGTCGTCTCGGGTCAGTTCTTGCTCGACTCCGAAGCCAGTCTCTCCGGTGCGTTGGAGCGCCTGGGTGCTGCACAACCGACACGCCCTGCCAGCGCATCAGGTGTGCACGAGCGCCATGACGCCGGGCACGAACCACGCACTGTCGTGCCGTCACCGTCCAGACAGCCGGCGCCTGTCGCGCCAGACACCTCCACCTCTACGCCGCCGCGCTGCCCGGTGCAGTACTGGTATGACCCGATGGTGCCGGAGAAGCATTTCGACAAGCCGGGCAAGTCACCGTTCATGGATATGCAGTTGGTACCCAAGTTCGGCCCCGCCGCAGCCGCTGATTGCCAGGCAAGCGAGGTCATGTCCGAAGCGATGGAGGGCACACCATGATCGCGCGCCTGATCCATGCTTGCATCGCCAATCGCGTGCTGGTGCTGGTTGCCGCCGCGCTGCTGGCGGTGGTCGGTATCTGGTCGGTAAAGAACACGCCGCTGGATGCGCTGCCGGACCTGTCCGATACCCAGGTCATCATCCGCACGCAATGGGCGGGGCAAACCCCGCGCATCATCGAAGACCAGGTCACCTACCCGTTGGCCACCACGATGTTGTCCGTGCCGGGCGTGAAGGCGGTACGCGGCTTCTCCTTCTTCGGTGATTCATTCGTCTACATCCTGTTTGACGATGCCACTGATCTTTACTGGGCGCGCTCTCGAGTGCTCGAGTACTTGAGCCAGGTACGCGATCGACTTCCGCCGAATGTGAATCCGGCGCTGGGTCCTGATGCGACAGGACTGGGCTGGATCTACCAGTACGCCTTGGTGGATCGGACAGGTCAACGTGATGTGGGGCAGCTGCGTGCGTTGCAGGACTGGTTTCTTCGTTATGAGCTAAAAACCGTGCCGGACGTGGCTGAAGTAGCCAGTGTGGGCGGTGCGGTGCGCGCCTGGCAGATCCAGCCCGATCCGCAGGCGTTGGCGGCCCGTGGACTGACGGTGGCCGAGCTCATCGAGGCGGTGGATGCGGCCAACGGCGCTACCGGGGGCTCGGTGATCGAACAAGGCGAAGCCGAACTGATGGTGCGCAGCGAAGGCTACCTGCGCACACAGGAGGCGTTCGAACAGGTGCCGGTAACCGGCAACGACGGCATCCCCGTCCTGCTCGGCGAGGTGGCCACGATCAGTCGCGGGCCGGTCTTCCGTCGTGGTATCGCAGAGTTGGATGGTCAAGGTGAGGTGGCCGGCGGCGTGATCGTCCTGCGGACCGGCAAGGATGCCTTGGGGGCCATTCGGAACGTCAAAGCGCGACTGCAGGCGTTGCAATCCAGCTTGCCCGAGGGCGTGGAAGTGGTGCCGGTGTACGACCGCTCCGAGCTGATCCAGGATGCGGTACGCAACCTCACCCACAAGCTTGGCGAAGAGTTTCTGGTCGTAGCGCTGGTATGCCTGCTGTTCCTGTGGCACCTACGCTCGGCGTTGGTGGCCGTCATCACCCTGCCTTTGGGTATCCTGGCGGCCTTCATCGTGATGCACGCCCAGGGGATCTCCGCCAACTTGCTGTCATTAGGCGGCATCGCCATCGCCATTGGTGCGATGGTCGATGCAGCGGTGGTGATGATCGAAAATGCACACAAGCATCTGGAGCACTGGCGGGAGGCGCACGGCCGGGAACCTCAGGGTGAGGAGCGCTGGCAGCTGATGGCCCGCTCGGCGGCCGAGGTCGGACCGGCCCTGTTCGCCAGCTTGCTGGTCATCACCCTGTCTTTCGTGCCGGTTTTTGCCCTGCAGGCGCAGGAAGGGCGATTGTTCTCGCCTCTGGCCTACACCAAGACCTACGCGATGGCCGCCGCAGCAGGGTTGTCGGTGACCTTGATCCCCGTCTTGATGGGCTACCTGATCCGCGGCCGCATCCGCCCGGAACAGCAGAACCCCATCAATCGCATCCTGATCGCTGGCTATCGGCCCATCCTGCTGTGGGTCCTCAAACATCCCGGTGTCACCTTGCTGCTCAGCGGCCTGCTGCTAGTGCTCACCTTGATCCCCTTTAGCCGGTTGGGCAGTGAGTTCATGCCGCCCTTGGAAGAAGGCAGCCTGTTGTACATGCCCACGGCCCTGCCCGGCCTGTCCGCCGACAAGGCCCGTCAGTTGCTCCAGCTCTCGGGCCGGATGATCAAGACCGTACCGGAGGTTGAGCACGTGTTCGGCAAGGCGGGCCGTGCCGAAAGTGCGACCGATCCGGCACCGATCGAAATGTTTGAGACCACCGTGACCTTCAAGCCGCGGGATCAATGGCGCCCGGGCATGACCCCCCAGAAGCTACGCCAGGAGTTGGACGCAGCGGTCAAGATTCCCGGTCTGACCAACCTATGGGTCCCGCCCATTCGCAATCGCATCGATATGTTGGCCACCGGCATCAAGAGCCCGATTGGGATCAAGGTCTCCGGACCCGATGTGGAGCAGATCGAGCGCCTGAGCCAGCAGATCGAGCAGGTGGCCAAGACTGTGCCCGGCGTGAGTTCGGCACTGGCCGAACGCGTCACGGGTGGGCGCTATGTCGATGTACAGGTGCGCCCGGAAATCGCTGCACGTTACGGATTCACTCAAGGCCAACTCCAGCAACTGATTGCCACGGTCGTTGGCGGTGATCCAATCGGGGAAACGATCGAGGGGCGCGAACGCTATCCCATCGTCTTGCGCTACCCCCGTGGCCAGCGTGACTCGTTGCAGGCCTTGCAGGATCTGCCGCTGATCGCGCCAGGCGGTGTGCAACTGACCTTGAGCCAGGTGGCGGAGCTGTCAATCAGCCCAGGCCCGCCGATGCTCAAGAGCGATAACGGCCGGTTGGTGGGCTACATCTACGTGGATGTGGCCGATCGCGACTTGGGATCGGTGGTCCAGGACCTGCAAGCCGCGGTGCAGACCCAGGTGAGTTTGCCTGCCGGCTATGGTCTGGCGTGGTCGGGGCAGTACGAGTATCTGCAACGGGCTTTGGCACGCCTGCAATGGGTGGTGCCCGCGGCGTTGGCGATCATCTTCCTGGTCATCTGGATGGTGTTTCGCCGGCTTAGCGATGTATCCATCATCCTGCTCAGCTTGCCCTTGGCGTTGGTGGGCGGTTTCTGGTTGATCTGGGGGCTGGGCCATGCGATTTCGGTGGCCAGCATGATCGGATTCATCGCCCTGGGCGGCGTTGCGGCTGAGTTCGGCGTCATCATGCTGCTGTACCTGCGTCATGCCTGGGAGCAGCGCTTGGCCAGCGGTGCGCCGGAAGATGTGTCTACCCTGCAAGAGGCTATCTACGAAGGCGCCGTGCAACGGGTGCGCCCGAAGGCGATGGCGGTAGCCGTCATCCTGGCCGGGTTGTTTCCGCTTTTCGTCGGTGCCGGTGCCGGCTCGGAGGTCATGCAACGTATCGCCGCGCCGATGCTGGGTGGCATGCTCACCGCACCGGTGCTCTCTATGGTGGTGATTCCCGCAGCGTTCTATCTAGTGCGGCGACGTGGATTGCGCGCGGCGCGGGGCGACCAATGAGAGACAGACTGAGCACTTGAGGTAAGTCCCCACAAAAAGACGCCAGTCATGGAAGAAGTCATGACTGGCGTCAAAGGGGAGAGTACCGCCTACATGCTTACTTATCAGTGCCCGGCGTGCGGGGAAATCTCAAAGCTCAGCGACGCCCGATCCGACACAAAATCCAAACCCTTTTGTGTAGAGGGCACAATGTGATTGGTGTGGATGTACCAGGTCTTGGCGGTGGTCACCTGGAAACTGGCTTGGCCTTGGGCATCGGTGCGCAGGAGCGTAGCGCTACCGTGCCCACCCTTGACCGGTGCGTCAGCACGATGACCGACGTACACGCGTAGGTTGGGCACTGGCGTGCCCTGCTGCAGCACCTGGAACGACAGCTGTTCGCCGACCTTCACGCTTCCAGGATTGCGGGCCAAGCGGATCTCCAGCGGATAGCCCAGCGAGGCAGCGAAATCGTCGGTCAGTTTTGTGCCCACCTGTCCAATGGTACGAGCATGCTTGGTATAGCTATAGGTGACCCCTTTGGGAAACTTGCTCGCATCATAGGTGGCCAGGGTATCGGGCAAGTCTTCCAACTCCAGGTACTTGCCGAACTCGCTGGCCGTACGCGTGCTGGTGGAGGCCATCGTCGAGACCCCCAGCAGATAGGTGCCCTCGCCCGCCGGATGCACGGTGAGCTGGCTCTGCTTGCCGACCTCTTTCCAACTGGCCAAGTCCGGTGCAGCCTTAGCGCCGCCCTGACTCAGCGAAACGTCCTGTAGACGCGCTCGGGTGACTGCACCTGCACTTTCATCGAAGGTGCCATTGTTCACCAACGCTGTGTTCGCCTCGCCCGCTGCGGTGCCAGGCTTGGAGAAAGCGACAAACAGGTCGTGCGCACCGGCACTGCCGGCCACAGCGAACAGCAGTAGTGTGGCGGATAGTTGCGTGTTTCTCATGATGTGTAGCTCCTCGTGATCGTGGCTTACCAGTGGTAACCAAAGCGGACATTCCAGCGACGACCCAGCAAGTCGTACGTCATGGTGTCGGTGTCGGTGTCGGTGTTGGGGTTGTTCTTCACGAACGGCGCCTTCTTATCGAGCACTTTTTCAACGCCGGCGGAGATATCCCACTTCTTCTTGATGCCGTAGCTCAGTTGCAGGCTGTGGTACACCACGCTGGACACATGCGAGCCGATCGTGTCGGGCACGGCGATGATGTCGTCCGCGCTGCCGATGTACTGCGCCGAATAGACGCCGGTCCAACGGTTCTTGCCCATACGCAGTGAGCCCAAGCCACGCCACTGGGTGTAGCTACCCAAGCCGCTGGTGATCTTGCCGGCGTACTCAATGGTGGTGGCCCCGGGCGTGAGCGCCCCCAACCCACGCGGGGTGAGTCTGGAGGTCCTGGAAGCCCTGCTGGATCTGGTCATGGCCTCGGGCAAGGTACGTGTGGTCGACGTGGCGGAACTGTGTCCGCCCCTGGATCCGGATCAAGCCACCGCACGTGTGGCCGCGCGTTTGATCCACCGAATGGTCAGTGCGCAGGCTCAGTGAAGTGATATCGGCTGGCAAAAGGCAGTGAGCTAATGGGAACGCTCAGCCAGCAACTGCTTCATTTGCGCGATCTCCTGTGTCTGCGAGGTAATAATGTCCTGGCAGAGCTTCACCAACTCAGGATCCTTCAGACGATTCTCCTCACACATCAGGATGGCGCCAGCGTGGTGGGGAATCATCGAACGGATGAACTGTTTGTCAGTGACCGCTGCTTGAGTGCGAATGCCCCACCAGCAGAACAGCATGAACGCCACCGTCAGACCAGCCAGAATCAGATTGCGTCGGCGATCGGGGTACATGCTGGACATTAGCCACAGCTCGATCAGCAGCATGGGAGCGGCCATCAGGCCCGCCATGTAGAACTGGTTCACGTTGTTATAGACGTTAGCCCACTGATCGACCATTGCGTACATCAATGCGTACATGGCCACGAAAGACAGGCCCATCATCAACAACAGGCGGCCGTAATGGCCTTGATGCCCTTGTTGTGCCTGGTGGGCAGGTTGGTGTGAGGCGTGCGGTTTTGCGTGCTGGGACTGCGGGTCTTGCGCGTTTTCGTGCGTACCGTGCGAAGAGGACATAACAATCTCCGTGGGAATGGCAGAACGGCGGAAGAACCCGCGAACTGTTGGAACAGCTCCCGGGCTGAGAACACTTACATACCCTTGCCGGCAGCGAATTCCTGCGGGCTCAGCTTGCCATCTTTGTTGCTATCGAGCATGCCAAAGTGCGGCGCCAGCTTGTGCTTGGCCAGTTCTTCCTTGGACAGCGAGCCGTCCTTGTTGGCATCGAGCTTGGTGAAATCGGCATCGGCCGCCGCCGGCTTGTGCTGACCGTGGTCGGTGGTGGGCGTGGTGGTCTGGCCGCCGGCGAAGGCCGCGCCCGCCATCAGGAACAAGGCCATCATCGAGAGGGAGGCATAACGCTTCATTGCAGTACTCCTTGTGGGATATCAGTGACAGGAATGGCCGCGCGCAGGCTCATCGGCGCGGTCAGGGTGGGGGGTGGCAACAACGGTGGAGCCGGACAAACGCAGGGCATTGGTGACCACCGAAACCGAGCTCAGGCTCATGGCCAGGGCCGCCATCATCGGACTGAGCAAAAGGCCGAAGCTGGGATACAGCAAGCCGGCGGCGATAGGCACGCCGATGGCGTTGTAGACGAAGGCGAAGCCCAGGTTCTGCTTCATATTGGCCACCGTCAAAGACGAGATGGCACGGGCTTGCACGATGCGCCTCAAATCACCCTTGACCAGGGTGAGCTGGGCGCTGGACATGGCCACATCCGTGCCCGTCCCCATCGCGATGCCCACATCGGCTGCCGCCAGGGCCGGCGCATCGTTGATGCCATCGCCAGCCATGGCCACGCGACGACCCTGGGCTTTGAGTTGCTGGACCAGGTCGGCCTTGTCCTGCGGCTTGACGCCACCACGCACATCCTCGATGCCCAGCGTGCGCCCCACGGCCTCGGCCGTCGCCTGTGCGTCACCGGAGGCCATCACCACGTGCAGGCCATCGGCACGTAGCAGGTTCAAGGCAGGCAAGGTCGTGGCTTTGATGGGATCAGCCACCGCAATGGCGCCGGCCAACCGACCATTGACCGCCAGGAACATCACGCTAGCGCCTTCTTTCCGAAGACGCTCGGCGCTGCTTTGCAAAGGTGCTACATCGGCGCCAACCGACGCCATCAGGCTTTGGTTGCCGAGCACGACATCCTGATCGGACACGCGCCCGCGGACGCCTTGGCCGGTGAGCGAATCAAAATCTTGGGCGGCCACCAGGTTCAAGCCACGTCGCTGGGCTTCAGCCACGATGGCCTCGGCCAAGGGGTGCTCACTGCCCTGCTCCAAGCTGCCGGCCAAACAAAGGATCTGATCGGCGTCGAAGCCGGCGTTGGAGAGCGTGTCGCGAAAGGCTGGACGCCCCTCGGTCAACGTACCGGTCTTGTCCACGATCAACGTGTCGATCAGACGTAGCTGCTCGATCGCCTGAGCATCGCGGAACAGGACCCCGACCTGCGCAGCGCGGCCAGTGGCGACCATGATCGACATGGGGGTAGCCAAACCCAAGGCACACGGGCAAGCAATGATCAGAACCGATACGGCATTGAGGACGGCAAAGGTCCAGGACGGTTCGGGTCCAAACAGACCCCATCCGAAGAACGTGAGCACCGCCGTGGCCAGCACGGCCAGGACAAACCAGTACGCCACCTTGTCCGCCATACGCTGCATCGGCGCGCGGGAGCGCTGGGCTTGGGCTACCAACTGCACAATCTGCGCCAGTACCGTCCCGGATCCGACTTTGTCCGCCCGGATGACTAAGGCGCCCGTCCCGTTGAGCGTGGCGCCTATAACGTGATCACCGACAGCCTTCTCCACCGGAATGGGTTCACCGGTCAGCATCGACTCATCGACACTGGCGCGGCCTTCGATGACTTCCCCATCGACCGGCACCTTCTCGCCCGGTCGTACGCGAAGCAGATCACCCACGTGCACGTGATCCAGCGCAACGTCCTCTTCGCCCCCATCGGGTTTGACGCGGCGAGCCGTCTTGGGCGCCAATCCCAGCAGGGACTTGATGGCCGCCGAGGTTTTGGAACGCGCCCGCAGTTCCAGCAGCTGTCCGAGCAGGGTGAGCGAGACGATGACCGCTGCCGCCTCGAAGTAGACCCCTACCCGTCCATGCTCGCGGAAAGAGTCCGGAAACAGGTCCGGTGCCACGGTGGCCACCACGCTGTAGCCAAACGCGGCGGCCACGCCGATGCCGATCAGCGTCCACATGTTGGGGCTGCGATTGCCGATGGACTGTAGGCAGCGCTCAAAGAAAGGCCACCCCGCCCAGAGCACCACCGGGGCGCTCAGCACGAGCTCAATCCAGGTGCGCGCCTGCGTGGACAAGCCGGGCAGACGGTGTCCCAGCATGGCCAAGACCAGGACGATCAACGTCAAAGGCAACGTCCACCAGAACCTTCGGGTGAAATCGCGTAACTCTGGATTGTCGTCCTCCTCCAGCGAGGGCATCTCCGGCTCCAGCGCCATGCCGCAGATCGGACAGGTGCCGGGACCTGGCTGACGAATCTGCGGATGCATCGGGCAGGTGTAGACCGTGGCGTGGGTACCGCTGGGTTGGGCCACCGCTGCTGGGGCGGTCACTTCAACTTGCTGGGGAGCATCGTCCGTATAGCGGACGGGATTGGTGATGACCCGTCCATCCGCAGCCTCGACAGGGGCTGCGCCTGCAGAATGGTGATGGTCATGGGACGACGGTGAGTTCATGCCGATGCTCGCTTTAGTGGGGATGGACTGCCAAGGCAGTGTGCCATTGCGGGTTACACAGCTATTCGGGGCTGAGCGTCCCGAGCACTGAAACAACAATCAGGATCAAGATGGCCAGCGCGGCCTCAGCCGTAACACTCTGCCGCAAAGCCCGCACCTCCTGCGCGGGATCTCCGCTGGTCAGCGCTCGTTCCAAGCGCGGCACCAGCGTCCATCGGTGCAGCGCTCCCAAACCCAGCATTCCAGCGAACAGGGCCAGTTTGAAAAGCAGCAACTTCCCGTAGGTGCTCTGGAACAGGGCCGAAAACGACCACGCGGTGAGATCCCCGTAGTGCGCGATGCCGGACACGATGAGCGCACCAACGAAGATCGTTCCCAGCGTCGAAAAACCATGCAGAAAGTCATGCGTTGATCGCAGACGCCCGCTGCCGTTCGTCTCTTTGCCGCGCAGCAGCATGGCAAGGAACATCAGGACCGCTGCGATCCAGCCGCCTGCCGCGAGAAGATGGACGATGCCTGCAGCAAGCCGGACCGCGCCTGCCAAGCCCTCGCCAGCGGCGGCGTGGCCGTTCCATGCCAGCGAAGCGAGTGCGCCGCCCGCCAGCATCGCCCCCAGCGGGAAGGCGGTCTCCACCTTCCCGCGGCGACGATGCCATCCGAGCACGAACATCAGGGCGACCAGCAGCGCGCCTCTCGCCATGGCTGCCCGGCCCGCGGACGTCTCGAGCAGATACCAGCCAAGCGATGCGCGATCAACCTCGGCAAGCGGCATTCCCATGATGCCCGCGGTCTTGAAGACGACATCGAGCCCGGTGAGCACGAGACCGGCTACGGCACCCGCCAATAGAACGCCCATGAGTGACCACCCGGCCAAGGCGTCGGCGAGTGCCGATCGACGCGACCCGTACCAACCGAAGAGTGGAACCCCGAAAAGAACCATGATGACAAGGTATTCCAAGAATCTCAGTGCATAAGCCGACAGGTCGAACATTCGCGACTCCTCAGCGCACCGTGAAGCTGAAGCTGCCCGGCATGGGGTGGTTGTCACCACCGACGGCGCGGTATTCCACGGTATAGACGCCCGGAGCCAGCGGTCCAGGCAACTTGGCACGCAGGGTCTTGCCGTTGTTGACGATCTCGGTCGTGAAATTCTCGATCGGCATGGTGGAACTGCCGTGCTTCATGAGCAACTTGAGACGCGACGCCCGCGGAATCAATGTCTCGTTGAACACGAGATCGATCTGGCCTGGCGAGGCCACCACCGCATTTGCCGCCGGTGTGGACTGCTGCAGCGCGGCGTGGGCGTGCGCGACCTGCAGCGAAAACTGCCCGGCCGCGATTGCGAGGACGAGCGCGAAGGAGCGAATGACGTTGGACGACTTCATATGGATAAATCCTCATTGGAATGTGATGCAAAGCCCGTTCGGGAGGGGCCGCGCTGTGTTCGATGCGACAAGCGTTAGATGTCGGACTGTCACTGAAACCACGATTTGTCGGATTTTCTTGATACTTCCGCTTTCGCGAGACGAGGATCCCACCGGCTCAGGCGGGATCCTCGACGCATTACGCTGCCATGGCGCTGCAGCTTTCCGCGCAGCGGCGACAAACTTCGGCGCAGCGCGTCATCTCAGGGTCGTTCATGGCGTCGCATGCATCGGCGCACTGGCGGCAGATCTCCGCGCAGGCACCGCAAACCACGTCGTGAACGCTGGCACCGCGCAGCATCGCGTCGGCACTGGTTGCGCAGGTATCGGCACACGTCGCCAACAGGGCGATGTGCTCCGGGGCCGCGTGAACACCTCCTTTGGTCAGGCAGTAGTTGATGGTCTCCAGGCAGATCGCATGGCATTGCGTGCAGTTGTCGATGCACTCGTTCATGGCCTGGGGCCGGTGTGCTGCGGAATGGTGAGTCATGTAGTTCTCCTTCTTCCTCGCGGGCGAGAATCGGCGCGCCCGCAACACCGTCCCCTGTTGCTGCGACGGATCAGTGCTGTGCGAACGGTTCAGTGGTTCCGTCGCGATGTATCAGCTCGACCGTGAACGGCTGCTGGCGTCCCTCCGGGACCTCCATGCCCGGAGAACCAAGCGGCATCCCTGGGAGGACCAGGCCGCGTGCGTTCGGCTTTTCTTCGAGGAGACGCTTGATGTCCGCGGCCGGAACGTGGCCTTCGATGACGTATCCGCCGATCTCGGCCGTGTGGCAGGAGCCCTTTGCATAGGGGACACCCAACCGCTCCTTGACCAGACCCAGGTCATCCATGTCGTGCACATCCACGGTGAATCCCGCCTTCTGCACGTGGTCGATCCAGACACCGCAGCACCCGCAGGTCGGGGTCTTGTGGACGGTCATGCGTGGCAGGGCTGCTGGAGTCGCGTCGGCTGATTGGACGACAACCTGTGCGGAGGGCGAGGTTGTGGGTTGCGCGGATGAAGCATCCTGGGTGCAAGCACCCAGACCAGCCACGGCAAGGACCACAAAAGTCAGACGGTGCAATGTGAGCGTAGTCATTTCAATCTCTCGACTCAGCGCTTGGTCCGCGAGGACCAGTGGATGTGGACGATCCGCCAGCCGTCCGCGGTCTCCTTCAGCACCATCGTCTCGTCGCTCTGGACGGTCAGTGGCTGGCCGTCCTTCTGGGCATGCAACTCGCTTTCGGTTCCGACCCACGCGAACTCGCCAGCGGCTCGTGCGCGCTGACGGAGCAGCTGGCGATGGGCGCCCTTGAGGAACGCCGCATCGCTGACTGCGTGATGGCCCATGTATTCCTCGCGGCTGCGTTCGGCGCCCCCGGACTCGAGGATGAGAACGTCGGCAGCGAGCAGGGCTTCGACCGTGGCCAGATCGCCGCTAGACAGGGCCCTGTTGAAACGCTCCGCTACGGCGACCGCGGCCTCTGCAGTGACTGGGACGTCGACGTCCGCAGATGCCGCGGCAGCGGGGTGATGTGCGTGCGGCTGTGTCGCCTGCGCCATTGCGGGGGACACGACGGCCAGTGCCAGTGCGAGGGTGAACGAGATTGCTGTTGCGTTCATTGCGTGGGCTCCAAGAAGATCAATGGGGGTGCGCATGGCCGTCATCGGCCACGGGCGTGTGTGGTGCAGGGTGCGACTCCACCTTGCCGTCGGGATGGCCGTGGCTCACCAACCCGACTTCCGTGTCGCTGGGTGTCGGGCCGTGGTGATCGTCGTCCACGCCCGGCGGGTGCGCATGCGGCATGGAGTTGTTGCCCGGCTCGAATAAGGCAGGGTGATCCTCGGCCTTTTCGTCGTCATGGTGGCCTTGCGTCTCGCCGCCGCCATGCGAATGGCCCTCGCTGCTGTCGACAAGTTCCTTGTACGCAGTCGCGTCCAGCGTGGGCAACTTCTGCAGGAAGGCCGACATGTTCCATATGAACTCATCGTCCATGCTGCCGCCCCAAGCGGGCATGCCGCTGGCCTTGATGCCGTGCTTGATCACCCAGAACGCCTCAGCTGGAGCGACCGGCTGTTTGCTTAGGTTCGGTGGCGCGGGGTACAGGCCCTTGCTCATCTCGGTGGCCGCCGCGTCTGGTGAAAGATGGCAGGTCACGCACATGGCGTTGTAGTTGCCCGCACCCTGGCGGATACGCTCAGGATCATCAAGGTTCGTGGGTAGCTGAAGCTTGGCGGCGCGCACCTCAATGGAACGCTCGCGCGCCGTTTCAAGTAGCGCATACACCGGGCGACTATGCGGATCGTCGGCGGCCACGTTGTACACGCCCAGAGAGAGCGTGGCGGTTGCGACCACCGCAACCAATGCCACGCCGGCACCGAGCCATACCCACATCTTTTTGTTGGATTTCATTGTCAGTTCCCCTTAGAACCAGGTACGAAGGCCGATGACCAAGCGCGTGTCTTCAAAGGACTCGCCATGCTCGCGTCGCATGTCTGCGGTATTGCCAAACGCGCGCTCGTACACCACGCCGATGTAGGGAGCGAACTTTCGGGTGAACTCATAGCGAAGTCGTAGCCCCGCCTCAGCGGCACTCAGACCCGAACCTATCCCGCGCAATGGATCGTTCTTGCCATAGGCGGTGACTTCCACCAGCGGCTGCAAGATCAGCCGGTTGGTTAGCAGCAATTCGTACTCGGCCTCGACATTGGCGGCAGTCTGGCCCCCTTCGCCGAGATAGGCTGTGGCGGACACTTCGAACTTCATCGGCGCCAAGCCCTGTACACCGATAGCGGCGAAGTTCTGCGATGCCCCAGGCTTGAAGTCATGACGCACACCGGCCACCACATCCCACCACGTGGAGATACTGCGGCCGTAAAGCACTTCCAGATCAGCCGACTCGGTCTGACCATCCGTGCGTTCGCCTTCACTGCGGAGCCAGACGCGATTGAGGTCCGTACCGATCCAGCCCTGGCCCTCCCAGCCCAGCCCGGTGCCCGGATCGGCATCCCAGGTTTCCAGGCGATTGAGCAGCACGTAGCTCTTGATCGAGTTGTCATGCACCGGATGCGCGTGTTCCGGCGCGATGGCCGCCTTGCGATCCGCGTCCGTCACCGCGGGAATCGGGGTGCGCGGCTGCGTTGGCGCTGCAGGCCCGTGTCCCATCTGACTGTGGTCCATGCCCTCCATCGATTGCATTCCCGCTTCTGGTGTAGCGGGCGCGGGCGAATCATGGCCCATCTGCGAATGGTCCATCCCCTGCATCGCAGGCGTGGCCGTGCCGGAGGTGTCGGCTGCAGCGGGCTGTGCCATCTGACTGTGATCCATGCCCTGCATCGACTGCGCCTGCGCTGTGGGCGCCGCAGGTGTGCTCGCGGGCGAGCCGTGCCCCATCTGCGAATGGTCCATGCCCTGCATGGCAGGCTCGGCTGCGTTAGCCTGCGGCTCGGCGTGGCCCATCGCCGCATGATCGATCGTCGCTTCGCTCGTCTTGGCCGGTGTTGCAGGCTTTTGGGCTGGCGCAGGTTTTGATGTCGGCGCCTGATGTGCAGAGTGATCCTGAGTCTGGGTCTGCGCGCCCTGCTCCATCTGCATGGAGCCGTGCTGCATAGATTGGGCGCTGGCCGCATTGGCCAGGGCCAGCGAGATAGCCGTCAGCGCAGTCAGGGTGGTATCGCGTCTATTGATGTTCATTCGTCGACCCTCACCGTGCGCATCATTCCGGCTTCCATGTGATAAAGCAGGTGGCAATGGAACGCCCAGCTGCCCAACGCATCGGCACGCACGCGATACGTGCGTCGGCTACCTGGCGGCATATCCACCGTGTGCTTGCGCACCATGAAGTTGCCGTTGTCGTCCTCCACGTCACTCCACATGCCGTGCAAATGGATGGGATGGGTCATCATCGTGTCGTTAACCAATACGATGCGCATACGCTCGCCGTAGTTCAGCCGCAGCGGCTCGACATCGGAAAACTTCTGACCGTTGAAGCCCCAGGAGAATTTCTCCATGTGTCCGGTCAGATGCAGCTCGATCTCGCGACCGGGGTCGCGTCCGTCAGGGTCTTCAAAGGTGCTCTTGAGCATGGAATACGTCAGCACATGACGGCCGTTATCGCGCAGGCCATTGCCCGGATCATCCAAGCGCGAACTCACGCTCATGGCTTGGTTGTCCAACAGGGGATTGTTGGTCTCGCTAGCAGGGTGTGATTGCATGCCCCCGTGCTGCATGCCTGCCATGGCACCATCGCCGGCGGCGGGCATCGCATGGCCTGCATGGGCCGAGGTCGCGTTACCGCTGACAGGTGGGGTCATGCCAGGCATGCCCATGGCCGCACCACAGCCGCCTTCCATGCCCTTGCTGCCGCCAGACATATCCATCGACCCATGATCCATGCCCATGTCTGCCATCGTCAGCAGCGGCCGGGGATCCACAGACGGAACGGGCGCGCGTAATCCTTCGCGCACAGCGAGCGTGCCGCTGATGTAGCCGGTGCGACCGGAGTCTTGGGCAAAGATGGTGAATGCGTCCTGCCCGGAGGGCTCCACGATCACATCGAAGGTTTCTGCTACCGCGATGCGGAACTCGTCGACGGAAACCGGATGGACATACAAGCCATCTGCCGCCACCACGGTCATCTTCAGCCCCGGAATACGCACATCGAAGTACGTCATGGCAGAGCCATTGATGAAACGCAGGCGCACCTTCTCGCCACTGCGGAACAAACCGGTCCAGTTGCCCAGTGAGGTCGTGCCGTTCATCAGGTAGGTGTAGGTGTTGGCGTTGACGTCGGACAGGTCCGTGGGCGTCATCCGCATCACGCCCCACATCTTGCGATCTTCCAACGTGGCCGACAGGCCGTTGCGCTTCACATCGCGCGCAAAATCGCCGACCGTGCGCTTGTAGTAATTGTCATGGCCCGGCATCTTCTTCAAACGATCGAACAGGGCCGTCGGGTCCAGGTCTGTCCAATCGCTCAGCATCACGACGTAGTCGCGATCGAAACTGAAGGGCTCCGGCTCCAATGGGTCGATGACGATCGGGCCATAGAGCCCGGCTTGTTCCTGGAACCCTGAGTGGCTGTGGTACCAGTAGGTTCCGCCCTGATGCAGGGTGAACCGGTAGTGGTAGGTCTCACCACGTCCGATACCGTCAAAGCTCAGACCCGGCACGCCGTCCATGTTGGCCGGCAAAATGATGCCGTGCCAATGGATGGAGGTGTCCGCGCCATGGATGGAGTTAGCGGGCAATGCATTAGAGACGCGCAAGTTGACCGTGGTGCCTTCCCGCCACCGCAGCAACGGCGCCGGAACGGACCCGTTGACCGTGATCGCGGTGCGGGTCTTGCCGGTGAAGTTCATCGGCGTCTCGCCAATGGTCAGGTCAAACTCAGTGCCCGATAGTACGTTGGGTTGTCCCGGCCCCTTGAGCGCCCAACTGGCTTTGGGCCAGAAACCTAATCCTGCGACTGCGCCTCCCAAGGCCAAGCCTTGGACAAATCGCCGCCGCGAAGGCAGCAGCGGTCCACCGCGTGGACCACGAAAATCATCATGCGACATGAAAATGCTCCAAGCGTCGTGTTGCCACCGGCGGGCGGTGGTACAGAGCGGGCGGCTGGCCTAAACAGGCATGCAAGCCACACCAACGGCGCCATTGCGGCGCCTAGGGACGCTTAGCCGATCGGTGGTCGGATCAGATGAGGCAAGGCAGGTGCCGCATGCCCTAGGGGCAGCGGCATGACATCCAGGCCCAAGGCCAGTTGCACCGAAACATGCAGGCGCGCAGGAAGTGCGCTCGCGCAAGCGTGTACGCAGGCGCACCGGCACGCAGAAGACTTGCAACAGTCGGGACCGGCATGGTCGCCATGCCCAGTGCCAGCCTTTTCAATCGATGTGGCATCGGGATGATGCTCAGCACTGTGATGGGCGAAGCAGTCTTCGTCGACTTGCACCGCGGCAGCCACTTCGCTGGCCTGCTCTTCCATGACCGGGTTCATACTGACGGACGCAAACGCCGACCACGCGCCGTTAAGCACGAGCATGGCGATCAGGAACAGTCGCAGTAGAAGTGAGGAGGCTGACACGGGCGACATGGTATATCACTTTAGACAAGGCGCGTGTGTATCGGTCGTGAACAAAATCTCAAGTAAGCCTGAGATGTCGCGACTTGTCAGTCGCACTAGCCGCGGACACTGCAGCTCCCTCCAGAAGCGCCCAAAGGGCGGGTTGAGGCGAAGAGTTGCCCATAGGGCGAGCGCTTGTTCGGTTTACTTCTCGGGCGTGGCCTCGATCAGCTTCACCAACTCGCGCTTCTGCTGCTTGCTTAGCGAGCCCCAGCGCAGGAGCAACTTGGCCAGCAGATCATCGTCGGTGTAAAGGAAGGCGGCGGGGATCCCCAACGCTTGGGCCAACCGCTCAGCAATCTCCAGCATGGGCTCGTGCTTGCCACGCTCGTACTGGTTGATTCGGGGGCTGGCCACGTGAGGATCCAGACCGGCCCGGATGCCCAACTCCTTCTGCGACAAACCCGTGTGCAGGCGGGCTTGTTTGAGGCGTCGAGCGAAGGTCGGTGTTGAGTCGACGGACAAAGTCACGCGCGCACCCCATGGAGACCCCATAAGGATGGCGGATGTACCCAGCCTTGCATACTAAGATATTCTTAGCTTTGAGGCAACCGGCGACACCGGTAGCGCCGCCCCCCCCCCCAGGGGCCACGCCGCTCCCTCATCCCCGGAAACCGCATGCCCGGAACCTCGTCAATGACGCCATCTGGGGTCGCCAGCATCGAGGAGTTGGGCCTTCGTGGCACCCTTTTCCTAGCCGCACTGTTAGCCGCGCAGCTACGACGCCTACCGGTGGCGCCCACACGCCGCTCCACCTTGCTGGTGCTGGACACGCTGCGAGACTTGGCCTTGATCCAAGTTCCCTGGCCAGCGGATCGATGGCAGATCCGCCCCGATGCCGAGGTCACGCCCATCGAAGATCTGCAATGGGCTTTCGCCTGGTCTACCCACGAGCGCAGGCACCTGCTCCCGGTGCTGGAAGACCAACTCGGCGATATGGCACACGATGTAGACTTGGCGGACGCGAAACTGGAGCTGTGGGATGAACTTGCACTCTGGGAGACCGAGCAGTTTCTGGAGCAGCAATTGCTCAAACATCACTTCGACCCAGGCTGGGCACGTGATGTGGGGTTCGTCTTTCAATCCGGACCGCGGGGCTTGCCGATCGCGCGGTAGCGTTACTGCTGCTGGGCGGCGGTACGCCAAGGTGCCTCGGTGGCGATGCGTCTTGGCGTGCACGACAGCGCCCATGTGCGGGAAGCCATCTTTCAGGAGGTCCAGAAGCGCCTGCGCTACCTGATGACCAGTTCGCCCGAGCAAGGCATGTTCAAGCCCTATCATTTGGCACCGGAGTCCTCAGTAGCCAAACTGTTTGTAGATTGGGTCGTCCCTATGGAATGGGCGTACTGGACAGGTGAGCGCCACCCCAGCCGCTAGCAGACAAACGAGCAGCCTCGTCAGTCGGCTCCCCCATCTTGCGCATGGCCGCGCCGAGTTTTCTCCACCGCATTTTGTGCTGGCGTCAGTTGATTCAGTAGAGGCTCTAGCGCTTCAAGACGTGCATTGGCACGCAACGCATCGGCTTCAGCGCTCTCGCGGCGCTCACGCTCCCGCGCAAGGGTGTCTTGAACTTGAGCTAGCTCGTTGCGCATGGTATCCAAGGTCTTGGCGTCAGTCTTCCAGCGCTCCTGCAGTGCAAAATAGTCCGTCGCGGTCTGGCGCAACGCCACGACCTCGCTGTGTTGGCCTTCGTGGGCCTGTCGTAGCTGGGCAAGCTCACGCTCAATCCGCCCGTGGCGCTCCAGCCATTGACCATTGTCGCGGTTCAGCACCAACAGCTCCTGATTCTTCGCGCCCAAGGCTTCATTGGCCTGACGTAAGGCTACTTGCAGCTCTTGGACCTGATGCTCGTGACGGCGAAGCTCTTGCTCACGCTGCTCTTTGGTTGAAGTGCGGTAGTGCTCAAGCGCTTCCCGGGCATGGGCATGCTTGTCCTCCAGAGAACGCGTATGCGCCTCATGATCAGCCAGCCGCACCGTCATGCCAGCGATGCGCTCGTTCAACTGGGCGATTTCCGCGATCCTGTCACCTAGATTCTGTTGAAGGAGGGCGTGAGCAGCTTGCTCTTGGTGCAGGCTTGCTTCGGTGCGCTGCAGCCGACTGCTCAAGGCGGCAGCCTCCTCTTGGGCACCGGAAAGCGCCTGTTGCCGACTGTGGAGCTCAGCCTGATGGCGCTCACGCTCCTGGGTGAGGATGGCCTCTGCTTCCTCCTGGAGCCGCGAGGCCAAGCGCGCAACCAAGTCCTGCAAAGCATCACTAACGGCTACCGTCCTCGCCGGACCGCCGCCTTCCTCTCCTTCCAGTTCACGCAAGTAGCGGTGGATCGTGGTCTTGGAGCCCGTGTTGCCCAAGGCCACTCGCACCGCGTCGACTGACGGCTTCTTGCCTTGGGCCAGCAGCGCGTCGCGCGCCTTCTGGACGTCACTCTTATAGAGTCCTGCGCGCGCCATCGTGCCACCCCACTTTATTTCGTAATGTATTACATACCATGTAATTACATACTATTAAAGCAGGTAGACGACCGCTCGTCGGCGAAAATAGTTATACGGGATAATATTGAATTATCCCGCGTAAGGCGGATTCTGACCCTTCCCGGCGTCCCAAGCAGTACGAAACCGCCCAGGGCCGGCGATCGCTGGGTAGTATGGCCCAGAGCGGAAAGGAGGCCAGCCAGGGTGCAGGCAGGCTCCGCCACCGAGCCCGTTGGCCATCAAAGGACTGTGCATGCCGATCGAACGTATCGTCATCGACAACTTCAAGTCGTTTCGCCATCTGGACCTGCCCCTCAATGCCCACATGAACCTGGTGGTGGGCGACAACGAGGTCGGTAAATCCACCCTGCTGGAGGCCATCCACGCGGTGGTCACCGGCCAGCTGCATGGGCGCAATCTTGCCTACGAGCTCACGCGCTACCTGTTCCACCAGCCCACGGTGCAGGAGTACTTGGGAGCGCTTGCCACGGGCACGCCGGCCTCGCCGCCACGGATCTCCATCGAAGCCTATCTGGGCGCCGACGCCGCGCTGGCGTCGTTACGCGGCACCAACAACTCCCTGCGTCTGGATACCGCCGGCATCCGGCTGCTGGTCGAGCTCAACGACGACTACCGCGAGGAGTTCAACGCCTACCTGCAGCAGCACCAGGGCGCGGTCAGCCTGCCGGTGGAGTACTACACGGTGCGCTGGTACTCCTTCGCCAACAATGGCGTCACCGCCCGTAGTATTCCGTTCGACTCGACCATCATCGACACGCACGGCATCAAGACCTTGTCCGGTGCCGATCGCTATATCGCCGGCATCATCGAGCAGGCACTGACGCCTGCGCAGCGCGTCTCGCTGTCGCTGAGCTTCCGCCGCATGCGGCAGAGCTTTTCCGAAGAAGCGGATGTGGCAGCGATCAATGCCTACTTGACCGAGCACACCGGGGACATCAGCCACAGGGCATTGACGGTAGGCGTGGACACATCGCCGCGCTCAACGTGGGAAACCAGCCTGTCACCCTACCTGGATGAGCTCCCGTTCACCCAGGCCGGCAAGGGCGAGCAAAGCGCGGTGAAGATGAAGCTGGCGATGCACGCGGCCGGCGCGGCTCACGTGCTGCTGATCGAGGAGCCGGAGAACCATCTGTCCTATTCCAGCATGACCCAGCTGATCGACAAGATTGCGGCCCTCTCCACCGCCCAGCAGGTGATCATCGCCACCCACAGCAGCTTCGTGTTGAACAAGCTGGGCGTGGACAACGTGATCCTGTTCAGCGCGCAAGGCCAGATGAAGCTGGACCAGCTGCCCAGCGATACCCACGACTATTTCATGAAGCTGCCGGGCCACGACACGCTGCGGTTGATCCTGGCCAAGCAGGCGATCCTGGTGGAAGGCCCTTCCGACGAACTGATCGTGCAGCGTGCCTACAGTGACCATCACGGCGTGGCGCCGATGGCTCACGGCGTAGACATCATTTCGGTCAAGTCGTTGGCATTCAAACGCTTCTTGCAGATTGCCGATCGACTGAGGATTCAGGCCAAGGTGATCACCGACAACGACGGTGATATCGCAGTTGTGCAAGAGCGCTATGCCGAGCACATCAACGCGATCTATTACGATTCCGACGAGAGCGCCCCTTCGCTGGAAGAGCAGCTGATCAAAGCCAACTCGCTGGCCGAACTCAATACCGTGCTGGGCAAGGCCTTTGCCGATGAGGTGGCGCTGCTCAAGTACATGAAGGGCCATAAGACCGATACGGCCTTGGCGATTTTCAATAGCCCGCACTCGATCAGGTTCCCGGACTATGTCCAGCGTGCCATCACCTAACCGGGTCCTGCTCTCGGCAGCCGGCTCGGGCAAGACCACGTTGCTGGTCCGGCAGGCCTTGGAGCGACCTGGGCGCCGCATCGCGATTGTCACCTACACGCTGGAAAACCTGGAAGAGATCCGGCGCTCGTTTGAGGCCCACGCAGGCGCGGTCCCCGCGCATGTCACCTTGCACAGCTGGTATGGCTTTCTGCTGCGCCAGTGCATTCGCCCGTACCAGGCTGCGCTTTGCCCTGAGCCTCGCATCGAGACCATCCTGTTCGTAGAAGGTGTCACCAACAACCGCGCCCCACGCACCCAGGTGGCGCGCCACTACCTGGCGGGCAACCGGATGTATTCGGACCGAGCGGCCGATTTCGCTGTGCGCTGCGATGAGCTGACCCAAGGCCAGGTCGTGGCGCGATTGGCGGCGATGTACGACGAGCTCTACATCGACGAAGTCCAGGATCTGGCCGGCTTTGATCTGGATCTGGTCGAACGGCTGTTGAAGAGCGAGATTGCCATCACGTTGGTAGGCGATACGCGCCAAGCCACGTATGCCACCAACTATGCGCAAAGGTACAGCCAATACCGTGGTCCGAATCTGGCAGCGCTGTTTCAGATTTGGGAGGCCGACGGCTTATGCCGGCTGGATCACCGCCTCACCAGTCTGCGCTGCGTCCAGGCCCTGTGCGATATGGCTGACACGCTCTATCCGCAGATGCCGCGGACCCAATCAGGCAATGGCGAGGTCACCGGACACGATGGCATCTACCTCGTCGCTCCAGGGGATGTGGCCGCGTACATGCAGGAGTTCGCCCCCACCGTGCTCCGGCATGACCGGCGGCAGGCGTGCGACGGACTGCCGGCGGTGAACTTTGGGCAGTGCAAGGGCCGCACCTACAGTCGGGTCCTCATCTTTCCGAACGGGCCGTTGACGCAGTACCTGCGCACGGCCGATGCAGCGCGTATCACCGCGCCGCCGAAATACTACGTGGCCTTCACCCGGGCGCGGCAAAGCGTGGCCTTTGTGTATGCCGGCGCGTGCGCGTTGCCGGGTCATCAGCTCTATGCGCCTGCCAGCGCAGACGCATAGAGCCAGGGGCTGCGATCACATCTTCTTTAACGGCGCCGCGGTGGGCGGCGGCGGTACCGGGCCCGGGTCGTTGAAACACAGCATGATCTGATCGATGCCGAATTGATCGGCCAGGACCTGGGCAATCACAGCATGCACCAGGTCCAGGTCGACCGAGGGCGCCGCGACCGTGATGGTGGCCGCGATCGCACGGCCATGCTCACCGGCGACCAGGCGCAGGTCGTCCACCGCTTTCACGCCCGGGTCGGTAAACATCGCCGCACGGACCTGTTCCAGGTTGAGCTCGTTCATGGGGACTCCAAAGCAGTGCTACCGGCGCGGGGAGCTCGGTCGCGATGCAGCCAACGATAGAGCACCGGCAGCACCAACAAGGTCAATGCGGTGGATGAGACGATGCCGCCGATGACGACAGTGGCCAGCGGCCGCTGCACTTCCGAGCCAGCACCGACATTCAAGGCCATGGGTAGGAAGCCCAGCGAGGCTACCAGGGCGGTCATCAACACCGGTCGCAGGCGTCCAAGGGCGCCGTCGCGCACAGCGTCGTCTAGCGGATCGCCCTGTTCGCGCAGACGGCGGATGAAGGCGATCATGACCAGCCCGTTGAGTACGGCCACGCCCGACAGCGCGATGAAGCCCACGCCGGCAGAGATCGACAACGGAATCCCGCGCAGAGCCAGTGCCAGCACACCGCCGGTCAGCGCCAGCGGCACGCCACTGAACACAATGGCCGCATCCTTGGCCGAGCCGAAGGCCATGAATAGCAGAGCGAAGATCAACGCCAGTGTCACCGGAACGACCACGCCCAGGCGTTGGGTGGCCGAGATCAGCTGCTCGAAGGTGCCGCCGTAATCGATCCAGTAGCCCTCTGGAAGCGCGACATCCTGGCCGATGCGTGTGCGCAACTCGCCGACGAACCCGCCCAGATCGCGCTCGCGCACGTTGGCGGTGATCACCACGCGGCGCTTGCCGTTCTCGCGGTTGATCTGATTGGGCCCGCGCTCTACCTGGATCTTCGCCACTTCCCGCAGCGGCACCGTGCGAGGCCCCCCATTGGCGCCGGCGGCCAGACGGCTGGACTCATCGACACTGGTGCTTGCCGGCAGCGGAATGGGCAGATCTGCCAGCACAGCGGGGTCTTGCCGCTGCGCTTCGGGCAGGCGCACGACCAGGTCGAAGCGGCGGTCGCCCTCGATCAACTGGCCGGCAACACTGCCCCCAATGGCGGTGGCCACCGTTTCCTGCACATCGCCCGGGTTCAGGCCATACCGTGCCAATGCCGCCGGATCTGGCGTGATGGTCAGCAGCGGCAGGCCGGAGACCTGCTCGGCCTTGACGTCTTCGGCGCCGGGGACGCTACGCATGACTCGCTCGACCCGGCTGGCCAGGCGCGTCAACTGGTCAAGGTTGTCGCCGTAGACCTTGACCGCCACGTCCGAACGGACGCCGGAGATCAACTCGTTGGTGCGCATCTGGATGGGCTGGGTGAACTCGTAGTTGCTGCCCGGGATTTCCTTGGCCGCCGCCTCCAGCTCTTCCACCAGCTCGGCCTTGGGCTTGCGCGGGTCGGGCCACTGGTCGCGGGGCTTGAGCATCAGGAAGGTGTCGGCCATCGACGGCGGCATAGGATCGGTGGCCACCTCGGCGGTGCCGATCTTTGAGAAGATGTTGGCCACCTCCGGGAACTGGGCCAGGCGCTTCTCCAGCGTTTCCTGCATGGCCACCGACTGCTCCAAGCTGGTGCCGGGAATACGCATGGGCTGCAAGGTGATGTCGCCCTCATCCAGGCTCGGCACGAACTCCGAACCCAAGCGGGTGGCCAGCACGCCACAGCCCACCACCAGCACGGCCGCGCCGGCCAGCACCACCACGCGCCGACGCAGGGCCCAATCCAGCAGCGGCGTATAACGGGCACGCGACCAGCGCATCAGGCGGTTGTCGTGCTCAGCCACACGGCCGCGCAGGAAGCTGGCGATCGCCGCCGGCACGAAGGTCAGCGACAACACCATGGCGCCGGTCAGGGCCAGCACCACCGTGATCGCCATCGGGTGGAACATTTTTCCTTCTACCCCGGACAGCGCGAAGATCGGCAGGTAGACCGCGGCGATGATGCCCAGGCCAAACAGGCTGGGACGGATCACCTCGGCGGTGGCCGAGGCGGTCAGGTCATAGCGCTCTTCATCGTTGAGCTGGCGGCCCAGCGCGTGCTGCGCCTCGCCGAACCGGCGCAGACAGTTCTCGATGATGATCACCGCCCCGTCCACGATCAGGCCGAAGTCCAGCGCGCCCAGGCTCATCAGGTTGCCCGACACGCCGCCACGCACCATGCCGATGATGGTGAACAGCATCGCCAACGGGATCACCGCCGCGGTGATCAACGAGGCGCGCACATTGCCCAGCAGCAGGAACAGCACCACCACCACCAGCAGCGCGCCCTCGATCAGGTTCTTGGACACCGTGCCGATGGTGCGATCCACCAGCGCGGTGCGGTCATAGACGGCCTTGGCATGGACGCCGGCAGGCAGGCTGGCGTTGGCGGCATCCAGCTTGGCCGCGGCCGCCTGGGAGACTTCCCGGCTGTTGGCGCCGAACAACATGAAGGCGGTACCGACCACGACCTCGTGGCCATTCTGGGTGGCCGCGCCCGTGCGCAGCTCCTTGCCTTCGCCCACGCTAGCGACGTCGCGCACCCGAATGGGCACGCCATCGCGCCGGTCCAGCACGATGTTGCCGATTGCCTCCAGATTGGCTAGCTGGCCCGGCACGCGCACCAGGAACTGCTGTCCGTTGCGCTCGATGTAGCCGGCGCCGATGTTCTGGTTGTTGCGCATGACCGCGGCGACCACGTCGTTCAACGTGAAGCCCAGCGCCACCAACTGAGCTGGATCGGGAGTGATGTGGATCTGCCGCTCGAAGCCGCCGATGGTGTTGACCTCGGTGACGCCGGGCGTGGTGCGCAGCTGCGGCCGGATCACCCAGTCCTGCAGGGTGCGCAGGTCCGTGGCCGTGTACGGGGTGCCGTCGGGCTTGCGAGCGTTGGGCTCGGCCTCCACGGTGTACATGAAGATCTCGCCCAACCCGGTGGAGATCGGCCCCATTTCCGGGTCCAACCCTTCGGGAAGCTGGGAGGCGATCTGCTGCAGGCGCTCGGCGACCTGCTGGCGGGCAAAGTACAGGTCGGTGCCGTCCTTGAAGACGACGGTGACCTGCGAAAGCCCGTAGCGCGACAGCGAGCGGCTGTAGTCCAGCTTGGGCAGACCGGCCATGGCCGTTTCGATGGCAAAGGTAACCCGTTGTTCGGCCTCCAGCGGCGAGTAACCCGGGGCCTGGGTGTTGATCTGGACCTGGACGTTGGTGATGTCGGGTGTGGCGTCAATGGAAAGGTGACGGTAGCTCCACACGCCCAGCGCAACCAGCGCAGCGGTGAGCACTAGCGTCAGCCAGCGATGGCGGATGGACAGCCCAATGAGGCGTTCGAGCATGGCGGGCCTCATTCTTCTTCCACGGTGGACTTTTCGATGTCGGCCTTGATCAGGAAGCTTTGGGCCACCACCACCTGTTCACCGGCCTTGAGGCCTTCCAGCACTTCGGCGCGTTCGGCGTCGCGGCGCCCCAGCTTCACCGGCCGGGTGTGGTAGGTTTCGCCCTGCTGCACGTAGACCACGTCCTGGTCTTCTGCGGTCTGCAGCGCCGTGATCGGCACCACCAACGCTGCCGATTGGCGATCCACGATGACCCGCGCCTTGACCGCCGACCCCGGCCGCCACAGGCCATCGGTGTTGGCCACCGTGCCGCGCGCAATGGTGCTTTGGCTGGCGGTGGCGGTGCCGGGCAGGACGCGCTCCAAGGTGGTCTGTGCGGTGACGCCATCGCTCAAGCGGGTAACCGTCACCGGCACGCCAGCACCGATGTGCTGGGCGTCGGCGCCGAAGATGTGCAGGTCCACCCACAGCGTGGACAGGTCGGCGACCTCAAACAGCGGCGCGCCCTCAGCGGCGGCCATGCCTACGGCGGCCGTGCGCGCCATGACCACGCCACTGATCGGCGCGGTGACGGTATAGGTGGTCAGGCTCAGGTTGCTCTCTACCGTGGCCAGTGCCTGGCCGGCCCGTACCTGATCACCCACGCCCGCACGCACGGAGCGGACCGGTCCGGGGAAGCGTGCCGTGACCTGCGCGATGCGACCGTCAATCGGGGTCAACAGCCCTTGCACCTCATGCTCGTCAGCAATCTCACCGGGGCCTGCCGGTGCGACCTGGATACCCGCTGCCTGCGCAGCTTTGGCGGCAATCTTGGTTTCCAGCGGCGCTTCCTCGTGCTCGCCGTGCTCTTCGCCCTCAGCGGCGGCGCCGCCTTCGGACGCTTCGTTGGGGGCCGACGCGTTGCAGGCGGCCAGCATCATCAGGGCCATGCCCAGTGCGGTCCAGGAAAAGCGATTCATGGGGTCTCTCCGGTGGAAGCAGCCGCCGGCGGCGCGACAAGCGCCTGGCCGGTCAGGCGTTGAATTTCGATCAGGGCGCGCTGCGCATCGAGCGCCACGTCCAGCTGCTGCTGGGCCATGGCCGTGCGTTCGGACTGCAGCTGTGCCCATTCCAGGTAGCTGATCGCGCCGGCGCGATAGGCGCGCTCGGCGGCCTGCTCAGCCCGGGCCAACTTCGGCAGCACCTCGCCTTGCAGCCGTGCCACCTCGGCCTGCGCCACGGTGTAGCGACCATGGGCTTCGACCAGCGTGGAATACAGCGACAGGCCCTTGGCCTCGCGCTCGATCGTCAGAACCTCCAGCTCGGCTTCGCCGGCGCGGATCTCCGGCTGCGCGCGGCTGCGGCTGCCCAGTGGCATGGACAGGCTGGCCACCAGCGCGGTGTCGTCAGTCTCCTGCAGGCGGCGCACGCCCAGCTGCCACGACAAGTCCGGCGAGGCCGCCGAACGCGCCAGCTGCAGTCGTGCCTGCGCGATCCGGCGGGCATCGGCAAACTGCGCCAACTCGGGAGTGCGCTCCAATTCCTCGGCCAGCGACTGCATGGACGCGATCGCCGGCAGGGTCATGGGATCCGCCGCGGCCACCTCGAAGCTCGGAGCACGTTCGCCCCAGAGGGCAGCAAGGTGCTGCCGGGCGGCAATGCGCTGCTGCTCGGCCCGATCACGGGTCAATTCTGCTCTCGCCAGTGCTGCTTGTGCGGTGAGCATCACCGATTCGGGAGACGCGCCAGCCTGCAGGCGCTGCCGGGCAGCGGCGACGGTCCGCTGGCGCTGGCCGACATCCATGTTCGCCAGGCTGCGTTGCCGGTCGGCACCGACAACGGCCAAATAGCGCTGCGCCGTCTCGGCGAGCAGGTCCAGCCGCCCGGTCTCGCGCTGCACGGCCAGTGCATCAATCCGGCTTTGGGCCAAGGTGCGGCGGGCGTCGAGCTTGCCGCCGCGCTCCAGGACCGAGCTCAGGCTCAAGGTCAACTCCGCGCTGTCCAGGCCACGGGCCGCGCCCGTGCCCAGCGCATTTTCAACCTCCGCCCCCAACGTCCACGGTGGCCGCTGCACGGCCTGGTCGCGCTCGGCAGCGAGCACCGTGGCTCGCGCATCGACCAGGCGCAGCTCGGGGTGGGTTTGGGCCACGCGTGCAAACGCGTCGTCCAAGGTCATCAGCTCTTCTGCTGTCGCCGGCGTTGCCGCCGCGCTCAACAGTAGCCACGCGGCCAGGGCCGCCAATCGCACATGCATGAAGTACTCCAGAATTTTCGATAGCCAACAGGGATCCGGCGCACGCCGGCGCGCATCACCCTGCGATCGGCGGCCGGAACGGCGCGAGCAGGTGCTCATGCCGATATCTGTCCGCATGGGCTGTCGCCGACGGCCAATGCCGGCCGATATGAGCAATGGCCAACACTATTTCTGGAGCCGGCGCGGCCTGGCTACAGCACAGCACCAGCTGCTGTAGCCGGTGCAGCGCGGCGTCTACGCCACGCTCGGAAGCTGGTGATGCCACTGCCGGGTCATGGTCGGCCGCGGCCAGATGGGTTTGAGCATGGAGCTCGCCAACCACTGCCAGCACCGGCTGCGTCACAAGGCCCACGGCCAAGTGCGCCAGCAGCAGCCAGCGCAGGCCACAGCTCAGCCGGCCAAGCGCTGTCATGCAGGCGTTTTGCGCGCGTCGGCACGCGCCCGGCGAGCATCACCCAAGATCTCGAAAGCCTCCTTGATCACATACAGGCCGATCAGGGCGCCGATCACGAAATCCGGGTAGGGGCTGGCCAGCCACCACACCAACAGGCCGGCCAGAATCACCCCAACGTTGGCCACCACATCGGCGCGGGTAAACAGCCAGGTCGCTCGCAGATGCACTTCGCCAGACTTCAAGGGGGCGAGCATACGGAGCACCTTCAGGTTCACGGCCAGCGAGACCAGAGCGGTACCGATCATCCAACCGCTGACCGGCTCGGCTCCGTACATCACCCGGCGGCCGACTTCGACCAGCACGCCTACGCCCAGCACCAGCAGCACGCTGCCACTGACCCACGCGGCGTTGGCCTTGAAGCGCGCCGTGCGCCCGATAGCGACCAGGCCAATGGCATAGGCGGTGGCGTCAGACAGCATGTCCAGCGCGTCAGCCAGCAGCCCGGTGGAATGGGCAATCCAGCCGGCAATGCCGCCGATCACGGCCATCGCTGCATTCAGGACCAAGGCGATCCAGAGGATGCGTCGCTCCTCCTTGTTCTTGGCTTCGTGGTGGCACCCGCAATCACTCATGTCTTGGTCCTCTGCTGTGTTGTTTCATTGCTTGTTTGCGCCTGGCTGTCCACGCACACCGGAACGGGCATTGGCGAGGAACCCCACGATGGCGGCGGTGCCTACCAATACCTGCGCCAGCAGCGACTGCCAGGTGGGATACAGGCCGATCCACTCGATGCGCGGCAACGCGAGCGGTGTTTGAGAGATCCAGCCCGCTTCCTGCAACGCGGCCACGCCTTTACCGATCAGGATGACCGCCATCACCGCGATGAGAATCGAGCTGATCGAAAAGAACCGGCCAATCGGCAGCCGCCTGCTCATGCGCAGCATCCAGTACGCCACCGCAGCCAACACCGCGATTCCCGCCACCAGGCCTGCGAGGATGGCGGTGGACGCCTGATCGCTCCACATCGCGATGTAGAACAAGATCGTCTCAAACACCTCGCGGTACACCGCGACAAAGGCCAGCATGAACAGGAAAACAGCCGAGCGCCGTGTCAGCGCAGTCGTCAGCTTGGCGTGCAGGTACTCCTGCCACCGCCCTGCAAGGATCTTTTGGTGCATCCAGATGCCTACGCTGAGCAGGACAGCGGCAGCGAACAAGGCCGAGACGCCCTCAGTGACTTCCCGGTTCGCACCGCTGATATCAACAAAGTAAGTGGCCACTGCCCAGGTAGCTGCGCCTGCCAACAACGCGCAGATCCAACCCGCATGCACATACGGCAACACATCAGACCGCTCGGCTTTACGCAAGAACGCCACGATACCAATCACGATCAGCAGCGCTTCCAGTCCTTCGCGTACCAAGATGGTAAAGCTGCCTAGAAACGCGGTGCTGGCGCCTATTCGGGTGTCCTGCAGCGCCACGTCCGCGCGATCAAACAGCTGGGCAATTTGCGCTGCCTGCCCGGCAACGTCAGCCGCGGGCGCATGCTGATCCAGCTGCGCGCGGTAGCCTGCCATGGCCGTCTCGATCTCTCGCAGCAATGACGGATTGCGCGTGGCCAGCGTGGGTTCAAGCGGCTCTACACCATCCAGATAGGACGAGAGCGCAAGCTTTTTGGCTTGAGCCAGGTCCTCATCAGCGTAAGCGCGCTGGCTGGCGGCCAGTCGCTGCCGCGCCACCGCAAAGCGATCGGCTCCTGGTACCGCTTCGTTTACTGCCTGTGGCTGCGAACGCAGGTAGGCGATGATCGCGTTTGCCTGATCGGCGGGCATCGTGGTGGCAAGATCGGCCTCTCGCGTGCGTGTCAGCGCTTCGAGCGAGGGAATGTGCGTATGGGCCTCGGCACTGGTGCGCCATAACGCCTCACCTTGAGCCTTGGCTTGCGAGGAGTACCCCAAGCTGCCCACATAGAATGCCAACGCCCAGCGATCACTTTCTGACAGCCCAGAGAAGCTGACCATGCCGGTACCCGGCACACCCTGGGAAATGACCTCGTACAACGACAGCGGCGTTCGCTGCGCGGCGCGAGTGGCATCGGTGAACGCGATCGGCGGCGGACTTAACGCTTGCGCGGCGGGGCCATCACCGTGACCTGTGGGGCCGTGACAGGCCGCGCACTGCTGGCTGTAGATGGACGCGGCCTGGGAGGTCTTCGGCGCGCTCGCCGGAACAGCGCCGATCGGGTAGCGGGCCAACAGCGTCGTGCCGAGCCCGCGCGCCAACGTTGCCACTTGCGCCGGGTCGGCCTTCTCTGCCACCGCCTGGACCAGGCGGTCGGCCTGGGCCGTCAGCTCCTGCTGGTTCTGGCCACCGGGCAATGCTGCCAGCTGACTGCGCACGGAGCCGGCAAACTCGCTCATTTCGGCGTATTCGTTGGGGGCAATTACGCGACCGGCCTGGACCGCGCCGGGGTAGTCGACCGCGATGTAATCGAGCATCTGCCAGGTTTGGCGCAGGTCTGCTGCGGCAGGCTCCGCCTGAGCAGAAGCGGGCAGAACCCAGCCGATCAGCAAGGCAATCAGGCAGTAGCGAATCAAGGCGATGGGCAGTGGCATGGTCGTCACATGCAGCGCCGCGGCCGGAGTGGCGGCGGATACGGGTTCAGCGTAAAGTCCGTAGCTACTACGGAGTCAAGCGTACTACGAATGAAAATCAGTGAGGCTGCCGACGCCAGCGGATGCCACTTGGAGACGATTCGCTATTACGAGCGGATCGGGTTGCTGCCGCGCCCGGGGCGCACGGGCAACGGCTACCGGGTCTATGGCCCGGCCGACATCGAGCGGCTGCGCTTCATTGCGCGTGGCCGGGACCTGGGCTTCAGCCTGGAGGAGGTCCGCAGCCTGCTGCAGCTGGCCGGCGATGAGGAGCTTTCGTGCGGGGACGTGGACCGGTTGGCCCGCAGCCATCTGGCCGACGTGCGCGCCCGCATGGCCGACCTGCAGCGCATGGCCAGCGAGCTGGAACGGGTGATTGCCAGTTGCCATGGCGGGCAGCGGGCGGAATGCACCATCCTGTCGACGCTGCGCCAGACGACCTCGGTGGAGGCCACGCGCCAGTGACCGAACTGGACCGCTACCTCGATGCGGCCACGCGCCAGAACACGGTGCGCAGCTATGCGTCGGCGCTGCGGCACTTCGAGGTTGAATGGCAAGGCCACCTCCCAGCGACACCTGACAGCGTGGCCCGGTACCTGGCCGCTTATGCGCAGACCTTGGCGACCAGCACCCTCCGCCAACGTCTGGCGGCCATCGCCTCTTGGCACCGCGACCACGGCTTTGTCGACCCGACCCGATCGCCGCTGGTGCGCAAGGTGCTCAAAGGCATCCAGACCCTGCACCCGGGCCAGGTCAAGCAAGCCGCGCCGCTCCAGATTCGGCGGCTGGTCGAGCTCGATGACTGGCTGGCCGCGGCGATCGCTGCGGCACATGCCCGGGGCGATGGGCCGGCGGCGCTGCGCCATCAACGAGACCGAGCGCTGGTGCTGCTCGGGTTCTGGCGGGGATTCCGTGGCGATGAACTGCTGCGTCTGGACGTGGCCCATCTCACGCTGGTGCCGGGACAGGGGATGACCTGCTTCTTGCCACGCAGCAAGGGTGATCGCCAGGCAGCCGGCGTCACCTACAAGGTGCCGGCGCTGTCGCGGTTATGTCCGGTGGAGGCGACCCAGGCGTGGCTGCAGGCGGCCGACCTGCAAGAAGGGCCGGTGTTTCGGGCAGTCAACCAATGGGGCCAGGTGAGCGCCGAAGGCCTGCATCCCAACAGCTTGGTGCGCCTGCTGCGCGAGTTGCTGACCAGTGCCGGCTTTGCCGATGCGGGGCTCCACAGCAGCCATTCGTTGCGCCGCGGCTTTGCCAGCTGGGCCAACGACCAAGGCTGGGACATGAAGGCCTTGATGGAGTACGTGGGCTGGCGCGATGTGCAGTCGGCCATGCGTTACCTGGACGGGCGTGACCCGTTTGCCCGGGACCGCATTGAAGCAAGCCTGCCCAGTCCAACCGTGCCGGTACCGGCGATGGCACTGCCGGCGCCGGAGGGCAAATCGGCCCTGCAGCTGCGCCTGCGCATGGTGCTGACCCCGTTTGCCCGCACGGGCCGCGGCGCGGCCAAGGCCCGAGGCCGAATTGAAGAGATCTGCTTGGCCCCCTTCCAGGCTGTGCGCCTGAACACCGCCAGCAGCGAGTACCAGTTGACTGCTCCCACCGATCCCGAAAGGGATCTGGATGAAATCCTGGCCACGTTGCTCGATGACATGCACCGCATGGCCGATACGCACCAGTGCTTCCTGGAAGCGTCGCTCAGTACAGACGACGGCCGGCACTGGGACTGATCCCCCTCACACCCTCCGGATCCAATGGCTACCCTTCACGAGACCGCCTACCCGCGACTGAAGCCTGATCCCACCGCCAAGGAACTGGAGGAGATCTATACCCCGACCGCCGCTGAGATTGCATTCGCCAAGCAGCTGACCACCCAGCCGGGTCCGCAGCTGGCGGTACTGATTCATCTCAAGCTCTTCCAACGCTTGGGCTACTTCACGCTGTTGGCCGACGTACCCGAGCGGATCCGGAAGCACATCGCCAAGGCCGCCCGACTCGGGAGCGTATTGGACACCGACCAGCTCGAACGCTACGACGCTTCCGGCAGCCAGCGCCGGCATATGCCGCAGCTTCGGCAATTCATCGGGGTACGTCCCCTGGATAAATCGGGCTTGGCTTGGCTGGACACAGTGGCCACCGGAGCAGCCCAGACCAAGCACACCATCCCGGACATCGTGAACGTCCTGCTCGAAGAGCTGGTGCACCATCGCTACGAACTGCCCGGTTTCCGCACTCTGGAGCTGGCCGCCATCGGCGCCCGTGAGCGGGTCAATCTGGGCTACTACCGCAGCATCAGCCACGCGCTGACGCCTGCCACGCGCACGCTCATCGACGAACTGCTGCGCGCACCGGAAGGGTCCAGGTTCACCGGCTGGCAATCACTCAAGCGCGAGCCCGGCCGGCCCACCAACAAGGAAGTTCGGTTCTACCTGCAGCACATCCGCATGCTGCAGCAGTTGGCCGACCAGCTGCCTCCCATCGATGTGCCGGTGCCCAAGCTCAAGCAGTTCCGTGCAATGGCTCGGGCCTATGACGCCAGCGAGCTGGCCGAACTGGCTCCGGACAAGCGCTATGCGCTGGCCACCATCTTCATTCGCGCCCAGCATGCCAAGACACTGGATGATGCAGCCGAGTTGTTCATCAAGCAGGTGCGCGGGCTGGAGAACACGGCCCAGCAGAAATTGCTGGCCTACCAGCTCGAACATGCCAAACGGGCCGACTTCCTCATCGGCCAGCTCAAGGAAATCCTGCAGGCCTATCAGCTAGACGGCAGCGATAGTCAGCGCGTGGATGCCATCGACAACAGCCTGGAAGCGGAAGTGTCGACCTTGCTGGCCGAATGCGAAGAACATATGGCCTACGCCGGGAAGAACTACCTGCCTTTCATGCTGCAGCCCTATGGCGCGGTCAGGCCGCTGCTGTTCAATGGGCTGGAGCTGATGAAACTTCGGGCGACCAGCCACGACGCCGGCATGGAGCCGCTGATCGCAGCGGTGCTCTCGCTGCGCAACCAGCGCCGTGAGCTGATCGAGGTCGCCTCCCTCGGTTTGGACCCGGAAAAGGACTTTGACTGGATGTCCAAGCTCTGGTGTCAGCACGTGTTCGGCAAGCGGGCCAGTGCAGCCGGCGCCGGCTGGATGCACCGTAAGTACTTCGAGCTGGCCGTGCTGGTGCAGGTCAAGGACGAACTGAAGTCCGGAGATCTCTTCATTCCCAGCAGCGAACGGTTTGATGACTACCGTGAGCAGCTGGTCGATGAAGCCACCTTGGCCCAGGAACTGGAAGCCTACGGCCAGGTGTCAGGCCTGCCCACCGACGCCGAGTCTTTCGTGGCGGGATTACGTGCACAACTGACCTCCCTGGCCGATGAGGTCGACGCGCGTTTCCCGGAGAACGTACATGCGGACATCCTGGATGGGCGCCTGGTGCTGCGGAAGGGGCAACGCGCCGAAGTCTCCAGCGCGATTACCACGGTGGATCGCCTCATCGCCGAACGGCTTCCAGAATCCAGCATCGTCGATGTCCTGATCGATGCCAGCCAATGGCTGGATCTGCACCGTTTCTTCCGCCCGATCGCCGGCACCGAGAGCCAGGTCGAAGATCTGCCCCGACGTGTGATCACCACGCCATTCTGCTATGGCTGCAACCTGGGGCCGACGCAGACGGCGCGGTCGATCAAGGGCTTCAGCCGGCGCCAAGTCGCTTGGCTCAACCTGAAATACGTGACCGAGGATGTGCTTGAGAAGGCCATCGTGGAGGTCATCAATACCTACAACAAATTCGACCTGCCTGGCTATTGGGGCAGCGGCAAGAGCGCATCAGCTGATGGCACGAAGTGGAGCGTCTACGAGGACAACCTGCTGTCGGAGTATCACATCCGCTACGGCGGCTACGGTGGCATCGGCTACTACCACGTGTCCGACAAATACGTAGCGCTGTTCAGCCACTTCATTCCCTGTGGCGTGCACGAGGGCATCTACATCCTCGACGGTCTGTTGGCCAACACTTCCGACATCCAGCCTGAGATCGTCCATGGCGACACGCAGGCCCAAAGCTATCCGGTCTTCGGCCTGGCCCACATGCTGGGCATCCAGCTGATGCCCCGGATCCGGAACATCAAGGACCTGACATTCTTTCGGCCCGAACCGGGTAGGGCTTATAAGAACATCCAGGCACTGTTCGGGGACAGCATCGACTGGCGACTGATCGCCACCCATCTCCACGACATGCTGCGGGTGGTGATCTCAATCCGATTGGGCAAGATCACCGCGTCCTCGATCCTGCGCCGGCTGGGCACCTACAGCCGGAAGAACAAGCTGTACTTCGCCTTCCGGGAACTTGGCAAGGCCGTTCGAACGCTGTTCTTGCTGCGCTACATTGATGACAATGAGATCCGCAAAACGATCCATGCTGCCACCAACAAGAGCGAGGAATACAACGGCTTCGTGAAATGGGTGTTCTTTGGCAGCCAGGGGATCATTGCTGAGAACGTCCAACACGAGCAGCGCAAGATCATCAAGTACAGCCAGCTGGTGGCCAACATGATCATCCTCCACAACGTGGAAGGCATGAGCCGGACCTTGGCCGAGATGAGGAAGGAGGGGATTGAACTGACGCCCGAGATCCTGGCCGGCCTGTCGCCTTATCGGACCAGCCACATCAATCGCTTCGGCGACTACCACCTGGATCTTGAAAGGGAAGTGGCGCCGCTGAGCTACACAGCCAAGGTGCTTGAACAGACCCCATAGATGGGGAGAACCTGATCGAGAGACGAGCAATCAACCTTGAAATTCAGTCGCTTAGGCAGCTTTTGGCCCTGTACGTAATGATTCCCTGCCGACCCTCAACGTTTGTCGAAGATCAGGCCGAAGGGCGCATAGCGTCCGTAGTTCTAGCGGTTGACCAGCCCTGCCGCCAACGCCGCCCGAGGCGCCTCGGTGAAGCAGACGCAGCGATAGCCCCCTGTGATCCGGTGATCGCTGCCCCGTAGATAGCCGTCGCCTAGGATGCTGCGCAGCCTGCTGCAGGCCGCGTCCGGAGTGTCACCTTGGGTGAAATGAATCAGCTCACGCGTCAGGTCCCAGCGGGGCATGATCGTCCTCCGTGTCTGTATGGCGATGTGCGTGCAGGCGGGGCCTGCGCGCCAGTCTACTGCATCGATCGGCTCTGATATTCCTCCACGACCCGCAGGATGTCCGGCTCATATCCTGTGGCTCCCACAGCATCGATGCGCTCTGCCGGGACGCGGTGGGCTCGTTCTTCCCTGCGGCGCGTCTATACTTCATCTCAAATTCCAACCGCCAGCCCGCGAGCCCGCCAGTCGCCGGTAGTCATCGCGAGCTCGAGTGGCAGATGGCAAGGCGGCCGGAGCCAGGCGCTGGGGCACGCTATTGGAATGGGGAGCGCCTTCTTGACTCAAAGCAGGCCACGATTTGCGGTGTCGCCACGACGGAGCCCTCGCATCATCCTGTGCGCCCGCGGGGGGTGCCGATGCGTTGTACCCTTGCCCTTGGATCGTATGGTGGCGTAATCGCAATGACAAAATCAGCGAAGTACTCGCGTATTCCGACTGCAGATGACATTGCGGCATTCACTGGGATGCATTGTGCGCGCAAGTACCGCGACGCCGTCGACAGCGGCTGGCGCTGCCCCTGCTGTGGTCGGACCGCGCAGCAGCTGATCCGCTGGACGGAGATCCGTGGGCCCTCGTGGCGCGCCAGGTTCGGCGATGCGTATGGCATGGGATTCAGCATTACCATGGCGGAGCATCATTGCCATGGTGACGGGCGCTTTCCGGATACGTTGATCTGTGGTGATTGCAACAGCGCCGATGGGGCTGCTAAACGAAAGTTGCGTCTCCCCGAGAGCTGGTCGTTCTCGCCGCAAGAACTGGCACTGTTCGTCAAGGTCGCACCCTACAGCGGGCAGACCTGTATCAACTATGAGCTTGCACTGCGGATATTCCAGCAGCAGACCGCAGGCCGCTGGCTCTAGCGAAGACTCGTGAACGCCGACCCATTGTCGGCCTTGCTGTGGCGCTTCATCTAGGTGGCGCCCGCCTCGCCGTCCATTGCCTGCTTGGGCTCAGCTAGCTCACAAAATGGCCTGAGCACGATCCGTAGCATGAGCCACCACACGGCCATGGCCGCAGGGCTGCTCAGCTCTCTATCCGACATCAAGCCATGAGCATACCGATTGCGCAGATTGGCACCGGCGGGATGCGTCATCAGGGCTTTCAACTCGAAGTTCATGCCGGCGGGCAGAATGCCGCGCTGAGCATCCAACTCCAGCAGCAGGGTCAATGACCGCTCGTTCTCCCCGTCAAGCTCGTTCGCGACCCGCGTGTCGATGCCGTGGCGCTTGAGGTCGGCGCGGACGAAGGCCTCGACCATCGGAATGAGATTGATTGCCGCATCAATCCAGCGGAACTGTAGTCCGGCGTACAGCCCGCGGGCAATCTGCCAGGCGTGGCCGTGCGGGGTCGCCGGACTGTACCGAACGAGAGAAAGCACGTCATCGAACGCGCTGCTGAACCGCTCGGACAGCGTCCGCAGGGCGATGTCGATCAATGGCGCCAGCACGCGAGGGTAGCGCTCGTCGCACAAGCGCTCGATGGCGGCCGCCTCCACATGTACTGGGTCGTTTGCGTCGAAGGGCCCTTGGGATCGGATGGGGGCTCCCTCCGCATCCAGGTGGGTGCTGCCAAAGAAGGATCCGAAGAACTCCCCGCGCTTCTCCGCGATGGCGCGCTGGCGCTCCCGTTCGGGGTCCGGATGGTCCAGTGCCGCGAAGGCAATCTTCAGCAGAGCCAGTTGGTAATCGGCCGAGGCCACGTGTTCTTGCGCCCATTCGTGAATGTGCCTGACATCGACCTGTAGCTGGATCTCGCCCACCTCGTCGGCGATACGCAGCCGGACATCAGCGAGCTCGCTTTGCAGCCGCTGCACCCGCTCGGCATCGCCGTGGTAGCGCCTCAGCTCGGCGATGGCCTGGGCAAGCCAGGCCGCCTTCACGGCGGCACTTGCGACGTTGCCGGCGCGTGCAACGAGCGCTTCCGCAGCGTGTCGGCCTGCGGCGCGAGCGCGTGCGAGTTCGCGCTCCGACTCCCACAACCGCCGCGCCAGGCTGAACAGCCGGTGTTGGATCTCGCTATCAATGTCCTCGGTTGGCGCGGTCGCACGCGCCGTCGTCTCCAGCAGTTCGGCCGCTTCCCGCGCATGATCGGACGGACGGTCGAGCAGCTCGGTCACGTAACCATCGGCCATGCCCGGGAAGGGGCCGCGCAAAGTGCGACGGAACAGGGCCATGAAGGAGCGCCAGACTTGCTGCTGGAACGCGACATCCTTCTTCTTTGCCGGCCAGCCCAGGGCCAAGGCCCGGCGCAGGTGGGTGACGGTGTGGATTTCCACGTCCGCGGTCGTCGCCTCAGCCTCGCGCACCAGCTGCAGGTAGGCGTCAGCCCCAAGCGCGGCCAACGCGTGACGTTCGCGCCCTTGGGCATGAGGCGAGGCCAACACCACCTCCGCACAGCGCGCCCGGATCCAGGTCAGCTGGGTGGTCCGGGCGATTGCCATCACGGCGGCGCAGTCGTTGGCGTCCATGTCGCGCAGTCCAGCGCTCCAGCGCTCCGGGGTGATGTAGCGCGGGGTCAGCAGCTCATCGCCGCCCACCTGCAGGTGCATGGACGCCAGGCACGCAAGCAGCCGCAGCAGCGCCGCCGTGGTGCGGTCGCCGGTGGATTCCTGCTGGTGCGCGATGGCCGCCAGGGTCTGTGCCAAGCGCCATCCATCGCTGCTCCAGTCTACGTCGGCGATGAGCTGCTCCCAGGCGCCGTCGGCCAGCCAGTCGGCGCAGAAGGGCATCTGCAGCAGCGACCGCCGCCGCGCCGCCGGCGGCGCAGGACCCGGAGGCGGGTCGGCGTGATCGGCGGCCGAGGAGGTCCCTGCACTACTCACGTTGCTCTCCCTCATGGATCGTGGTACCGGCGCGCGGGGCGGGGCTGCCGGAGTCGGATGACGCGGACGTGGCTGGTGGTGGGTTGTCCAGCAAGCCTTTGGATGCGGCCAATGCGTGCAGGCTCTGCATCAGTGCCTCGCATTGCCCCAGGGCGGTGACCAGCATCTCCGATAGCTGGTGGGCAGTGAAGCCCACCTGGTGCCCCAGCTCGAAGGTCAGGAGACGCTCGACGGTCCGCGCCTGCACCTCGCCGCCGTCCCTGAGGAAGATACCCTCCCCCAGATCCAGCGGCATCAGCTGGGGCTCCCCGCCCACGGGGTGCAGCCACAGATCGAGGCCAATCCATTTCACCAACAGGTGCTCACGTCCGCCAACGAGATCTTTAGGGCCGACCAGCCCCAGCCGGTGGACCAGGCAGTTGCGTGCATCCCAGAAGGTGGACAGGCAATCGCTATGGGGGGGCATCGATACCGAAGGTCTCCCGCAGCAATTCCAGCTTGCGCCCAATCCCCGTGTGTTCGAACGCCGTGGGGACCGTGGGCACCGGGGCGTCCGGCGGCAGGCGGCCGCCCTGACTGAGGCTGATCAGCGCCGCGGCCAGGTAGAGATCGTGCAGGTAGCGCTCCAGGAACGCACACAGTTCGCGCACCCCGTTGGTCAGGATCCACAGCTGGAACTCGTCGGCAATGTGGGCGACGGCCTCGTGGCTCAAGTTGGTGGGGATGAAATGGTAGCGGGTGTCGGCCGGGGCCAGCTCCAGTGACGCCGGCGTGGCGCTGCGGGCGGCATTCAAGCCCAACGACATGAAGGCCGCGACCCGTCGGACTCCGCGTTGGAGCGTCGCGGTGATCCGGGGCAGGTCCAGCTGGACGGTGCCGGCCGGGGTCATGGCCGGGGCCTCGCGCGGCGAGCCGGCCGCGCGGTGGCGGCGACAGCGCCGGTTTCCCTGGGCTTGCGCGTGCGGCCGGTCGTCGCGGGGCGCCGTGCCGCCTGCTGGAGGGTAGCCACCAGCTCCCGCAGTGGTGCCAGTTGGGCGGCCGACTGCTCGGCGCGCAATGTCTGGGCGGTGAGCGCCGCGGCGGCCGCCTGCTGCTCCTGCCGACGCTCCTGCTCTTGCACTTGCTCGCGCTCGCGGAGGTGCTGGGCCAGTTGCGTGTGCTTGTGCACCTGCTGGGTCAGCTGGCGTGCCTTGATCCGCAGGCGGTCGACTTCCGCGTTGAGGCGATCTTCGGTGCTGCGGGCGTGCTCAGTCCACTCCTGCCGTTCGCGCTGATGGGTCACTTGCAGTTGGTCCTTCTCCTGGTGCAGCTCGGCCAGCTGCGCTTCCAGCCGTTCCTGGCGGGCATGGGCGCCATCGCGCTGGGCGCGCAGCTCCTGCGCCTGCGCGGCGGCCTCGGCGAGCTGGGTGCGCAGCAGGTCGATGCTGGTCTGCGCTGCCGTCGCGGCCGCGAGCGCTACCCGCATGTCCTGCTGCTCCTGCGCACGGCTCGCGCGCTCCGCCGCCAGGCGATCGCGCTCGTCTTCGAGCGCCGCCTGCTCCGTGCTCAGCGCCGCTCGGGCATGCTCCCCCGCCCCTTCCAGGGCGGCGGCCCAGCAGCGCTGGGCCAGGGTCAGCACCGCGGCCGGCACGTCGGGTTGGGCCGCCTCGCGGGCGCGTTGGCGCAGGCGTGTTCCCACGCTTGACCACCAGGTGTCCAAGTGACGGGTCACGGTATTGGGCGAGCCGGTGCCCAGGTGGGCGCGGATGCGCTCCACCGTGGGGCGCTCGCCGCCGGCGACGAGGTCATCGGCGGCGTTATGGACATCCAGTTCGGTCAGGCCGCGGGCCATGGGAGTCTCCGGTCAATGAAACGGCGGGTGGGGGCCGCTACTTCCGATAATGTAGAATTATCGGAACAACGACACCGAATCTGTAGTGAGGATCACATAGTACATATGAAAGTCGTCACTTCATTGACCGTCGATCAGCTCCCCACCCTGCCCGACCCGTCCCGGTTGTCGGCTCAGGCCGCCACCGCCGCTGAGCAGATTTTGGCTGCTGCGCGCAGCGCCAACACCACCCGCAGCTACCGCACCGCGCTGCGCTACTGGGCCGGTTGGTGCCAGGGTCGTTACGGCCGGCCGCTGCAGCTGCCGCTGCCGGCGGCAACGGTGGTGCAATTCATCGTCGACCACGTGGCCCGCGACACCGCTGAGGGCGTGCGCTGGGAGTTGCCGGCCGCACTGGACAAGGCGCTGGTGGCGGCCCGATTGAAGAGCCGCCCCGGACCCTGGCGATTGGCCACCCTCACCCATCGCGTCTCGGTGCTGAGCAAGGTCCACCAACTGCAGCAACTGGCCAATCCCATCGACAGCGCCGAGGTGCGTCAGCTGCTGGCCAGCGCCCGCCGCAGCGCGCACAAGCGTGGCGAACGCCCGCAGAAGAAGGCGGCCATTACCCGGATCGAGTTGCAGGCGCTGCTGGCCACCTGCGGAAACGACCTGGCCGGCCAGCGTGACCGCGCCCTGCTCTGCTTTGCCTTTGCCAGCGGCGGCCGCCGTCGCAGCGAAGTCGCCGCGGCGACGTTGGCGCACCTGCGCCCGCTGCCCGAGGGCGGATTCGTCTATCGGCTGGATCAGGGCAAGACGCTGCAGGATGGCCCCAAGGTCGGCGGCAGCCCCGATAAGCCGCTCGTGGGCGCGGCCGCCGTGGCATTGCAGGCCTGGCTGGAGGCGGCCAAGCTCACCGAAGGGGCGCTGTTCCGTCGCGTGTGGGGGACGCGGGTGGGTCCGGCACTGAGTGATCGCGCCATTGCACTGATCATCCAGCGCCGCGCTAAGCAGGCCGGTCTAGACGGAGACTTCGGCGGGCATAGCCTGCGCTCGGGCTTCGTTACCGAGGGCGCCAGGCAGGGCGTGGCACTGCCTGCGCTGATGGCCATGACCGATCATCGCTCCGTTGCGAGCGTAACCGGCTACTACCAATCGGGTGGAGCGCAATGCAATCCAGCGGCACGCCTGTTGGACGACGTTTAACTGGCCGTAGCTGGGCGGCCCATTGAGGCAACTCTGGCGCTATGCACTGTCCTGCCATCGCCATTGCAATGATCCCAAGCGTGTTGCGCCGTGTCGTGGCAGGTATGATGGGGCGTCGGTCACATTTTTGGGGGAAGTGTGGGTTGCGCTGATATGCAGGAAGCAGATGAGAGCTGTGGCAAGACTGCAGCCGCGCCGGAACAGGCGAAGCTCGCGCCGGACGAACAGACGGTCGGATTGGTTCTCCCGCTCTATGGCTACCATCAAGGCCCCCACCCTAGGGCTGGCCGACATGTCGGTTTGCGCAGATCGCTGCGAACTGCAGTGGTTTTGGGCACGCTGAGTGATCACACCGTGCTCGTCGCCGACGAAGAGGATGGACGCGTCTACCGCACCTCATCGGCCAGTTTAGTCACGGCTCGCCAAGCTGTTCGCCTAACACTTAGTGAGCATCTTGAGGTCGCCAGGCAATTGGCCCTCAAGGGCAATCGCTATGGCATTTCCATTCTGGCGGCCCACTTTCGTGGCATCAACGGCACTGCCTATGCCAGCCCGGCGGCCTTCGCCTGGTGTGTCCGCGCAATGTGTGAAGGCCACATGTTCAGGAGCGCAACTGCTGAGGTAGAGGCCTGGATTCAGGCTCAGATCGAGGCCTCCTCCGATTTAGGAGACGCCCTCCCTCCTCCCGCAGAGAGCGGTGAGATCGAGCTATGGTCTGGTAAGCCGGCGGAAGCGCAAGCTGCCACAGATGCGACATCGCGCTCACTTGAAAGTGCGCTGCAGCTCGGCGCCGATTCAATCGCCAAGGCCGACGGAGATTTTGAGCTCCAGCGAACGTACGCAGATAGTCACGGCAGCAGACTGGCGATCGACGTTCAGTCCGGCCTTCAAGTGGTCGTGCTGGGCCCCAGCAATGTCGAATCGGCAGAGGGATTTGTCGATGTCTTGTTTCTAGACAATCTCGAGGCTTGCGCCCGTCATGCTAGTGGCCTGAGTTTCGGTGACGACACCATCGATCCGGGTTGGCTATGGGAAGTGGTCACCGACTCGGCGCGTCACGGCAAATCTCCGCTCCCCATCGCGCTTTGGCTGGCTTCCTCGGATATTGGCCCCTCCGGTCAAGCGGACGCAAGCTTGGAGCGATCTTTAACGCGGATCTTCGGCGCCGCTTTTGCAGCCAGGCAGTGGGCGAATGATCGGCCTGCGCTCGCGCAGAAATGGATACGGCTCGCCCGAGAGTGCTGGCGATCTCTGCCTAAGGTGGAGCAATCGCGCGTCGCGGCTGCTATTCCTGAACTGGTATCGTCGCTTTCGAAGCGGCGGGCTCCAAGTCCCGCGGCCCCACTCCGAGCAGCTTTCCGCGCAACGATCGATGGGCTGCTGACGCGGCACCCCGTTCCTTTGATTGCGCGAGACAGGCCGCCTCCGCCGAGTGCAGCGGTAGAGATCGAGGGCATTGAAGCGGTTGATCTTGTGATCGAGGCGAATGCTGCTGCGCCTGTCATGGCAGTGCCGCGAGCAAGCAACGCTCAGTCTCGCAGACGGGTGGGCGCGGTTAAGTTTGGCAATTCACAGCGCGTCCTGCGCTTTGATTTGTCAGACCACGCACTGTTGGCTTCCGAGTGGGCCTTGGTGGACAAAGAGTCGGCCCATCTCGATGCGGTGACGTCGGCTCTCAGTTGGCTAGAGGCTCGAATGGGACTGAGCCTGCCCAAGACATGGCGAGAAGGGGCACACGAGATTGAGCGCCAAGGCGTCACGCTTCAATTGGAATCGGGTGAAGGCATCTTTGCTTTCCGGCTGGATCACCCTGACACGACTCACCCAACCCGGTGGTGGAGGATGGAGGCCACTGTCCTCGCGGGGATGGGGGGCGTCGGCGGCATGGTGGGCGTTCGCCTAAGCGCACGAGACCTGGTGTCCCTTCCGGCACCCTCTAGGACGGTTCCAGCTATTGTCCGTGAATGGGCCCGCTCGCCTGGGCTGGGTATCGCTGGTGCGCCCGCTGGAGCCCCTACATTCGTCCGTGATGAGGAGGGTATGTCGCGCCTGCTTGCCGCCGTCCAAGACAGCGGTCGCGACGCACCTCTGTGGGTAGTAGCCGCTCGCTTTGAGCTGATCAAGCCGCTGCAGGCTCTGGCCAGAATGTATGTCGTTGAGCCGGCGATGTGGGCCCAATATGCTACCCATTACGGTGCGCTGGCTCCGAGCACGGTCCATGTGTTTCAAAAGGCTGGCGGTACCAGGGCACACGTCGACATAAGCAAGGGACAGGGACTGGAGCAGCTACGTGAGTTGACTCTCCAAGCTCGGCACCGCCCTGAGGTTCCTGCGTTTCGAGACATTCGGAACGCCATAGCCGAAGCCAGGTTGCGTGCGTTGAGCAACGGGAAAGACTCGGCACTCAACGACGCCGTTCTTCCTCCGCCAGTTCCAACCGCTGAAGACATTCGGGCTTTGATTTCCAGGGAAGTCAGGGACTATGAAGAGTTGCTGCAAGTGGCCGAAGACGAGCGAAACGCTGCGGTCGCAGACCGAGACTCCGCCCTGCACGATCTGCAAACAACGACCGATGAGATAGTCGAGCTCAAGCGGCGCCTGCACAGCGCACAACTGCGGCTGGGATCTGCAGCTCCCACTGATGAGCCGACAACAGAGCGGGCCGCACCTCCGGCCACACTGGAGGGGCTCGCGGAGTGGGCAATCTCGCTGCGGCCTCGGGTGGTCTTCCCGGAAAAAACGCTCCGCTCTGCCAGCCGCGTGGCCCATAGCGAGACCGCGCTGATATATGCCTGTCTGGAACAACTGTCTGAAAGCTACTGGCGATCACGCTGGGCAGACGACGAAGCGAGTCGTCGCCAAGCGCGCGACGAGTGGGAGGAATTCCTGAAAGAGAATCGACTGCGGTTGTCCGGCGTTGGTGTTATTGCAGCCCGCCACTTGGGTGAGTATCGAGGCATCGTAGGCGGGTCGACCTACACCATGGACATGCATGTTGCAGGTAGTAACGCCCACGATCCGCTCCGCTGCCTGCGGATCTACTGCTACGTCGATGAGCTCAATCGCAGGGTGGTCGTAGGCCATTTGCCTACGCATCTGACCAATGCCTTGACCTAGCTCAGCCGCCCACAGACAGGCCCTGACGATCTTCGCGCATCCATTGGGCGACTTCGTCGGGGTTCCCCACGATGACATGCTGCCGAGCCGCATCGGGGTGAATCTCCAGCGAATCGAGATTCAGGTGGCGCAGCGTGTAGAACAGCATTGCTTTTCGGCAGGGAAGAATCAGCACGTCATCCTGCATCGCATAGTCCCGGGCCACCGCCGCCCGCTGGTTGGGCGTCAGCGCGGGGTGCGGGATTAGCTGAACCCCGACCTCCGTGAACCAGCCAATGTCGTTGCTTGGATCGATTGCGGGGGAGTCGGCATGGATCGTGTGGATCTCGAAGCGCCCGATGGCGAAATCCCGGAACATTAAGCGGGTGTGGCAGTAAGCCCGGACGTGCCATCTGAGGCCATCGTAGCCAAGCGCATGCGGGGAGATGGTCAGGCTGAGGGGCGCGTCCTCGTCCATGGACTGGTAACGGCCCTCTAACCTGTCGCCGTCGCGGATGGCTCGCACCCACGTGGAGATCTCCGTTGCCGCAATCGGGCGCGCAGGGGTGCCGACAATGCCGGTCAACGGCACATAGCCGATGAAGCTCTCATCTCGTGTCAGCAGGCCGCGCTCCAGGCCATACAACTCGAATAGGTACTGGCTGGACGTCGCGCGGCCGCTGACCGGCAGAAAGCCTGGCTGCGCACGGTAGGCCCGCGCACTCGGGTCGTACTCCATGTTGCCTGGCGCGATCTTGACGTACTCAGCTAGGTCAGAGGACGCCTGGGGGACGGATATGCCAAAAAAATCAATGAGATCGCGGCGATTCAAGCGACCGTCGTATTGCAATCGAAGATCGATGAAGGCTATACGCCGCGCTTGCCCCCAACGCAGCGAATGGGTTTCTGAAGACATGGACGCCTCGGTTTTGGGATGTCTAACGATAGCATCCGTACAGAAACTTGACACGCATACAAACTACACGGATAGTATGTATGCGGGTGATGTGCGGCCCTGCTTCGAAAGCGCGCTACCCACCCTTGAGCTGCCTCCGGGCTGCGGGGGAAGGACGTGGCGCGTTCCATCCAGAAGAGGAGAAGTGTTCATGCGTATTGAGATTTACCAGGACCGCGCCGGCGAATGGCGGTGGACGTTCTATGCCAGCAACGGTCGCAAGATTGCGGACTCCGGGGAAGGGTATGCGAGCGAGTACAACGCGGTGCGCGCAGCGCGGCGTCTGAAAGAGCTCGCTCCGAGCGCCCCGATCAAGCGGCGCGACGGCACCGTGCTGAACGAAAGCGCGCGTTCGGGCTTGGGGCCGGATCCGTTCTAAGACGGCAGCCTTTCGAATCTGCGCCATAGCAGCCCCCCCCCATGCCACCTGAGCGGACTCTGCTCTGGCACCGGGGGGGCATTCGCGGCGTTTCCCACCCGGTTGGGTGCGGGCGCCTCGCACTCGCAATCGCGGTGCCCTGCTCCCCTCATCGTCGGAGATCGGTCTATGGAACATGAGTACGCTGTCTTGGGCGGCTTCAACCGTGCCAATGTCGGCAAGTGGGTAATGGGGGCCTCTGTCGGGCTGGCCGCGGCAGTGAGCGCCTTGGCCGGCCTAGTTGTGGCATTGGTTGTGGATTTCGGTGTGGAAATGCCGCGACTGGTGCTCTGGCCGATCACCGCCGGCTCGATCTATCTACTGCTGTACGCGCTCTTTGACCGGTGGATGTGGCGGATACCGCACCTTTCTAGGTGGCTGCGCGTTCCCAATCTTTCTGGCACATGGGTCTGCCACGGGCAAAGCCTGCATGCTTCTGACGATCGCCCCCTCCTGGCATGGGAAGGCGAGGTCGAAATTGCACAGAGCTGGGACAAGATCCAGATTCGCCTCAGAACGCGCCAGTCCGTCTCCAAAAGCCTGTCGGCAGCGCTGATTTATGACTGCACAGATGGCTACCGCGTCCTCTACAACTATCGCAACGACCCGGGCATCGGCGAGCCTGAACTCAAGGGGCATCGCGGCTGCGCAGAACTGCTGTTCCGCGCCGACCTGACCGCTGCCACCGGTGAGTACTTCAACGGCCACGGCCGCTACACCTACGGAACCCTCACCCTGACCCGAAAGGAAACCACGACACCATGAGTGCGGACATCAACAAACGTTTGCGTGCGCTTGACGCGCGGCGCCATGGCTTCGATCGGAGCTCAGTCATCTTCGACTCCGCCTCCGGGTTTGAGGCACGCGCGCACCTGAGCGAGACCTATCAGAAACGCAGTAGTGGGTACCATACGCGCTATGCACTGGGCGCCATGCAAGCAGTAGCCGCCAGCTACACCGCCCTGAGTGTTGCCGAGGCCGAGCGTGTGCAAGCGCAAATTGCAACGCGATTGGACCGCGATGGGCTGAGCTGTACGTTCCGTCTGCAGGGCTCCGTTCCGGGCAACATTCATATCCGCGGCGTCAGTGATGTCGACTTCCTGGTTCTGGAGCAGCGGTTCCATCACTACGATGCGACGGGGGTCTTGGCGCTGGCTGGGCACTACCGTAACCCGTACCTGCCGTCAGCCGTCGATACATTGCTCGATCTGCGTCACCGACTGGAGGCGGCGCTGAAGGACGCCTATCCGGCGGCGGAAGTCGACTGCACAGGTGCCAAGGCCATCCGGCTGTCGGGTGGATCTCTGCGTCGCGAAGTTGATGTTGTGCCAGCTTCATGGAATGACACCGCCGAGTATCAGCGGACACAGTCCGAGGACTTCCGGGGCGTCAACATCCTCGACAAGCCTGCGCGTCAGTTGATCCACAACCTGCCCTTCCTGTATCTGCGACGCCTGCGCGAACGTGATGACGAAACGTGGGGCGGGCTTAAAAAGGCCATTAGGCTTTGCAAGACACTGAAGGCGGACGCCATCAGCGACGGAAAGAAAGTTGAAATCAGCAGCTATGACATTGCCTCTGCACTGTGGAACGCTGCTGCTGGAACTCTGCAGGCGGGTATCGTTAAGGAACTCAGCATCCTCGCAGCAACGACCGACTACTTCGTGTATCTGGTCGCCAATCCTGCTTACGCGAAGACGCTTCAGACCCCAGATGGATCGCGCAGGGTATTTGACACCCAGGTCAAATTGGATGCCGCGGCGGTGCTCGCGCAGGAGCTGCTGGAGCTCTCTCGCGCCGTCAGTGAGGAACACGCCCCGCGCACAGCGCACGCCAGCCTGCAAAACGATTGGCTAAACACGCTCAAGCAAACCTCTGTGCCAGTTGTCGATTGAAAGCGTACCGCGTGGGAATGAAATCCCACTGACCTGAGCAGGTCGATCGTTGACGCCCCGCGAATAGCAACGGGGGCACTCAACAGGTTTGGGAAGTATCGGGCGCATGAGGTAGATTCCTCACGCTGGCGCCTGCGGTACAAAAGTATGCCACGCGCACGCCCCCCCCCTCCCTCACGAGAGGTCCGCGTCACCACCGCTTGGCCTGGCTGGACGTTGAGGCCCGCATGCCAGGAATGCTTGATGGCCGCAGTTTTGCGGATTGGTCGCTGTTGCTGGCGTGGTAACGCAATGCGCGCGGGTTTCCCGTCAGTTCTGCCAGTGACCCTCAGCCCTTAGATTGAGGTACTGGAGCATCTCAAAGTCAGTTCGCCTACTCGTCAGATAGTATCGAACGACGCGACCGGCAACGTGGTTCTTCATGCAGCCGCCGGCGATCTAGCGTCAGGGCCGCCTGGCACACTCAGAGAAGGATGTCTGGCGTGATGTCCGTGGGGTCATCGCGCATCTTATCGACCCGCTTGAGAATCCGCTCCCTTTCTCGCCCCAGAGCGATGACATACGCTAGATCCTCCTGTCGAACGCGGCCCCTGTCGCAATAAGCACGGTTCTTCTGTTGGTCCAGACGCAGGTGAATAGGGCAGCTTTTGCTGGCACCCGGCTGATGCAGCGCCCAGTTCGGAGAACAGCGGAATTGCTCATACAGCACCGATTGCCTGTTGGAACGGTCGATCAGTGAATGTAGACGGGCAAGGTTTGCAATCCACGCCTCAAACGAGCTTATGTAACTGGACGCCGTTGCGTGCAGATCTGGCAACCGCATAGGGACCTCAGAGCGTCGATGCCCAAGGAGACGATCCATGCGAGACACGCTCATCCGCTCGGAGATCTCGCGAAGCTCCTCGCGCCGCTGCAGTAGCCATACGGCGTATGCCTGGCCTCTACAGCATAGGTGCGGCCTTAGAGTCACTGGAGCCCATCTGTTTCGCTGAGTGCGGCCGCCGCCTACTGTTCTCATGGCATGGACTCGGCAGCTGGAGTGTCCCCTGAGATAGGTGCGCCTAATTTGACGTGCAATGCACCTAAGAAGCTCCTCGTACGGCCTGATGGCAGTCTCGTGATCATCGGCAGGAAGGGGTAGCAAGAGTGCGGTCTTTGGCCGCTGCGTGAAGGAGGTTGGTGTTGGCAACAGCGCGTTGCGTACCATCGTGTTCGGGAGCTGGATCAGTGCGTACCAGTAACTGCCTGCGTTGCTCACAGCGTGATTCCCGTTCCAGCGTATTGTCGTTAGACCGCTGTGAGCCCTCTGGCAACCGGCGAGCGAGTCATTCGCGGTCCTGAGCCACTGGTGCAATTTGTCTAGGGTTCGCGCGTATGACGCAGCCTTGCGAGCGGTCAATTCACCGGAAACGTCGGACTCCAGCAAGGTGCTCCCGCATGATTTACATGTGAATCCGTGCACCAGAGTCCCTTTCGTGTCCAAAGCAATTCCACAGGACGGGCAGCCGGTCTTCAATCTCACTCGATGCAGGACGCAGCGAACAAATCGGTCATCTTGTTGATACTGGTAGTGTCTCCCAACTTGGATGCAAGCTGGACAGTAACGAAGAGCTTCAGCATCCAACCATCTGATTCGCTCACCCAGGACTGACTGAACATCGCGCAGCTGCTCCGAACAGTTGGGCGGGCGCTGCTCGTCAAGCCTCTGCTCCGAGAGATACACGGTGGAGCGCGAAAGCAGAAGGCACCAGTCCTGGCGACCATTCATCCACTTGGCATCGAAGCCGTTGAATAGTTCCAGCGTCTGGATGACGGTCCACGAGGAACAGTAGGCATCGATCAGAGCTCGACTCCATGCAATCACGGCGACCTCCGTGCGCGGCCTCTCCCGATTGCCGTTGCAGCCAGCACGGCAGGCGTCCTGCTCCGATAGCCTGAGTCAACGATGGCGCGCTCCCAAACTTCCCGCGAAATATTCATCCCTTCAGCATCGCTGCCCTCACTATCCTGCCCCACCAACATCAGGGCCTCAGCCACCCATTGCATGCTGATTCCCTCTTGGTCAACTGCACCTCCGGACTGAGAGCGAAACGCGTCGTACAAATCTGTGGCGCTGCGCGCCAAGCGGAATCCATTGGCATGTGCATTTGGCCACAAGTACTGTGTATAGGACCAGCCCGATCCACGGGGGTACTCAGTCTCGTCATCACATGACTTAAGGACCACGTGCAGATCTGCTGCATCTTGCAGACTTCTGAACTCAACAAGCTCCGCCATGAACCTGATGGTCAGATCTGGCATCTCGGCCATGAAGCGTTGATGCATCGTGCACAACTGACTCTGACCGAACAGTACGACAGTAACCTTTACCTCATGCGTGTTCAGCCAGTTCACCATGCGCTTGAGCCAGCCCAGGTCCTTGACGTGCAGGTTCTGCGCTTCGTCAATCACCAGAAAAAGGTGTCTGCCAGCGACTGACATGGCATAGAGGGCTCGCAGCAACTGATCGCGCTTTCCCGCGAGGGAACGCAATGCACGTGGTTCGAAGTCGATTGCGGAGAGCATATCTTCGATCAGAGCACCCTCAGCGGCCACGTCCTTGGACGAAGGCTCGTAGATCACAAAAGCCGCTCCCGGGTACTGGGTAGGGGCCAGCTTTTCCAGCGCAGAGATGCAGGAGGACTTGCCGCACAACGGGTGCGCCCAGAATGCTATTGAGGAGCGAAACCGTTGCGCTCGATCAAAGACCAGACGAGCCACCTCTTTGACTGGCGCGGTGGGAAGAATGGCCGCTGCCATGAGCAAGGGGTGCCGATCCCGTAATGATGGATAGGTTGCCTGGATTGCGGCAATGCTCTCGTGGCTCGTCATTGTTGACCTCCTCACTTTCCGATGATGGAGAAGTCGATGTCTCTAGACTTGCGAACACGGGACGCCAGTGTCTGCGTATTGACACGCTTTCCGGCGTTCGTAGGCGTCTTGCTCGGCGCGTACCCCTTCCTCTTCTCCTCGGCCAGGACAGTCGCCGCGTGCGTTGTACGGGGCGCTCTTGCGCAAGTATCCAAGGCTTTCTGAGCTAATTCTTGAAGCTCCACGCCAACGATGTCGGCAAAGGGCGCGTCCCGAGCGCCTTCGATCTTGGATCTGAGCAGTCTTCGGAGCTCTCGGGAGTGCGGATACCGCCACCGCGCGCTCAGTGGCACGAGCTCACCAAGCTCCCGTCCGTCACCTACATATGCATGAACACGTGAGATGTCGTAGGGATCTGCATGGAGCGTGACCGCCTGCCCAATCAGATCCCAGCGCGTGGCCAGGATGGGGGATCCGTACTCGACGCTCGCGTAGCTGACACGAGGCAGTCTGCCCTTCTTCTGGGACCCCCTGACGGTGGCTGAGGCCACATCCACTCGAAGCGGAGGTGTCAGCACGGGACGCGGCGGCCCCAGTGGGGCCAAGCAACCGGAGCCAGGGGCGTAGTACTCAAGCATTTGGTCAGTGGGACTGCTGCCGTAGTTGGCCTCTGTAGGCGTTGAGTTCCAGTGCGCAACGGCCTTGGCCGTTTCTTCCATCAGCTTTTCAAGGGTCACCTTATGCCTGACCGCTTGACGTTCCGGCTGGTTGCGCCGGGGGTCCGTTGGGCTGTTTCCCGTGGTCGCTGGTGATTGCTGAAAAACACTCGATGCCATCCAGCCAAACACTCGCTCGACGAGCGAACGGCGTTTCGGTCGCCTAATTGCGCCAAACGAGATCGCAGCGCCAGTTTCCGCTCTGACCCTGTCGGCTACTGTGTCTGATAGGTGCGCGAGCGCGTTGTCTACAAAGAGGCTGCCAAAACCAAGGCGCAATTCTGGATCGCCAGCTTCTACTGAGAGAGTGGCTTCCAGTGCGTGTTGCAGCTGGTTCGATAGGCACTGTCCAGCTGACGCATGATCGATGCACCTGAGGAAGTCGGAGCTGGAAATTGTCCGGCGGACAACGATGTCCCAGCCCAGAATGAAGTTGGTGAACCTATCGGCGATGACGATAAGCGTCATACGACGGCTGGGAACGTACTTGATTCCCTTTGGAGTATTCACACCCACGGCAAAGATGATGTCGGCCGTATGCTCGTCAGCCTCTACTATCTCAAATGGCGCCAGGGCAATGGGCCCCTCGGGTTGTTTGCCCGGCCTCCTTGAGCGCTGCCGGCACTCTTCGCCGTACTGCAGGGATGCAACCTTCTCGTGGTTTGAATTGAAAAATTGCTTCACGTAAACCCAGATTGCCTCTCTGCCATACCGGCCGACACAGAACGGCCATTGATTCTTGCCCAGCCCGGCATCACGACAGAGGTTAAGAAAGATCTGATGTGCCTCCTTGTTGGTGATCCGCCCCCGCTTTTCCCCGTCTGGAGTGACGCCAGTGGCGAGGTACTTGTCCAGGGCGAGGTGCACATTGGGCTGCGAATCAAGTAATGCTGACAGAGCGCCCGTATAGCCGCCGAATGACTGGCTTGGCATCGCGCCTACGGGCTTGATCCGCGTTGGCGCTTGCGTGCGAAATCCCTTGATGAGGCCGGCCCAACCTGCAATGCGGCCATCGTCCATGACCGCCACGCATCGATTGAGGTACCGCAAGACTTCAGTTCGCTCGATCCCGAATTGCGAGGCAATCTCGGCAGTTCGGACGCCGCCTAAGTACGCAACTAAGGCTTTCCGTCTTTGCTCAAACAGCGCCAGATCAGCCGGGTCCAACTGATTGGTTTCGCAAGCCGGCCACTCACGATAGTTCGCAAGATTTGCCGGAAGCGTTCTCCGGTTGAACTTAGATTGAGCGGTCATGTTCACACCTGAGCAGCCTTGTGTGCACAGACCATGGATGTGCATCCATATCCGAGCCGATGGATCGAGCGCGCAGCGCAAGAACCGCAGCTCCCACCACCGCTGCTGGGTGCCTTGAGTTAAGTCCTCGTATGACCTCTCCTAAGGTCAACTTGCCGCGTCGCCGAACCGCCGATTCGACTTCCTTTGCCAAAGAAGTAAGATCCGAACCGCGGCACCGGTGAAAGGCAGATATTGCCGCCTGCCAGTTGCGGATCCTCATCTTGGCCTGACCCAGCTCACGTGTGCTCAAGACGGAGACTGAATATCCAAACTCCGTGCCCAGTGCTTCGATATCTCGCCTGGCTCTGTCCGATCCATCGTCGATCATCCGAGCCTGAATAGAGCCATCAGTCAGGGTAGTAAGCGCATCAAGGCAGATTGAGCCGCTGCCTAGAGACACCTGTATCAGTTGCTCGCGATACTCTGCGTCACGGACGCTTGCGTCGCCTTCGCAATAGAAGAAGAGCTTCATCCTCAGGTCACCACTCAGCGTCACCTGGCACTCCGCCATAGGAGACTGCAGCGTCCAGAGGTTAGCCGAGTTGCTTGTCCGAGCTTGCCTCACACCTAGTCGGCGTTGCCTGGCCTTGGTCGTAACACTCATTCGCGTGCTCCAAATAGACCTCTCTGCGGGGGGCAGTGGTCTGGGCACCTACGCAGATGCATTCGGTCTCGGTGGTGCGTCATGGTCAACGCGGGCCTGAATCGCTGCCGAAAGCAGCGTCAGTAAGCATCGCTGACATGCTCTGGACGCTACTCCTGAAAGGCTGGGGGTGCAACCGATCCGAGAGTCCTGTCAGACCCCAAGCTGAACTAGTAACAAAAATACCTGCAGCTAGCGTACAAGTAACACATTTACCCCTGGGCGCTCACCTATTCAGCTTGTTAGGGATTGGAGGTCTGCGTCTGTAGACTGTTGAAATGAAAAGACTTCGAGGTAACACGAATACGTGCTCCATCATCTGCTCGGCAATGGCTGCGGCTCTGGCTCGGCTCTTGCCTGCCTGTTCGTTCCCCCGACAAGGACGAGCTCGCAGCATGATCAAGATGGATTCCCACGACCGCATAGATCTAACCGGGCCTTGGGCCGGTTTCGGATTCCAAGGTGGGCACATGTTCACGCCCGAAGATCATCAGCTGGAGCCATGCGACATGGCTTGGTGGTCCCTGACCTGCAACAATGCTCGGGAATGGCGACTGATGATGGCCGAGGCTGCCCCCGGGACTGCGGCCGCCCGGAGAGCTTCCGCCACGGCGAGATCTAGCGTCATCTACCTAGCCGAAGCCCTCAGAATTCGCCGAGAACGGCGGTTTGGCGTGGGCGCCCCCGGTTCCGACGCCGGGGCGTCCAATGTTGTCTACATGAGCCGTGGCCGAGGCCACGCCAGCGCGTGTGAGGCGCTTTCGTAGGGGCGCTGCCCCTACACCCCAAGACCTATTCCGCGCCCTCGCCCGGCGGGAATCTCGCCCGAATGAATGTCACAACCTTATTCATTGCAGGGCTTAACTTGAACCCAGCTTGGCGGCAATTACGCAGCGCCATCGAGAGCGTATAGAACAGCGCTCTGCTGTCCAGTACAACGTGGGTCTCGCCTTGACGGTTGTAGTGCTTTATCGCGTTCTTTTGCCGGTAGATGAAGTCGAACAGCTCCTCTCGGGACACACCCGGTGCCTGTGGGAGCACTTTCCTTGCGAGCTCTGAAATTGCACGATCGTCCCTCCGGCCCTGATTCTCAAGAATGCTTCCAAACGTTTCTTCTGCTATCGCCGCGAGATTCAGAATTGGAAGAGTGTGCATTCCTGAAATGAACATCTTGCAGGCAGTGTCCAGCATGATGAGAGCCACATCAGCCTTTGCCCAGGTCTCCGACTGAGGCTTGGCAACCGGTTCCGCGAAGCCCTCAACACAGTGAGATTCAAGATCCATTGAGGCCTGTCCTGCTCGTAGGCGTTGGAGAAGCGTCAGGTGCCGGAGGACCAAGAATGCGTAAGGAACCCGAGGGGCGCGCGTATCGGCCATCGCGCGTACAGACCGGCAAACCAGCCCACTGCAGAGCAGCCACCTGACGCCCGAACCATACCACGGCGCGGTCCGGATACAATCCGAACAGGACGCCTTGGGGGGCCGTATGGAACGCGAACGACCAGAATACCTGCCGCCTATCGAGCGCCGCCGCTGGTACTTTCCGTGGCTGGTTACAGGTTTTCTAACCGTGGTGAGCCTTGCAACCATCGGTGTACTGACGCTTGGCCGCACGAACAGTGCCTGGAGCGAGCGTTTCGAGGGCCTACGACGCGCGGCTGATGCCACCGAAGCGCCTGCGCCCGCGTCAGCCGCGCCCCAGCGCGAATCAATCGCGGGATCGTACTTCTCAGTCTTGCCCCCTACCCGCTCATACTTGCCCGGCGAGGTGGTGTGGAAGAAGGTCACCCGGTAGCGGTTCTTCATGCCTACAGCGGTGAGCTTCTGAAGCTGTCGACCGTTGTCCAGCGCGTGGCCGTGCTGTCCACCGCCCACAAGCTCAAGCGCCTGGCCAATCCTTGCGAGTTGCCTAGTGTCCGCACCCTGCTCAGCCGCGCCCGACGTGCCGCGGTCAAACGCGGTGAGCGGTCGACCAAGAAGACCGCCATTACCCGTGCCGAGCTCGAGGCGATGCTGGCCACTTGCGATGACAGCCTGGAGGGTCTACGCGACCGCGCCCTACTCTGCTTCGGCTTTGCCAGCGGCGGGCGCCGGCGCAGCGAAATCGCCGCTGCGGACATGCGGGATCTGCGGAAGGTTGGCGAGGACGGCTACATCTACCGACTGGAATATTCCAAGACGCAGCAAGCCAGGGTGACGGCCGATTCGACCCCGGACAAGCCTATCCTTGGCCGCAGCGCCGAGGCGCTCGCTGCGTGGCTTCATGCCGCGGGAATCAGTGAAGGGGCGATCTTCCGTCGAATCTGGAAGCATCGAGTGGGCCCTGCCCTACTCCCCGGTTCGGTGGCCACGATTGTGAAGCGGCGGGCAGTCCTGGCTGGCTTGGAAGGAGACTTCGGAGCACACAGTCTGCGGTCAGGGTTTGTGACGGAGGCTGGCAGGCAAGGGGTGCCTTTGCCTGCCGTAATGGCAATGACAGAGCATCGTTCAGTGGCAAGCGTGATCGGGTACTTCCAGGCAGGAGCTGCGGAGGACAATCCAGCGGCGCGCCTACTGAAGTAGCGGGGTTTGTACCACCGTCACTTGATAGATCCAAAGGACAGCGGCGAAACTGCACCGGTGCGCGGTCACCGCCTCACATAATTGGCGGAAAAGAAGTTGCTTCACTGAGAGTGCAGCATGACGTTCCTTCACGCGGTCAGTTAAAGTCCGTTGGTGAGATTTTGCCGCTTAGCCGCTAATGTAAGAGAACTTGCGCCGATACCGCGCTAATGCCAGCGCTGCGAACAGCCTCGACGAGTCTGCTCATGGGGAGGCGTTTACCGGAGTAGCCATTTCGAGGTATCGGCAGAAGGCGTTGGCAAGTTGCATCTGACGAGGCGTACGGCAGCGGACTTCGAAGACCGAAGGCGATGCGACCAGAACGCACACGCACTTTGCACGAGAGGTCGCCACGTTCAGCCGATTGAGGCTGTAGAGGAATTCCATGCCGCGTGGCGCATCGGCATAGCTGGATGTCGTCATTGAATAGATGACGATGGGCGCCTGTTGACCTTGAAACTTGTCGACGGTGCCAATTCTCGCCCCCGGAACGCGCTCGGCCAATTCAAAGACCTGCGCGTTGTAGGGCGCGATGATCAGAATGTCCTGTAGCGTCACCACTGCCGGCACGCCTTGATCATTTGTCCAGGTCGCGCCGCTGGCCAAGGTTTCGACCACGAGCAGGCGCACGGCCTCGGCTTCTTCGGGCGAGGCGCTTTGGTTGCCCCGGGTCGGGACCGCCAGAAAACGAAGGCCAGACCCGCTGATCCGACTCGTGGACACGATGGCCTGCCGCTCTAAGCCGGCGCGAGGATGCAGCCGGTTGGCGTAGAACATCTCCGACGTGAACCGACAAATCTCCGGATGCAAACGCCACGTTTCGGCCAGGAACAGACCGCGCTCGGCGGGCACGGTCTGTTCTTCGCCCAGCACATAATGCAGCGCGGATACGTCGGTGCCCTCGGGATGACTGCCCTGCATGGGCTGGTCAAGCTGCTGCGGATCGCCGAGCAGAACCAGTTGTGCCGCTGCTTGCGAGATCGCAAGAACATTAGCCAGTGACATCTGCGCCGCTTCATCGACGAACAAGACATCGATCACCCGCATCGCGTCCGGCGAAGCCCACAGCCAAGCCGTCCCCCCCGCAACCTGTGCCCCCGCCGCTAGGGCGGCGAGCAAGTCCGCGTTGCTCTTGGCGAAACGAAGTCGGGGCTGATCGGGCTCGGGCTCCGATGGCTTCTGGATACAGACCAAGTCGATCCCTTGCTCCGCAGAAGCCCTGACGACTTCGTCCAGCAAGTTACGAATGACCTTGTGGCTCGTGGCGCAGATGCCGACCTTTTTTCCCGCTCGAACTAGCGCGCAAATCATGCGGGCGCCGGTGAACGTCTTACCCGAACCCGGCGGCCCTTGAATCGGTAGCAGGCCGCCTTCCAAGGCCAGCGCAATCCGGCAGGCCGCATCCAGAGAGGCTTCGCCCTCGCCCTGAAGGGCCTGACCGCCCAAACGGGGACCCATGCGTAACAGCAGGTCGCGGGCAGCGAGGTAGGCGCCAGAGCCCTCCAGACCGTTCGCCGCGACCGACTCGCCAATCCGCACGAGCGCGTCCGCCAGGACATCGGCGTTAATGACCTTGCGGCTGAACACTGCCTCCGGGTGCAGCGCTGCGCTGTCCATACGCTTCTTGATGTCAATCCACCTCTCGTCCACTGAGATTGCGTGCACGGTACCAAGTTTCGCGCCGCCCAGATTGTGCAAGTCTTCTGAGCCGCGCATTTCGGTTTCCTGCGGTTGGAAGGCATAGCGATGGATTGGTGCCTTGGCCGTTCCTCCTTGCGGGCCGACAAAAGTCAGTCCCGACAAACCGGCACGCTCATCGACCAGATCATCGGCGGCGAGAGCCGAGAGGCGGAAGTATTCCCACCAGACGGCTTTCTGCTCTCGCCGATGGAAGTCCAACGTATGCGCCAGGAGCCATCGCGCATGCTGTTCCGGCGTTCGTTCCGTCGGGTCCACCGGCACGTCCACCGTCAGTCGCACTACCAGGCTCGCAATCTTGAGCTGCCAGTCGTTGAGGGCCTCGCTAGCCTCGGCCTCTCCTGGCGCCGGCCGAGGGACTGCCACGCCCTGCGCGACAAGCCCGGCGCGTTGGGCCTCCAGCCAATAGCGCAGCCCACGGGTGGACTCGCAATCGTCGCGGTTGTAGCGAGCAACTGTCTCGCGCGCGTTGACGTCTATCAGTGCGAGGTCGCCCAGTTCGAGGCCCGCTTGGACTTTCGCCAAGGCTTTGTTCGCCTCCGCCAGCGGCGTGGCCCGTGTGAATTCGTAGAGTGGCTCGAGCTTCTTGATCGAGTAGCTCTCCACGCTAGCACGCAAGCACTGGCGAACGACGGCATACAAGTCGACCATACGCCGCGATCGCAGCAGTGAGTCGAATTCGGTCTCTCGAGTTGCGTACCGCCCCATAAGTCGCTTCAACGCGGCCGGCTCGTATGGCGCGAAGTGGTAGATGTGCAGATCGGGGTAAACCTTCAAACGCTCAATCACAAAATCTACGAACCGTTCGAAGGCCTGCTTTTCTTCCTCGCGAGTCAGCGCCCAGTCCACGACATTGACGGCATTACCGTCCGCGTCCGTATAGGCATAGCCGAACAGGTATTCCAACCCATCCTCGCCGGCGAACGGATCCCCTTCCAAGTCTAGGAAGACATCACCTGCCGAAGGCTCCGGGAGGGTCGAGAGTCCGAAGCCGGCGACAACCGCCAGCAATTCATGTTGGATGGTGCCGACCTGGCGTCCGGCAAGCTGGATCCGCGCCTGCTCACGAACGCGCTCATACGCCTGCGCCGAGCCTCGCGCCGGCTTCCACGCCAAGGGAATAGGCATGACGGCCAAATCGGCCAACGTGGCAATGCCGTGCGCTGCTAGTTCATTGATCTGAACCTTCGTGATGCCCGCGACCAAGGACAGGTGGTCATCGGCACGGCGGCGCTCGTCGCAGCGGACGCGCCAGCGGCAAATGTCACAATGTTCCTTCGGTTCGGGATAGGTGTCGTCTGATCCACCGGGTGCGATGGCCGATTCCAAGGCGTGACGAACACGGCGGTAGTAGGCCGCGTATTCATCCATGCGATAGACCTTTGGTTCATAGCCGGTCCATGGCGCTACAACGTAGCAATATTCCGGTCGACGTCCCTGCGTCGCTTCAACCAGTGCGGTATACAAGCACAGCTGCAGGACGGTGCCGGCTTTGGTTTCTCTCGCCAGCTTTGTGTCGATTACCTCATACGACCACGGCCCCAGATCACTCGGCGTTTCGACACGACGCAGGACGTCCGTGCGCCCAACCCAGCCGTTCACCCGGAACGCTCCTTGCACGATAACCGCATCGCCCGCCCGCATGGCCGCGAGCGTTCCTTCGATGAGATCATCCTCGACGCCGAATCCCTCGATGACCGTTACGGCGAGACCCTGAGCGGACAAGTGCTCCACAAAGCCATGCTCGTGCCGGGCGCCGCGCTCCCAGAGCAGTTCCAGCAGGGGATCCCATCTTGCGGGCTTGGCCAATGTGCCGTTGGCAACAGCAATGTCCAATCCTGTTAGGTGCTCGCAACTGAGATGCCCCACCAGGTCGGAGGCGCTGAGCAATAGGGAGTCGCCGCGCTTTTGCATACCTGCTCCAGGCCGCTTACTAAAATTGGTTGTCGAAAATCGATCGTGTTCCGCTCACCAGTGCAGCGAGAGGCCTAGACTAAGCGCTAACGGCAGTATGGGCCAGGGCTTTTAGCCAAGTGCAAATACTTCTTGTTATCGCCCTACTCTCCGACGAACTACGTCGAACGGAATTGGAAATTCCAACGAAGCTAGAGCGATTCGACTTCGAGAAGCGGAAGCCAGTGCTAAGCGCGATGTCCGCTTTGGATCGAAGGCGAACCTTCCCTACCCACGATGAATCCTCCTAATCTCCTTCCGCACAAATGCCCTATTTCGGCCAGAAGCGGACATCGACTAACCCCTAAATTTAACCATCTTCGAAGCGGGCTCGGCTCGTGGTCGTCATTGCAGTGCAATCTCCGCGTTGCTCAGGCTTGAATCTAAGGCACCTGCCGCTGAGTTGACATTGTCGGTTGCAGTTTGGATGCCCGGCACAACATCCTGCCAATCATCGAAGCAGAAGCGGCTAGTGATCGACAATAGTTCGGACAATGCTGATTGGACCTCGCGAGACTGTGAAGCTACATCTCCCAATGCTGATTGGCTGGCCTCAATCGTGTCTCGTGCGTCCTGTAGCTCACTCTCCAGTTGAGCCACTCTAGTGTGCGATTCAGACAGCTCTGCTTGAAGGTCTGCAACCTGACTATCAAGATCATCCGCGCGAGCTTGATTGCAGCCAGTTAGCGATAGAAGAAGAGCAACCGCAAGAATGAGCCATCGCATCATTAGAATTACCCCCTAGCCAGCCAGTGGCCGGATTCCTGCTGGTTTACGATCCGCAGCGCACTGGAACATGGCAATCTAACTACTGGAGAATTTTTGCAGAGCTTCAATCAAGCGCCGCATCTCCTCAGGAATCTCGCCGATGTGCATTGCAGAAGCGATAGCGCTGGGTGTCACAGACACGCCGTACCCATTTTGTAGCCATTCGTTGAAGCGGGATAGAAGAAGCTTGCCTGGGACCACCTTAAGTCGACGGTCGAAATCACTCCAATCCGACTCGAAGGACTTGTGAAGAGTTGCGGTCGCGGTCGATATGTCCATGCCCGGCGACGCATCAATCAGGGCTTTCACTCCAACTGAGTTAAGCTGGCCAAAGACCTCGCTCTTCATGCAATCAGCAAGTCTGCCAAGTTGAGATGCGATGTCTACTTCAAGGTGCGTCCTCTTCCCTGTCCGAGCTTGGCGGTCTAGAATCCGTGCAGCCACCGCGCGCTCAATTGCTGATGGCACGAGGAGAAAATTCTCCAGCTCCTTTCGGTCGTGAATCCAAACAAGCTCACACGAAGATTGAAGGGCTAGCCTAAGGTCGTCAACTGCCTTGGAGGTGCGGTAATCCCGATCAAATATGATGCCGCGTTTGATCGAAATTCCCAGAGTTGCCTCCATTCCGTCGGAGAAATCTTTAACTCGAGACGGGTTGAACCCCTTTGCAGCAACTACTGCGAAGGAGGATCTGTTCGCTAGTGAAGTGTAGTTGAATTTCCTCGCAAATGCGGAGAGAAGCGCGAAGTCCTCGCCTTCCACGAACAGCGCTCGTTTGGTCTTTGCAAGCTGTGTTAACGTAGGGTTTAAGTTCGAGCCAAGTGAGCCGAAGAGGCCTTGAAGCTGCGAGGGATTCTTTATGCGCTGAGCATTCTTGGATTTCTTGTTGAGTACAAGGATCTCCCCAGAATCGGCCTCTGCAATGATCTCAGTTGCGTGTGTTGCAATCAGCACATCGCCGCTATGCGACCGCAATAGGTGGACTAGTTGCCGCTGGAGATCGGAATGCAGATAGACGTCCGGCTCATCGATTATTAGTAACGATTCCGGAGGGGCCTTCGCAATAAAGGTAAGCATCTGGCACCACACTTGAAATCCAAATCCGGCCCAGTACAGTTCGCGTGGCATTCGTTCTTCCGGACAGAACATGTGGAGCTTGGCGGAATCGCTGCTTCTGCTCAACTCTGGTTTGTCGATGTCCATTCCTGGCCACGTTTGACGAATTAAATCTCGAAAGACCTCAAATCCGTCCGGGAAGTGGTACCAGATGTTGCGAAAATTTCGCGACGCTCTATGAGTCAGAAGTGCGCGACGCGCAGTCTCCTTTTGGTTGAGAGTCTCATTGTGCTCCACAGGTCCGAGCACCGGCACAAAGTGCACTGATGCATCAAATGCTCTCTTAAAGTCGGTGGGCGTCCGTACATCCTTGCCAGTTGTTTCACATAACAGAACGCAAACATCGTTCTCAGGAAATACGAGTCGAAGCTTGTTCCCGTTGGATAGCCAGAACTCAATTATCGCAGGCTCAGAGTCATCATAGTTCGTGAAGACATTCTCGGTGGAAACTGGCAGGTCGCTTAAGTTAATTGGATAGCCCCAACCTTTTGTCGCCGTAGCCTCGCTGTAGTCAGCATTGCGCGAATGTGCTCTCCGGATACCCTCTGCAAGTATCCGAAAGGCACCTATGACCGTGGACTTTCCGGCGTTATTTGCGCCTACCATGATGTTGAACTGGGTAAGGCTGAGCGAGTAGGATCCGAAAGCCTTGTAATTTCGAAACTTGACGGTTGTGAAATGACTTGCCATAGGGCCCCTTGTGGCTACGTGCGTCCATAATTGAGCATATCGCATTATGTGTCCGCCGTGACTGCGCGAGCTCCCCTTGCAGCCAGGGCGCGCCTGGTGCTACTGCAATAGCCAGCGATCGCCATTGACGGGCCTTAAACCATCCATGTACGTCTGGGTCAAGTTGATTCGCCCCCAGACGTAATGCGCCACTCGCGATCGACGTCCGCTTTCGGCCAGGAGCGGAGCTTGCACCCTGAAATTGAACCGCCCCGCCAAGTGGGTTCGGCTTGAATGAGTTTCTAGCTTACTTGACGGCAACGTAGTAGGCCCCTGTTACGGCTAGGAGGATAACTAGAACCAACAGTCGCTCGATCTGAGGAATCTGCTCAACGCTCGGAAATTTGGAAAGCATGGGAATCTTGGTTTTCCATTTTGAATCTGCGGGCTTCTTGGCGACCCAGTCCAGGCATCCGACTAGTACGGTGATACCAAGCACTACGACGAGCACGCCGTACAAAGGCTCACCTAGCGCTGCACGCAAGCGGTAGGCAGCTGCGGCAAGAGCTACCGTCAGCAAGATAATCATTACTCCAAATCGCGACATACTTCCCCCAGGCAAGCTAACCACCTAATGGACGGCCCCGTGGATCTGGATATGCGAATTACCCGCGAAGCACCGCATGGCGGGCTTTTCCTTAAATATGGCTCGATCTTAGGGCGGCTGGGCCTGTCTGACAAGCCAGCGTATAGCTCGACCCAGCGCTACGCTATGCGGCCGCGCCAATGGCCGCATTGGGTCGACAGCCAAAACTGTGACGGACCTAATGACTCCTATCCTGCGGGATGTCCGCTTCCGGCCAGAAGCGGACATTGGCCTGCTAGTTCTCGGATGGCGGTTTAGCCGCCCCGTCAGGCTCTCGGAGCCCGGCTCGGATTTCCTTCGCGACCCGCTTGGCCGATTCTGGCCAACCAAGCTCCATGGCCCCCACGCAGCCCCAGCAATCTCCGCCGCAGTCGGCAGAGAGCAGATCGGCAGAGACGTCAAGCTTTCGACCGCAAATGTTGCACCGGTTGCTGATCATCGACATGTTCCTCATCAGAGAACCGAGCTGCTAGGGAGACTCACGTCAGCTTCCGGCCAGGAGCGGACGTTCTCCAATTTGGAATTAAGGAGACTTGGAAGCGACCTCGGCCGAAGCGAATCGTTAGGGAGTATTTGTTGAGTCGATACGCGCCAAAATCGTGTCGATCTTTACGGCCAGCATGGCCTTATGGGCCTTGTGATATTCAATTACCAAGCCCGAAAGAAGTGGGTCCAAAGGTGTCTGCCTGCCAAGATCATCTTTTGAGACGATGCGGCCCAAATCGAAGAATGGTCCGCCGCTAATGCCCTTTGGATTTATGGCGTTCACTATGTTGTAGTCCTCATCAAGGGCTTTTCTGTCGTATGCGATTGAGAGGTGGGTTTCATGGCTTATGCCGAGCTTATCAAACAGCGTCTTGTGCTCTTTGAAAGTTGAATAGTAGGTTGCGCGTTGAGGAACTATCTTGTGGCCCTGCCACGGAACCTTGTTCTTAGAGTTCGGGTATCCGACCGCAAGGTAAACCCTTTTGTCGTGATCAATTCTGTTCTTGGAGATCGACTTCGCCGGAATGACCTTGCAAAATTCGAGCAGGCGCGAATTTGACTCGTCGATTCGGCACCAAGCGAAGTCAAATCTATCCTCTGCCCTGTTCCCATTTGGCGCTAGAGAGTTGAAAAAACTGCCGAGAACTGGAATAAAATTTCCACCAGCTCCAGCGAACAACGGTGTTTCAGTTAGGTGATCTAGGACATGTGCCGCCGTCAGAAAGTACACTCCTTTGCCGTGCTCGATCAGAAATGATCCGGCCTACCTTGGTCGGTTCCATAGATGGGTATCGCATACTCTCTGACAATCGATCTGGCGCGCGTGACAGCGGCGGCAATTATCTGCCTGACACCTGCTTCGTAGGTAATGATCATTCCTATGCGCCCTAACTCCTAATGGCCGGATCCGTGGATCCGGTTATACAATGTATCCACGGAGCTGCCACCCTCTTGATACAGCTCGATCTTAGGGCGGCTGGGTCCGGCTAACAAGCCCGCGCATGTCCGGACATGGAAGTAATGCTGCAGACTTCGGCACGTCCCAGCCCAAAGGCAGATGGGTGTCTGCTTTGAGTCGCAACCAAACACAATCACGAGCGCAACGTCCCCGCCCCGACAGGTCGACTGCTTCCGGTCACAAGCGGACATCCGCCCTACCCTTGATAAACATCCCTTATCGCGACTGGACTGACTTGGCAGGCAAAACGGGCCTTCCCTGGATCTCCAGCCTGCTCACGTTAGCCACAGGCACGAGAATTGCAGCCTTCTGCTCCGGCTCCCAGAACACATAGCTGTCCCCCAAGCGCCCCACCAAACCCAGGCTACCTTGCACCCTCTCATCAATAGTCACATTGACCGTGTACTTGCTGCTGCCAGAAGTAATCGCCTTGGCGCGTTCGAGGCCAAGCCAGTTTGACGAGATCGGGACATAGACAATCATCACGAGCGCATAGACCAGCCACGGCGAGTCCTTCACGGCGGCCGGCAACACTGGGGACAGGCGTACTGCCATTGCACATATGCCCGTCAGCGCCACACCTATCAAAACGGGCCAGGCATTGGACCACCAAAGCAAGGCACCCATTCCAACAAGACAAAAGAGCAAGGATCAGCCACATCAGCAGATTGGCTTGGGACGGCGTCGTTGTCACCTTCCCCTCGACCCATCCTCCGAGCAGCAGCGCAATCAGTATGAAGAACAACACCATGCCGATCCCAGCAAGCCCTGCCAGTGCAAGCTCACTCACCGCAACAAACTGAAAGGGATCCAGGCCGAAGTGTCCCCAATACGCCTTCAGATAGAAGGCCCCTTGAATCAATCCGAACGTGACGAGCGCCGAGCCCCATCCAGCAACATCGGCCATCGTCAGTGTCTTTTTCGTACGCTCCATGTATCCCCCTTCCATCAATGCAGCCCCGCCACATAGTGGCACGCTGCGCTCCGCCCTGCAGAACCCAGTCTATTAACGTGACGCGTCACGCCCGATCACCCCGCCCATTGGCGCCCCACCCCTCCCCCACTATAGTTCCACCCCTCACAAGGACGAGGCACCCCACATGCCCTATATCGGAATCGGACTCCACGTACTGGCGGCCATCTACTTCGCGGTGCACGCCATCCGCTCAGGCCAGAGCCTCTACTGGCTCATCCTGCTCTTCTCGTTCCCGCTGCTCGGCAGCGTCGTCTACTTCCTGGCGATCTACTTCCCGGAAGTCCGCCATTCGCGCGGCGCCCGGCAGGTCGTCCGCTCCGCCAAGCAGCTCATGGACCCGGGCCAGGACCTTCGCAACGCCCGTACCGAACTCGCGCGCACGCCCACCGTGCAGAACCGGGTTCGCCTGGGCATGACACTGCTGGATGCTGGCCAGGCGGAGGAAGCTAGAACCCTGCTTGAGCAGGCAGCCAGCTCGCCGTTGGGCGACGATCCCTACATCCTGACCGGCCTGGCACGTGCGCGCATCGAGTCCGGGCAGTCCGCGCTTGCGGTGGAGACGCTGGACGGCCTGTTCGCCCGCCATCCGGATGTGCACCGCAAGCCGGAACAGACGCTGCTTTACGCGCAGGCATTGGCGGCTGCCCAAGCGCCCGGCACCCGTGCCGCGTTCGAGCGCGCCGTGGAATGCGGAAACGATGCCGCCGCCCGCTGTCTGTATGCGGAATGGCTGATGGCGCAGCCGCAACCCGACGACCGCGAGCAGGCCCGCAGTCTGTTCGCCAGCATCATCGATGATGCCCAGCACTGGTCGCGCCACGCGCGCAGCCACAATGCTCCTTGGTTGGAGCGGACGAAGGCTGCGTTGAAGGGCTACTGACGGCCGGACAACCTGTGGCAGGCTCGAACATTGGCCCTTTCAGGGAACTCCCGTCGCGGGCCTAGCGCGAGCCCAGCTTGGGGAAGAGCAGCTTTGGGGTTCCGATAAACAGCAGCCATGCACCCAGGGCTGCTCCGTAAGCGAGCACCGTTCCCACAAGGAATGTGCCGAACAGATTGCCGGTGAACAGCTGATACAGCCCTTTGCCGCGACCTGCAGCACTGCCTCCAACAGTCAGCACGATGACCGGCAGAACAATCATTCCGCTGCAGAGAATCAGGGAGAAGGCACCCAGCAACCATCGCTTCAATGGCGGGTTCCATGGCATGGGATAGCCTGCGAGCAGTCGTCTCATCCAAAGAAACAGCACAGGAAGGGCAATCAGGTACATCAATGCCACATACAACCAGGTTCGAACATCAGTGCTGCCCGCCTCGAAGATGGCTCGCGGGTATGCCCCTGTGCGATAGAACGTTTCTGCGCTTGCCGTCAGCGCCGCGCTAATGATCATCGCAGGCTTGAACAGGCGCGACACCTTGCCCCATTGCGCGTTGCGTAGTTGCTGCCCGTCAGTCATGCCAGACATGAAAACCCTCTTGGGCGGATGCGTCCATTAGCTACCAAGGGGCATTCTGCAGATGATTCGCCCCGCCACATGGTGACATGCAGCGCGTTGCTTCGCAGATTTCACCTATTAACGTGACGCGTCACACGCAGTCGGCAGCGCATTGCTGGACAGGTCTGTCGCATTTGCCTCGCTCACAGCCCCGCCGGGCGGATGCCGACAGCGCGCAGAGCTGCACCACCGACATGGTCGATAGCATTGCAGCGCAACGCTCCAGCCTCATTGCGCCATATGCAATGATTCTGAAAATGTTGAAAGTAGTGACGTCATCAGCCCTACTGCATTGGCATCGCGCACAACCGGGCGTATTCCTTGCTGTGCCACCTTGAACAGGTGGCCGGGCTTCGAAACCCCGGTTGTGCAATCGTAAAAAGCGCTTGCCAGTCGGCACCACTCCGCGTGGTGCCGACTGGCAATCCGTCAGCCGGCTATGGCGGGCGGTGCGTGGGGGCCTTGCGCCCGCCGGTCTGATTGCACACCGGGTTTCGAACCTCGCACCGTCCGCCACCTTTATCGGTGGCGGCTTCTGCATGCACGCAAGGAGCCCAGCCATGACCCAGCCCCACTCCCCTGCCCCGCACCCTATCCACGACGTGCCCGCGAACGGCCCTGCGCTGGATCCAAACACGCTCATCGCCCTGCTGCACAGCATCGGCGCCGGCGCCGCCTCCGATGGCCAGCCGTGGCCAGAACGCCATCAGATGCCAGGCCGACGCATCGCCCTGGCGGACACCGACTGCTCGCTGGCGGGTCTTCGGGTGGTGCTGGAGATCCTGCTGGCCGCACAGCGTGCCCGCGAGAACGGTGAGCTGGAGCAGTACGTCGGCCCGCGCGTGATGGAGGGGCTGATCATGGCCGGAATCGGCCTTACCGCACACGCCAGTACCCGACTGCATCCGGAGGGCTGAGTGGCCTTGTGGCGCTGGGCGGCCACCGCGCTCTGTCTTGCGGTGGTGGTTGCGGCACAGACGCAGTGGCTGGCGCCGCCCGTGCCCTCGCCTGTCGCGTTCCAAAGCATCAACGATGATCGATTCTCACAACTGCGCCGCCAGGCGATGCAGTTCGTGGACTCTCGGCCACAACAGGGCTTCCAGTTCGTCGAGCGGCATCAAAACGCGGGATTCCAGATTCACTGTGGAGGCGTTCCAGTGCTGTGGCTGGAGAGGCGCTCGCACTATCTACTGTTGCAGGTCTCACTGGACGCGGAGCATCGGGCGCCCGCCGTTGTGCGGTTGCGCGCGCTCCTCCAATGGCAGTTGGAGCCGTTGGATTACCTGGAGCAGGTGCTGGCTGACGTGCCGGAGCCTGTTCTGTTGGATCGGGTGCTGCAGATTCTTGCTGGTGATGTGCCTGATGGAGCGCGATGTGGCGTGCCGTAGTCGAGCGCGGCTCGACTCTGCAGGGCTGCGGGCAGCGAGGGTTCGGGCACCAGCCCTGCCGTCCGTCACCTGCGTGACAGGCATTGGCCCAGTGATCATGCGAGTCACCTCCCGGCATCGATCCAGCCCGCATCGCGCGCACGCGCGAGGTCTTCTGGCGTATCGATATCCAGGCCCAGTTCCGGTGCCTGCAGGACATGCACCGTATCGACAGGAAGTTGCCGCAGGCGCGCTCCGAAGCCGCGGTCACCGCTTGCACCCGCAGAGTTGAACCATGCACGCGGCACTACGGCGGGAACGCCAAGCACATTTCCGTGGCGGGTACCCGCGCACCCTGACGCCGAGACGCGGGCACCCGAAAGCAGCGCCTGCAGATGGGAGCGCTCGATTGCGGGCTGGTCGCATGCCACGACCATCACCGCAGTCACCGTGGGCAGCAGGTGTGCACCGGCAACCTGAAGACTGCTCGCCAGGCCACGCTCCCAGTGGTGGTTGGCTACCGGAGTGGCATCCAGCCCGGCAATGCTGGATGTCACGGCCTGTGCGTTCGCGCCCACCACGACCAGTACTTGCGCTGGCGCGAGCTCCCGCGCCAACCGCACCATGCGATGTACCAGGGTCTCGCCCTGCCGGCTGAGGAGCTGCTTGGGCTGGCCAAGTCGGGTGCTCCCGCCGGCAGCAAGCACGACGACCGCATGCGCGTCAGTCACCTGCCGTGCGCGCTTCGCCATTGCTGCAGCTGTGCGGCGATGCTGAGCGAAATCGCCTCCGGCCCTCGGCCGCCGATGTTCAGGCCGACCGGTGATCGAAGTCTCGGGGAAAGGCGGAGGCGCTGATCCGGTGTCAGCAGCTTGAACAGGTCCTCGCGCCTTCGACGCGGACCCAGCAGTCCAATGAAGCCAACCTCGGTATCAGCCAGGGCCACCAGCGCCTCCCGGTCCAGTTCGAAATCGTGATGCATCACCAGTACCGCGTCGCACGGGTCGGCATGGAGGGCCTCAGCCGGGCTGGTCTGAAGATGCACATCCGCGCACTGCCCGGCTGAGGCCCAGCGCGCTCGCCGTTCGGCCACGCTGACCCGCCACCCCAGGCCCCGCAGCAACGGAACCAGGGAGGGCGTTTCGGGACCGCCCCCCAACACCAGGGCCCGCGGAAGCCGGAGCAACGGCAAATGCCATGCGCCCTCGCCAAAGGGCTGCGCACCCTCCATCGGATGCAGCTGCCACGCCTGCTCGCGATGGCCGGCACGGAAAACGACCTGGCCCGATGCACGAAGCTCGCGCTGTAGTGGCACGCCCTCGCGCAGCCAAGCCTCGATGACGTCGTCGAGGCCGGCCATGGCACGCAACGGCAGGAGCGCAATCCGCAGCCGGCCGCGGCACCCGAGCGCGGACCCACTCAACAGGTCGTCGTCACTGCGGGTGTCGATCTCGATCCAGTCGACCCGCCCTGCCGCGCTCACCTGCTCCGCGCGTCGCGCGAGCTCGGGCTCCAGGCATCCGCCGCTGAGCCAGCCGACTTGGCCGCCGTTGCAGAACAGCACCATGTCGCCGGCACCGGCGTACGTGGAGCCATCGGTTTCCAGCACCAGCGCGAGCACGGCGTACTCACCTGCGCGCACGCGCGTCAAGGCCGTCTCGAGGACGCCGCGCGGGCTGCCTTCGGCGAGGAAGCCCGGCGCTGCAGACATGTCCTCGGCAAGATCGCCGGGCTCTCCTCCGCCTGCCGCTGAAGCTTCCAGCGCGGGTGAGGCTACGGGTCGGTCCATGCGCAACGTCAGCCTACGTCGGGCAAGCCGGGCAGCAGCTTGTCCAGGGTAATGGGATAGTTGCGCACGCGCACGCCGGTTGCGTTGTAGACCGCATTGGCGATCGCGGCGCCGACCCCGCAGATGCCCAGTTCACCCACACCCTTGGCCTTCATCGGCGAGATCACCGGATCCAGCGTGTCGAGGAAGACCACTTCCTGGTACGGGATGTCGGCATGCACGGGAACCTCGTAGCCGGCCAGGTCGTGGTTGATGAACAAGCCAAGCCGTTTGTCGACCACCAGCTCCTCCATGAGGGTCGCGCCCGCACCCATCACCATTCCGCCGATGACCTGGCTGCGTGCGGAGAGCGGATTGAGGATCCGGCCGCCATCGCATACGGCAAGCATGCGGCGGATGCGCGTCTCTCCCGTGTAGGCATGCACGGCAACCTCGCAGAAATGCCCTGCATAGGTGCCGACGTCGTAGCCTTGCTTGAAGTCGCCGAAGGCAATGCCGTCCTCCGCCGACAGTGTGCCCGCCTCCGCCAGCTTGATCGTCCGCCCGCCCGCCTGGATGCGGCCATTGGCGAAGTCTGCGGTGTCGCCGTCGAAGCCCAGTTTCTCGCCCACCTTGCGGCGCAGGCTGACGCACGCCGCGTACACGCCTGCGGTGGAGCTTGCCGCGCCCCACTGGCCGCCGGAACCGGCGGAGGCGGGATGACGGGAGTCGCCGAGGGTCACCTGGACCCGGTCCAGCGGCACGCCCATGGTCTCGGCTGCCGTCTGCGCGATGATCGTGTAGGAGCCGGTGCCGATGTCGGTCATGTCGGTCTCGACAATCACCCCGCCCTGGCCGTCAAGCCGGACCCGCGCCGCCGACTTCATCGTCGGTGCGCCGCGATAGCCCGCGGACACGCCCATGCCGACCAGCCAGTCCCCTTCCCTGACCTGCGCCGGCCTGGGGTTGCGCTTGTTCCAGTTGAAGCGCTCCGCGCCTTCGCGCAGGCAGCGCACCAGGTTGCGGTCGGAGAACTTCTTGGACGGATCGCCGGGTACCACCTCGGGCTCGTTGAGGATGCGGAACGCGATCGGGTCGAGGCCCAGCTTCTCGGCCATTTCATCCATCGCCACCTCCAGCGCCATGTGGCCCGGTGCTTCGCCCGGTGCGCGCATCGCATTGCCTTCGGGCATGTCGAGCGTGGCGATGTAGTTGGCCACCAGGCGGTTGGCGCCCGCATAGAGCTTGGGCGTCTGCAGGGTGCCGTTTTCGCCGTCCTCGCCGTTGATGTTGCCCGACCAGTTCTCATGGGCGATGGCGGAGATCCGGCCATCCTTTCCGCAGCCGATCCGCACGCGCTGGAGGGTGGCGTGCCGGTGCGTGGTGTTGTTGGGCATCAACGGGCGCTGCAGCGCGATCTTCACCGGTCGCCCGACCTGCTTGGCCGCCAACGCGGCCAGCACCGCGTCGGCACGGATGAACAGCTTGCCGCCGAAGCCGCCGCCGATATAGGGCGAGTCCACACGCACCTTGGCAGGATCGATGCCGAGGATCGCCGCCATGCCCTGCTTGGCCCAGTCGATCATCTGGTTCGCCGTCCACAACGTGAGCGTGTCACCCTCCCAGGCGGCGATGGTGGCGTGCGGCTCCATCATCGAATGACTTTCGTCGGAGGTGTGGTAAGTCTCGTCGAGCTTGACCGCCGCGCTCGCGTAAGCGGTGTCGAAATCGCCGAGCGTCTGCCGGTCGGGCTTGCCGCCGCGCCCCTTTGCCAGCGGCGCGGACGGTGCCAGGGCCGGGAAATCGAAGCGGCCCTTGCCGCGCTCGTAGCGGGTGCGGATCAGCGCCGCGGCGGCGCGGGCCTGCTCGAAGGTCTCTGCCACCACGCAGGCGATGGCCTGATGGTAGTGGGCCACCTCGGCTCCGCCGAACAACGGTGCATTGTTCCAGTTCGATGTGCCGACCGGCTTGGTTTCCGGTGCGGTGATGACCGCCAGTACGCCAGGCGCGGCACGTGCGCGGGACGCATCCATCGAAATGATGCGCCCCTTGCTGATGCCCGCACCGACGATGTAGCCGTAGGCCTGGTTCGGCGCCACGTCATGGCGCTCGTAAGCATAGGGTGCGGTGCCGGTGGTCTTGCGTGGTCCGTCGATGCGCGGGGTCGACTTGCCGACGACCTTGGCCTTGTCGAACAGGTTGTCGCCGGCGGGGGCGTTGAATTCAAGGGGCATCAGCGCTCTCCTTCCACCATCACGGCTGCGAGGGTGCGCTCGGCGAGAGCGATCTTGAACGCATTCTCCCGCGTCGGACGGGCAGCGGCGAACACCTGCCGGGCCGCGGCCTTCACGCCATCGCGCAGCAGCGGTTCGGCTGCCTCGACGCGCCACGGCTTCGGAGCGACCCCGCCGAAGGCGAACCGCGCCGAGCCGTCTCGCTGCACGACCGCGGCGACCGACACCAGTGCGAACGCATACGACGCGCGGTCACGTACCTTGTGGTACACGTGCCGACCGCCCAGGGGCTCCGGCAGCGTGACGTGGGTGATCAGCTCACCGCGCTGCAGCACGTTGTCCTGCTGCGGCCTGTCGCCGGGAGAACGATGGAAATCGGCAACCGGGATGCTGCGCGTACTGCCGTCACCCCTGACGGTCTGGATCGAGGCGTCCAGCACCCGCAGGGCCACCGCCATGTCGCCCGGATAGGTCGCGATGCAGCTGTCCGAGGTGCCGATTACGCCCATCTGCCGGGAGAACCCCTCGAGTGCGCCGCAGCCTGATCCGGGCAGGCGCTTGTTGCAGGGCAGATGGGGGTCGTAGAAATACGGGCAGCGCGTGCGCTGCAGCAGGTTGCCGCCGGTGGTGGCCTTGTTGCGCAGCTGCCCGGAGGCGCCTGCCACGATCGCGCGGGTGAGCACCGCGTAGTCGCGGCGCACGCGCTCATGCGAGGCCAGCGCGGTATTGGTGACCAGCGTGCCGATGCGCAGGCCGCCCTCGTCGGTGGGTTCGATCCTGTCCAGGCCGATGTCCTGCACATCGACCAGGTGCGCTGGCGTCTCGACCTCCAGCTTCATCAGGTCGAGCAGGTTGGTCCCTCCGGCCAGGAACTTCGCGCCCTCGGTACCGGCGACGGCCCTGGCGGCCTCGGCCGGGGATTTCGCGCGTTCGTAACTGAAGGCCCTCATGCGCGCCTCCCTGCAGAGGTCACGCCAGCGACCTCTGCCATCGCCTCGGCAATGTTGGAATAGGCGCCGCAGCGGCAGAGGTTGCCGCTCATGCGTTCGCGCATTTCCATGTTGGTGGCCCGGGGCCGTGCGCTGACGTCCGCCTGTACATGGCTGGGCACACCCCGCTTGATCTCGTCCAGGACCGCCACCGCCGAACAGATCTGCCCCGGCGTGCAATACCCGCACTGGTAGCCATCATGCTTGATGAAAGCGGCCTGCATCGGATGCAGGTCATCGGGAGTTCCGAGGCCTTCGATGGTGGTGATGGCATCGCCCTGGTGCTGCACCGCCAGGCTGAGGCAGGCATTGATGCGCTCACCGTTGACCAACACGGTACAGGCACCGCATTGACCGTGGTCGCAGCCTTTTTTCGTTCCGGTCAGCTTCAGATGTTCGCGCAGGGCATCGAGCAGCGTGGTCCGGGTGTCCAGTTCAAGTTCCCGCCGCTTGCCGTTGACGGTCAATGCCACCGTGCTGATGACCGGCGGCCTGGGCGGCGGGGGCGCCGCCAGTTCGGCGGCGAGCGATGACGCCCCCGGTGCGGCGGACATCGCCACGGTCGTGACGCCGCCGGCGATCACCTGGCGACGCGTCAACTTCATTCCTTCATCACAACTTGGCACAGTGACCTCCTGGCGTTCGGGGAAACCCCGTGGCTGGATGGACGCGCTCACACTACCGAAGGGCTACTATGCCCCTGTGCGGGGTACAGACCTGTGAAGTCGGCGAAATGTGCGAACATGATGCAGCAAGCCCGAAGAAATCGGCTGCATCCAGCCACAGCGCGGCACTCTTGAGCCATGCGTATGCCTCACTGGATGACTCACAGTCCTGTTTGTCCCTCAGCATGAGGAACATGATGGCCCGACGCTACAAAGGCGTTCGCTGGGAGGGCTCGGGTTCGTGGATGGAGCCCTCCAACAAGGCAACGTAGGTATCAAGCCTGGTGCGAAGGCCGATCAGCATCCAGCCCAGCAGGTACAGCAGCACCATGGTGAAGATCAGTAGTGCACCCAGCGGGCCAACATCGAAAGCGCCCGCCCAGTCGCCCCATTTCCATCCGCGGAACTGCAGGTAGAGGGCAATCAACAGCGGGAATGGTCCCAGCCGCTGCAGGCCGCCATACATCATGCCCATGCGCTCAATCATGTTTGTGCGCAAGGTGCTGACGAACTTGAGTCGCCGCTCGCGCTGGACGCGCGGGAATCCGCGAAGCTCGGTCACCACCGCTTGCCAGTGAGCGAAGTCTTCATCCATCTCCCGGGCGTGCGAGAGCCGCGGCTGGCTGAACTGGCGAATGCCCCTGCGGGCGGCCAGTACGCCACCGACAATGAACCCTCCTACTTCGATTGCCAGGCAGGCAACAACCACCTGGAGCACTACGCCAAGAGGCAGCCATCGATCCGGAAGCTGACCCATGAGAATGCCGACGATCGCCGCACCCACGCCGATGCGAAACGCCCACGTCTCCACCCTGCCCGCCTTGGGGTAGATGCTGTGCTCAACCAGTCCCTGCACCCGCTGGTAGAGCCAGTGGAATGTCAGTTCCTGCGAATCGGTCTTTGCCGGCGGATCGAATCCGCCCCCTGCCTGCATGTCCATTGCATCCCCTGCCCCACCGGCCAGGTTGCCGGCGCCACCATCGTAGCCGAGCGGGGTTGTGGCGGAATACGGCCTAGCCGTGTAATCGTCAGGGCCAGGACCTTCCCGGAGTCGAGCATGGCTCGATTCTACAGAGGCGGAGCCTGCGGGCCGACCCGAACATGCACCACATGGCTGACGCCGCGATGGAACATCTTGGCGTATGGGCAGACGCGTTCGGTGTTGCGAACGAGTTCGCAGGCCAGGTTCTCATCCATGCCGGGAAGATGTACCACGATCTCGGCCGACAGCAGGTACAGCCCATCTGCCGGATCACGGGCGAAGGTGACCGCCACTTCGATGCTGGGGTTGTGCAGCAGCAGGCCGGCACGCGCGGCCACCAGCACCATGGCACCGTGGAAGCAGCCAGCGTAGCTTGCGGCCAGCAGCTGCTCGGGATTGGCGCCGCCGCCAGGCCCGCCGAGTTCCGGCGGCAGGCGCAGGTCCACCGCCAGTGCACCGTCGTCCGACCGCACGACGCCGGACGCCCGCCCGTGCTGGGCCTGGCCACCGCTCACCCGCACGCGGCCGGTATACAGCGGCTTCACGTCGTCGCCCTGGTAACGGTCCAGCATGGCGGGCGAAGGAGGCTTCAGCTCGGTCATTGCGCGGCTCCATCAAGCGCAGCTGCGGCAGGCGATCGATTCGCCGCTCAGGCAGGCTGCCGCTGCAACAGGCCGGACTGCTGCAGCCAGGCGTCGAAATCGACCTGCCCCAGCCACGCGTGTCCGACCGGCACCAGCGTGTCGATCTGCAGCGGCGCGCCGAAGTACAGCGCCTGGGCATCCGCAACGACCTGCCGGGAATCACCCGTCAGTTGCAGATACTGCCTGGCCAGATCCGCCATCGCGCTACGCTGCGGCCCGGCGATTTCCAGCACGCCATTGGCCGGCGGCTGCTGCGCGATGCGTGCCACCGCTTCGGCAACATCCTCGGCGGCAATCGGCTGCACGTCGGCGGCCGGCAGCCGCAGGGTCTCCCCATCGCCGGCGGACTGGATGATGCCCGGCAGGAACTCGAAGAACTGCGTGGAATGGATGATGGTGTACGGCAGGCCCGAGTCGCGGATCAGGCGCTCCTGGGCGATCTTGCCGCGGAAATAGCCACTGGCTGCCAGCATGTCGGTGCCTACGACGGAAAGCGCAACGTGGTGATGTACGCCGGCACGGATAGCGGCCGCAAGTATGTTGTGGCCAGCGGTCACGAAGAACGAAAGCACTGCCGCATCTTCGAACGAGGGCGAGTTGGCCAGGTCCACCACCACGTCGACGCCGTCCATGGCGGCATCCAGACCTTCACCGGTCAGCACATCCACCCCGGTCGAGGGTGCTGCCACCACGATCTCATGCCCGGCTACGCGCAGGCGTTCCACCACCTTGCTGCCGATGCGGCCGGTACCACCGATGACGAGGAACTTCATTGCATGTCTCCTGGAATGTAGAAGGGCTACCGGATGTGGCCGGGCGCAGGCATCGTAGGTAGCGCGGGCGCGAGGCAGTAGGTCCATGGCGGGCCGCGCACTGTTGCCCGGCACGCACCAATACGCTCAGGCCCAGCCAGGCCGTGCGCCTGGGTTCAGAGGGGTGGCCTGCTGGCGCGCTTCCCAGTGCGAGATCACATCCAGCTCGAGCGCGCGCACCCGCTGCGTGCTGAAGTCGATGAAGGCCCGCACGCGCTTGGGCAGCTGGCGGCGGCTGAGGTAGCACAGGTAGTGGCCGCGATCGAGCGGCGCATGCCGATCCAGGCAGGTCACCACCCTGCCCGCCCACAGCGCTTCACGCACCTGATAGCTGGGCAGCTGGGCGATTCCGAGCCCGTCGATGACGGCCTGCAGGACCAGGTCGGCATCATTGAACACCAGTGCGGCCGGCGGCTGCAGGTGCACTTCGGCACCGTCGACACGGAATTCCCAGGGCTGCATGCGTCCGCCCGGCAGGCGCCGCCCGATGCAGGCATGTGTGGACAGCGCATCCACCGATACCGGTAGACCGTACGCCTGCACGTACGCTGGTGAAACACATACGACCAGCTGCATCGGCACCAGCTGCTTGGCGATCACCTGGCTGTCTTCCAGCAGGCCGTCGCGAAATGCCACGTCGATGCGGTCACCTGCCAGGTCGGGGGCCTGCTCGTCCAGCAGCAGTTCTACAGAGACCTGCGGGTACTCGGCGCGGAATGCGGCCAGCAAGGGGGCGATCACCCGCCGGCCGAAGCCGTGGCTGGCACTGATGCGCAGGTGCCCGCGCGGCGGACCCTCGCGCAGGTCGCGCATTTCCTCCAGCGCCTGCAGGATGCAGGTCACGCCCGGGTTGCAGCCCTCCAGGAACAGCTCGCCTTCCCGGGTGAGCGTGGTCGAGCGCGTGGTGCGCAGGAACAACCGCACGCCCAGCTGGCTTTCCAGCTTCTGCACGCTGCGGCTGACGGCCGAGCGGCCGATGCCGAGGCGGTCGGCCGCGCGCGCGAAACTGCCCTCGGACGCCACTGCAATGAAGGCCAGCACACCGGCGTAGCTGGTGGAGAAGGACGCATTGAGCGCATCGTGGCCGTCACTGGCCGCGCGGGGCGTTGCGGCATTCATGGGTGGCCTGGCTCCAGGCGGGCACGTTGTGCGTGCAGGTGGCTCCGCGCCGCCGCCAACCGTTGCCTGCACGTGGAAGGGTCGAGCCCCAGCAGGGGCACGATGTCCTCGAATCCGGCGCCCAGCACGTCGTGCAACAGCAGGATCGCGCGTGCGTCGGGCGGCAGTTCGCGCAATGCGGCGAGGAAGGCCTGCCAGACCTGTTCGCTGGCAGGGCGCGATGCGGTGCGCAGGTGCGATGAGGTGTCCATGCCCGGCAGACGGCCGAGCATCGGCCGCTGTGACAGGACATTGGTGTTTTTCATGCAACAGCGTGCGGCCCGGCCCCCGCCTACCGGCGTTGCGAATGCAGGCCTAGCCTCGCTGTGCCCTTCACACGCTACAGGAACACACCATGACCGCACGCCTGGATTACGCCGCGCAATCCCCCGAACTGTTCAAGAAGCTCGGCGTGTACTCGCATGCCGCCCACACCGCCTCGATCGAAGGGGCCATCATCGATCTGGTCAACATCCGTGCATCGCAGCTCAACGGCTGTGGCTTCTGCCTGGACATGCACGTGAAGGAGGCCACCCTGCGTGGTGAGCGCCCGCTGCGCCTGCATCACCTGGCGGCATGGCGTGAATCAACGCTGTTCAGCCCGCGCGAGCGCGCCTGCCTGGCCTGGACCGAAGTACTGACCCAGCTGCCGGCGCAGGGGGTGCCCGACGAGCTGTACGCGCGCGTGCGCGGCCCGCTGTCCGATCAGGAAATGGTCGACCTCACCCACGCGGTGATGGCGATCAACGCCTGGAACCGTGCCAATGTCGCCTTCCGTACCACGCCCGGCACCCTGGATACGGCCTTTGGCCTGGACAAGGCCGGCCTGGCCTGACCCTTCCGCCGCTGCCCCATGCAGCGGCCCTCCTCCACCGCTTTGGAGACCTGCCATGCGTCGCTCTGTTCTGGTCCTGTTTGCGCTGCTGCCACTGTGCGGCGCTGCCGCCACCCCGCCCTCTCCTGCGCCCCAGCCCTTGGTGCGCGAGGTGATGACCCGCGCCCTGCCGGAGCAGCCCGGCAAGGAAGCGCTGATCCTTACCGTGGAGTACCCGCCGGGTGGCGCCGATCCTGTCCACCGCCACGATGCCCATGGCTTCGTCTACGTCCTGGAAGGACGGATCGTGATGGGTGTGGCCGGCGGCAAGGAGGTCACCCTTGGCCCGGGCGAGGCCTTCCATGAAGGCCCGTCCGATCTGCGCACCGTAGGCCGCAACGCCAGCGCTACCGAGCCGGCGAAGTTCGTGGTGTTCCTGATCAAGGACATCGGCAAACCGGCGGTGCTGCCGCCGCACTGATCGCACGTCCGGCGCTGGCACCAACGACAGGTTCCCGGGTGTCACAATCCGGGGACCTGTCCCGTCTACGCTGGCATGGACGATTCCACTGCGCTGTTCTCACGCCTCCGCCCACGCCTGTTCGGCGTGGCCTACCGCATGCTTGGGTCTTCACACGAAGCCGAAGACGTGGTGCAGGATGTCTGGCTTCGCTGGCATGGCGCCGACCAGTCACAGATCGAGAATCCGGAAGCCTGGCTGGTGGCGGCCACCACCCGTCGCGCCATTGATGGCCTGCGCCTGGCCCGGCATGCGCGCGAACACTATGTGGGCATGTGGTTGCCCGAGCCGCTGCTGACCGATGACGCCGCCACGCCCGAGTACGTGCTGGAAACCGCCAGCGATCTGTCGGTCGCCTTCCTCAGTGTGCTGGAACGGTTGGCCCCGGATGCGCGTGCGGCTTTCCTGCTGCACGATGTGTTCGATCAGGATTATGCGGTGGTCGCGCGCACACTGGACAAGACGGAAGCCGCTTGCCGGCAGATCGTGCATCGCGCACGCCAGCAGCTCAGGCAGGAGCGCCCGCGCTACAACGTCCCGCAGGACGTGCACCAGAAACTGCTGCGCCGCTTCGCCGAGGCTGCATCCAGTGGAGATTTCCGCACGATGAAGGCGTTGATGGCCGAATCGGCCGAGCTGGTGGGTGACGGCGGCGGTATCGTCACCAGCTTTCCCGGGCCTTTGCTCGGCGGCACACGCATTGCCCAGCTGCTGTATGCCCCGCACCTGCGGCGCAGCGCGCAATTGCGGATGGTACCGGCCATGCTCAACGGACGGTTGGGACTGCTGCGCTATTTCGATGGCGTGCTGGAGGCGGCGATGGCCTTCGAGACCGATGGCGAACGGATCACGCAGATCCTGGTGCAGCGCAACCCGCACAAGCTGCAGCGGTTGGCTCGCCCTACCGCCATCCAGTAGTTTCACGCCAGGTGTGGATGGCGTCCGTTGTCGGCCTCGTCCTTGCGGGATTCGAGCGGGGCGCCGATGCGCCCCGTCGAAAACCCCTGCTCGCGCTGTATCCGCAGGATCCGATCAGAAGTCCCAGAACACCGGCACCCAGCGGAACGTCTCGCCCTCCAGCGACACCCGGCCCACTGACGGGAACGGAAGATGCGTGGCCACCAGCATTTCGCCGGTGCCGGCCAGTTCCTTCAGCAGAGCGATGCGTACGCGTGCGGATTCCTCCGGGTCGTGCTCAAAACCGTTGTGCCAGTTCGGTTGGTCGAAGCCGACCGCAAACACCGCGTCACCGGCAAAGGTCAGGGCCTGCCCCGCGGACGCTACGCGCACTACGCAGTGGCCCGGGGTATGCCCACCGGTACGGCGGGCCGTTACGCCCGGCGCGATCTGCTGTTCGTCCTGGAAGGTATGCACATAGCTGCTGTACTCGGCCCAGAAGTGCTTGGCCGTGGCGCGTAGCGCATCGGGGAAACCCTGCGGCATGTTGGTGCGGCTGAAGTCCGGCGACTTCCAGAACTCCACCTCCGCTGCGGCCACGTGGATCTTCAGGTCCGGGCGCAGCTGTTCCTTCACACCTTCAACCAGCAGCCCGCCGACGTGGTCCATGTGCATGTGGGTGATCACCACATCGGTGATTTCGCCCAGGTTGATACCGGCAGCACCAAGGCGACGGATCAGCTGGCCGGCGCGCGGCAGCTGCAGGTCCGGGTCCATGCCCAGGCCGGCATCGATGAGAATGGTGCGATCCCCGCTGTGCACCACCATCACGTTCAATGCCCAGTCGAAGGCATCCTGCGGCAGGTACATCTCTTCGAACCATTCGGCACGGGCGGCCGCCGGTACGTTGTGGCCGAGCATCTGGGTGGGCAACGGCAGGACGCCATCGCTGATCACCAGCACTTCGACGTCGCCCACTTTCAGGGCGTAGCGCGAGGGCACCAGTTCATCGAGGGCGGGGGCAATGGGCGCGGCGGTGTTTTCCATACTGAACATGAGGGATCTCCACGAAGAGCCATTTGGCGGGCAGCAATGCAAGGCTGGCGCGAACGAATCCGGGCGCTTGCCCATGGCGCAGGCAGTGACATTGCCAGGGCACGGTTGCCTGGCAGGCCAGCGCTGCGGAGTTCATGGGAAGACGGGCCACTGCGCGGGCAATGGGCCCGGAACACGGCAGGTGCCGTGTGGGATCAGCCTAGGCAGTACGCCGCAGGTGCGGTAGCGCCGTGAAGGGGTACGTCATGTTGCGTTCCGGGAAGCAATGCGGAACCGGCTGCAATGCCACCATTGCAAGCACCTCTGGCTCGTTCGGTAGCGCGCAGGCCCAGGTCGGGCAGCTTCGGATGATCATCCAGTCGACCCCACTGTGGATCCGTGCACTCAGGACGATCTATCACGAAATTCGGACTTGTCATATCCCTGGCGCCTGATCGCGGGCGCAAAGTACGTCTCACCACCCACCCATGAGAGTTCCCCGCATGAACACCTTCACCCGTGCCCTGGCCGTTGCCGCCCTCGCTCTCTCGGTCCAGGCCGGCCTGTCCGCGCAGGCCGCCGAACCGGCCACGCCGGCGGCAGTCACCAGCATCGCGCGCACCGCCAGCTACATCACCACCGCCGATGGCGTGCAGCTGTACTACAAGGACTGGGGCCCGAAGGACGGCCCGGTCGTGACCTTCAGCCACGGCTGGCCGTTGAACTCGGACAGCTGGGAATCCCAGATGATCTTCCTGGCCGATCATGGCTACCGTGTCATCGCGCATGACCGTCGTGGCCACGGTCGCTCCAGCCAGCCGTGGGACGGCAATGACATGGATCATTACGCCGATGACCTGGCCACGGTGATCAATACGCTGGACCTGCACGATGTCACCCTGGTGGGCTTCTCCACCGGTGGCGGCGAAGTGGCGCGCTACATTGGCCGGCATGGCACGGGGCGGGTGAAGAAGGCCGTGCTGATCAGCTCGGTACCGCCGTTCATGCTGAAGACCGCCGACAACCCGAACGGCCTGCCGATTGAAGTGTTCGATGGCATCCGCAAGGCGCAGATGGATAACCGCGCGCAGCTGTACAAGGACATTCCGTCGGGCCCGTTCTACGGCTTCAACCGTCCGGGCGCGAAGGTCTCGCAGGGGCTGATCGATGCGTGGTGGGCGCAGGGCATGCAGGGCGGCCACAAGAACACCTACGATTCGATCGCTGCGTTCTCCGCCACCGATTTCCGCGCGGACCTGAAGAAGTTTGATGTGCCCACCCTGGTCATCCACGGCGACGACGACCAGATCGTGCCGATCGATATCTCAGGCCGCCAATCGGCAAGGCTCATCAAGGGCGCCAGGCTGATTGTCTACCCGGGTGCGCCGCACGGCCTGACCGACACCCACAAGGACAAGGTCAACCAGGATCTGCTGGCGTTCCTGCAGGAAAAGTGAGTGACCGGGGCTCTGTTGTGATGGCAGAGCCCTTCCTTCCCAGAAGCAGGGCTGGCACCGGAGAAGCGCCGGGTGCCCGCGTCAGTGCACGATTGCGGGCGTAGGATTTCAGGCCAACGATGGAGCGTGTTCCGCACTTTGATGAAGGGTTAACCTCCAACGGAGGACACTGCGCCCTCACGGCTCTTCTCCGGCGCAGAATCCTTTGCTCCCGTGTCCAGCCCAAGACGACACGGCCATGCACCCTCCCAATGCCTTCCGGATCCATGCGATCCAGCCCCTTCTTGCGCGCAATGGCGCCATCGTTCGCCTCGATCAGTTGCGATCCACCTGCAAGAGCTGCGGCTTGCGCTCATCAATGACTCAGGACGAGGGCATCAAGACGAGTCCATCGGGTACGACGCTCACGTGCCCAGCGTGCGGTGCCACGGGGCTGATGGACGAGGTGGAGATATGGCACCACTGGCTCGAACAGTGCCGGCGTGAGCGGATGCTGGCGCTCTTCGATCCCGCGCCTCACGAACCACTGGAGCCTGGTGTCCCCGAATGAGAGCGGCTGTCATGGACTCTTCGGCCGGCGCCTCAGCGCCGCGCCTCAGCCGTCGCCCGGGTGCCGCCCCGCCAGGCTGCCCATCGTGAAGGCGTAGCCGGCCTCCTCCAGCAGCGCTCTCATGCGCAGCTCCACGCGCCTGGGTGAAAGCAGGCTGTTGGGCGCATACAAGGCGTAGACATAGCCGGCGCCGTCGATGATTTCACGGCGCACGGCGCAGTCGTTGGATTCCGCCGCCTCGGACCAGACAGACATCAGCCTGGCCGGACTGATGGACTGCCCGTTGCGAAGGCGAAAGAACAGCCAGCGCACTCCCAGGGAATGGGCTGGATTCAACCTAGCCACTGAGAGCCTCCAATGCGCCGGAAGAGATCCGTGAGAACCTCAGGATCCAATCGTGGATGCTCGTCTTTTGAAGATCGCGGAAGGTCAATGCGCGCGGCACCCTTCACCAGTGCAGGCAGATCGGACTGAAGGTCGATCCACCATCCCGCAGGCAGCCGGAGCCCTGTGCCCGTTCTATCGTAGATGCAGATCGGAAAAGTCATCGCGTTGCTCCTGAATGACTCGAGCATACGCCTGCGCGATGTCAGGTCCGGATGCGACGCCTAGGGAGATGCCACATCGGCGCGCTTTGCGCATTCGAATACGTGTGCTTCGTCCTGCTGGACCCTGCGGAACGATTCCAGCCAGCCGAACGCTGCACCACGATTGTGAATCGTATCGCCGAGCCTGCCGGTCAGGCACCGTGCGCACTCCATCCCGCCAGGGCTGGGCGCGTGGCAGCAACGGCATTGCGCCATTGTTGTGGTTTTCTCCGGGCGACACTGGTACATGATCTTGGTCATCAGGCTGATCGCCTGGCTTTGTGCGGACATGCACGCTCCCTGTCTGCTGCGGAAGCAGCCGCGCGGCGCGCGGCTCCTCCTGTTCCTCAGCGGCGGGTATCGCCGCCGAGACCGCCCTTCTTTTCATCCGCTGGCTTCGGGCTCTCGCGATCCTTGTTGTCCTGCTGCTGTTGCTGTCCTTGCTTGCCGGGCTCCTCTCCGCCGGGTTCGCCCCCCTCGCCCTGCCCCTGCTGTGCAGGCTGTTCTGCTTCAGCGGACGCGTTGGAGCGGTCATTCCTGTTCTGTTCGGGGACGCTGTTCATTTCGATTCTCCGCCGCAGCAAGTCTGCTGCCGATTGACTGTGGGCGTGTCGCCGTTACGGGAACGTACGGGGACGCGTCCCATATGAACAAGGGTCATGAACAGGCCCGCAGCAACAAGCGTGTACAGTGGAGTTTCGAAAAGGGGTAACGCCATGATCCATGGAAGAAGCAAGCACGTTGTCGACGTCGAGCGCGAGCTGGCCCACTGGAAAATCGCGTTCAACCTGGGCGCCCTGCCCGCGATGAGCTTCCGATATGAAGTGGCGCCCGTTATCCGGCTTGCCTGCGATATCTATGTGAGAGATCCGCATGGCACCCGGTCGGCATGGATCGACGATCTGCAGGGCAGGCTTGCGAAGCGATCGAGCCTGCGCGGCCATCCTGGCGCAGCGGAGATTGCCGATCGGTGCTGGTCCCTGCTTGGCTGCGCCTAGGCGCGGCTGGCTGCGTGATTCCGCTCGCGCATCAACTCATCATTCAGTACGTGGACAATGGACATCACCGCGTCGGCAAGTCCACGAGAATCGCTGATGGATCCGTAGAAGTAGATCCTGGCGCCTTCAATGCGAACATCCGCCAGCTGGAGCTGGGACGCCAGTGCCCTGCACTTGATGAGGAACATCTCTGTCCAGCGAGCGCCCGGCGCCAGATCCAGCAGCGCGGTGATGGCTTCGTCGGTGGATGCGTCTACACGCTCATGCAACAACGGGACATCGAAGCCGACGATTCTTGGGAGCATGGAAGCGTTCACCTGACCATCCTCTCGCTGATGGGCGCTGCGAGTACTCCCACAGTACAACAGAATGCGTCCAGCCCCAGATGAGATGGCGTCAGCTGGCCTGCCCCAGCTCGCGCGCAAGGAACGGCGCAGTCCTGCTTCCCTTGGCGCGGGCCACCTGTTGCGGCGTGCCCTTCGCCACGATGGTGCCACCCGCGCCGCCTGCACCTGGCCCGACATCAATCACCCAGTCCGCCTGTGCGACAGAACGCATATCGTGCTCGATCATCACCACGGTGTTGCCAGCCTCCACCAGCCGTTGCAGCTGCGCCAGCAACCTGTCCGCGTCCGATGCATGAAGGCCGGTGGTGGGCTCATCCAGCACATACAGCGTGCGTCCGCGCTGGCTGCGCTGCAGCTCGGTCGCCAGCTTGATGCGCTGTGCCTCACCGCCTGAAAGCTCGGTGGCCGGCTGGCCCAGCCGCAGGTAGCCCAGACCGATTTCCTGCAGCAACTGCAGCGGGCGGGCAATGGCGTCTTCTTCGGCGAAGAACGCCTGCGCCTGGTCCACCGTCATCTGCAGGACCTCGGCGATGGTGCGACCATTCCACAGCACCTTCAGGGTGGCCTCGTTGTAGCGGGCGCCATGGCAGGTGGGGCACGGCGCATAGACGCTCGGCATGAACAGACGTTCGACGCTGACGAAGCCCTCGCCTTCGCAGGTTTCGCATCGGCCCTTGGCCACGTTGAACGAAAAGCGGCCCGCGTCGAATCGGCGGCGGCGCGCGTCGGGTGTCGCGGCGAAGAGCTTGCGCACGTGATCGAACAGGCCGGTGTAGGTGGCCAGATTGGATCGTGGCGTGCGGCCGATGGGCTTCTGGTCTACCTGCACCACGCGCTGGATGGCGTCCACGTCGCCGGCCAGCTGGCCCCGCGTGGCTTCGATCACGGTCGGCCCATCCGCGGGCGTGCTGTCGGCGCTGTCGTCCACCGGCTCATGCCCCAGGTGCAGCAGTATCAGCTCGGGCAGCGCTTGTGCCATCAGGCTGGACTTGCCCGATCCGGAAATACCGGTCACTGCGGTCAGAAGCCCCAGCGGCACCTGCGCGTCCACGCCCTGCAGGTTATGGCGATGGATACCCTTCAGCTCCAGCCAGCTGATGACACTGCGCTGCCGGCTGGCGGGCGCAGGCACCTGGTCGAACAGGTACTGCGCCGTGCGCGAATCCTGAACGTCGCGCAAGCCATCGGGCTCGCCACTGTAGAGAACGCGTCCGCCATGCTCCCCTGCCTGCGGGCCCACATCGACCAGCCACTGCGCGCGGCGCATCAGCTCCAGATCATGTTCAACAACGAACACCGAGTTACCGCCGTCGCGCAGCCGTTCCAGTGCGTCGTACAGCGCCTGGCTGTCGGCCGGATGCAGGCCGGCCGAGGGTTCGTCGAGCACGTACAGCACGCCGAACAGCAACGAGCTGAGCTGCGTGGCCAGCCGCAGGCGCTGCAGTTCGCCGGCCGACAGCGTGGGCGTGGCGCGATCAAGTGATAGATAGCCCAGGCCGAGCTCGCGCAGTTGCCGTACACGCGCCATGACCCCGCCCGCCAGACGTTGTGCCGCCAGGCGCTTTTCCTCAGACAAGGCTGAGGTCAGGCGCACGTCGGGTGCGCCTTCGTGGGTCGCGCGGCCACTTGCTGCCCGCTTGGCGCGATCGCGGGGCGTTGCACGCCTGCTGGAACGCGCGCCGTGGCTGTGTGCACTGAAGTCGCCCCGCGCGATGGGCTCGAGCAACGCCGCCAGCTGGTCCAACGGCAGCCGCATGAACTCGCCGATATCCACACCGGCAAAGGTGACCGAAAGCGCCTCCGGTTTCAGGCGCTTACCGTGGCAGGCCGGGCACAGCTTGCCTTCCATGTAGCGCGACACACGCTTGCGCATCAGGGCGCTCTGGGTGTTGGCAAAGGTGTGCAGCACGTAGCGGCGTGCGCCGGTGTACGTGCCCATGTAGCTGGGCTCCTGCTTGCGCTTGAGTGCGGTACGGGTCTCGGCCGGCGTGAAGCCGGCATAGACCGGCACGGTGGGCGTCTCCTCGGTGAACAGGATCCACTCACGGTCCTTCTTCGGCAGTTTCTTCCACGGCACATCGATGTCGTAGCCCAGCGTGACCAGGATGTCGCGCAGGTTCTGGCCATGCCATGCCGGTGGCCAGGACGCGATGGCGCGCTCGCGGATGCTCAGCGACGGGTCCGGAAACATCAGTGCTTCAGTCACTTCGTAGACATACCCCAGGCCATGGCAGGTGCTGCAGGCGCCCTGTGGGGTGTTGGGCGAGAAGTCTTCGGCGTACAGCATGGGCTGGTGGGCCGGGTAGGCGCCTGCGCGCGAGTACATCATGCGCACCAGGCTGGACAGCGTGGTCACGCTGCCCACCGATGAGCGCGCGTTGCTGGCACCGCGCTGCTGCTGCAGGGCCACCGCCGGGGGCAGCCCGTCGATGGCATCCACATCGGGCACGCCCGCCTGGTCGATCAGGCGGCGCGCATAGGGTGCGACGGATTCGAAGTAGCGCCGCTGCGCCTCGGCGAAAACCGTGCCGAAGGCCAACGAGGACTTGCCGGATCCCGACACGCCGGAGAACACCACCAGTGCATTGCGTGGAATGGAGACATCGACATTCTTCAGGTTGTGCTCGCGCGCACCACGGACTTCGATGCAGCCGCTGGCTGCGGCAGCACATGACGACTCGCCAAAGGGGGTGTTGGACATCTCAGCATTCCTGCAATCGGTGGGCGGCTCGCGCATGGTGCGCCCGAGGGGGCATTGTCGCTGCTGCGGAGTGAATGGCGCGAGGGCGCCGGAGGTGGGATGCCGTCTTCACCTTCCCTTCGTACGGCGTTGCCCAGCCAGGGGCTAGCGTGGGGTGCCCACACATCGGAGGCCCTCATGCACCCCGACGTACTTGGCTGGGCCGCCACGGCGGTGCTGATGGCAACCCTGATCCGGCAGATGGTGAAGCAGTGGCAGTCGTCCCACCCGGAAGCCGTATCCAAATGGCTGTTCGCGGGCCAGATGACCGCGTCTGCGCTGTTTACTGTCTACAGCGCGATGCTGGGCAGCACGGTCTTCGTGGTGACCAATGCGATGCTGCTGTTGACGGCGGTGGTCGGCCAGGTGATGGCCTGGCGCCGCCGTGGCCGACGCCGGGCTCCCCCATCCTGCTGATTGTTAACGCGTGTTGCCTGAAGGTTTGACGCCACGTTGCCCCGCCCTTGATGGGGCCGCTCACAGCGCACTCCTATGCTGGGCCCGCCACCTGAGGGGTGGTGATCAACCTGGAGATTCACCATGCAACGCGATCAGAAAGACCTCCCCCACCCGGACGCGGAAGCGCAGCGCCCCGATCCTGTCAGCCCGCTGCAGGCAAAGCTGCACAACCACCGCAATCATGACGAAGCGCTGCAGGAAACCTTCCCTGCCAGTGATCCGATCTCCCCCTTCGTCGCCGCGCCAACGCCGGAAGAGCAGGCCAAGCGCCTGGGTGAGCGGGTCAGGCTGCCAGATCGTCGAACGGATGAGGAGGCCGCGGGAGGTGACGAGTGATCCGGCGCGGCTTCGCCCGGGTCGCGGCCGCGACGGCACGATTGTCCGGCAGCCTGGGCGCATTCGTCGCGGCGCTGGGGGTCATCATCACCTGGGCCGCCAGCGGGCCGGCCTTCCACTTCAATGATACGTGGCAACTGGTGGTGAATACGGGAACGACCATCGTGACCTTCCTGATGGTGTTCCTGATCCAGCATACGCAGAATGCCGATACGGCCGCGCTGCACATCAAGCTGGATGAACTGATCCGGGTCAGCAAGGACGCCAACCAGGAGCTGTTGAACCTGGAGTCGATGGAACCGGCGCACCTTGAAGAGATTCGCCAGCGTTACGAGGCGCTGGCGAAGACCGCTGCAGACATCAAGTCCAAGAAGGAACGCTGCATGCCCTGCGAGGCGGATGCGGCCGCCGAAGCCTGAGGGTCACCGCTGCAGCGGCTGCTCTGCCTGCAGCGGTTCTGGCGTGAGGCCCTGCCGGGCGGGGCCTTCCAGCAGCGCCCCGGTGGCGGAAAAGCGGCTGCCATGGCATGGGCAATCCCATGTGCGTTCATGGCCATTCCATTGGACAACGCACTTGAGGTGCGGGCACAGCGCCGACATCGCATGCAGTTGACCGTGCTCATCGCGGTAGACGGCGGTCCGCTTTCCATCCACGTCCAGCAGTGCGCCACAGCCACGGCTTAACTCGCTGGGCGAGTGCGACGGCGCAGCACCAAGGCGATCTCCCACCATGTGCCTTGCAACCGTGCCATTGGTACGGGCCCAGCCGGCCGCCGAACGCACTGGCGTGAAGCGCATGGGGCTTAGCAGCTTCTCGATCTCGCTGGTCGTGCCCATGATTCCCTCGGTGATCGCACGAGCGGCCACGCCCGCCCAGGTCAAGCCATCGGGACCATAGCCGGTGGCGACCCACACATTGTCGTGCGCGCTGCTGCCGATGTAGGGCAACTGGTCGGCTGCACGGAACTGCTGCGCCGACCAGCACAGCGGCTCGCCCTGCACGGTGAAGTTGCGACGCGCGTCGGCGACCAGATGCTGTGCCGGATCCATCACCGGGGTTTCGCCGGTGCGATGTGTCTCGCCGACCAGCACCAGCCAGTCGCGGCCATCAGTACCGCGCACCCCGCGCATCGAGCGGTGCCGATCGGCGATCCAATGAATACCTGCCGCTGGCGGATTGGCAACCGCCACCGCCACGCCGTACTCGCGGTACACCTCCATCTCGGCCTGCACCAGGTTGAACCCTGCTGGCGAGTGGGTGGCGAGCACGAAGTGCCTGGCATGGATGCGGCCGCCAAGGGCGGTGGCAACGCCTGCTGATGCCTCGATGCTGTTGATCTGGGTCCAGTCGTGGATGCGCACCCGGCCCACCAGGTGTCGCGCCAGCTCCCTGCAGAAAGCCGCCGGATCCAACTGCGCCTGATCGGGAACACGGAACGCGTGGCCCAATGCGAATGGCAGACCGGACTGCTGGTGTTCGCACTGCAGGCCTACGCGCTGATAGGCCTGAAGTTCACGCTCGAATCGCGTCGTCACCTCGCGCGTGCGCTCCTGCATGCCGTACTGCATGGCCACGCGTTCGAAGCCGCAACGCAGATCGTAGCGATGAACCAGCGTTTCGATGGCGCGCAGCGCCTGCTGCCGCCACTGCACGATACGACTGGCCGTGTCGCCGCCCCAGCGCGAGACCAGTTCTGCCAGCCGGGAGACGGGCGCGTAAAGATTGCCCGTGGACATCACCGTATTGCGCCCGCCGATGGGCCCTGCATCGACCACCAGCACATCCAGGCCGCTATCCGCCAGGCGGGACGCTGTCAGCAGGCCGGTCATGCCGGCGCCCACCACCAGCACGTCCGCGCGCGTCGTGCCGGCAAGGGGGCGGAAGCAATGCGACTCGGTGTCAGCTGACCATAAGCTGGCACGCGGGAACGGTTCGGACATGAAAGGGATCCTTGCAGCTTCAGCTGGGAGGCTTCTCTGATACGCCTTGCCGGGTGAAACGAGGGTGGCGCGGCCGTGCAGATGATGCTCACGCGCTGCGACGATCAACGCCATGGTCAAGACAAGGTGAGCGTTGCGTGGGCAACACGCCTGTGTCGCCTCTGCGAACCGCAACTCTCTGCTTGCAGCGTGGTCGCTAACGTGCCTGGAAGGAGGATCAGGCAGTGAGCACGCACCTGGAAATCGATCTGATGATCGCGCAACTGGACGAACTGCTGCCGACCTGGGCAGCGTTCTACCCCGAGCAGCAGTTCGTCCGCATGCTTGCCGAGGCACTGGACTACATTGCTGCCAGTGCAGACCCGGAGGCCCGGCTGTATTGCGTGATGCGCACCGGGCACCTCAACGTGTGCAGCGGAGAAATTCCATGGGCGGCGCGCTATGGAGGCCGCTAGGCCGGTGGATCACGCCGCAACCGCGTAGGGTTCCACCAACCTGGCCAGGATATCCATCGCCGTCTCGGTTGGCGCATCGTCACCGCTGTGCTGGGCGAACCCTGACCAGTCCGCGCGGGCAAGAAGCTTCAACTGCTCGGGTTGGGTGGGCAGCCAGCGCATCGGCCAGAACGGGAGCCGCCGGTTGCCCACCCTGCCGCGCTGCAACTCGATGAGCCCGGTATGGCTGAAGGCGCCCACCACCCGCGAATACGCCACCCTCAAGCCGTCTTCGGGCCCCTCCATGTACTGCAGGAAGCGGCTGCCGTCGAACAGCAGGACGCCGGTAACGCCGGCACTGCGGTTGAAGCGGGCGGCATCATCGACCAGATCGTCGAGCTTTCCGCTGCCCAGGCCGAACGGATCACCAGCAACGGCTGGGCCCGCTTCGCTGACGTATGCGACTGCCCTGATCGGCATTGGCTGCTCCTGTAGCGAATCCCCCCAGATTCCGTGGCCGTAGGATAGGCCACCTGCGCCCCGCAGTTGTTCCCATCATGTGCATTTTGTGAATCAGTTGGGTTCCAGCTGACAAACGGCATGCAGGACGCCTACACCCCCCATGCCATGGATCGTTTACGCTTGGGCCAGATGACTCGGGAGCGCCCCATGCCCAATACCGGCCTTTTCCATGTTCTGGAGCTGGACGCTGTTTCCGGCGTGCAGGGTATTGAGCGCGTCAGGTCCATTCGCGTGCGCTGCAACACCTGCGGCGGGATTACACAGTTGTCGGGGGACGCGTTGGGGGCGGTGCCCGGTGGAACGACGCTGGTGTGCGGCGCTTGTCCTTCGCGCCAGACGGTCAGCAACGCGCGGCTGGTCGAATGCGATCATGTCCTGCCCGGCAGCGCCCAGGGATCCGACGCGTAGGCGCGGGCTACGGGTCTGCCTGCGCCCAGCGCGCCAGATTCTGTTTCACTTCCCCGATGCCGGCCCAGGGGTCTTTGCGCCGCCGCTTGAGCTTTGCTGGCACGTCCTTGATCGTGAACGCGTCTGCGCGCTTGAGTTTCGCCAGATCGCCCCAGGCGATCGGCAACGCGACCGGTGCGCCCGGCCGCGCCCGCAGCGAGTAGGACGCGACTGCCGTGGCACCGCGCCCGTTGCGCAGGTAGTCGACGAAGATCCGCTTGTTGCGGAGGCTTTTGGTGGCCGTTGCCAGGAATCGCTGGGGCTCGGATTGCGCCAGCGCATCGGCGAAGCCCTTCGCAAAGCGCTTGGTCAGGTCCCAGTCGCATCCCGGGTTGAGCGGCACCACCACGTGCAGGCCCTTGCCGCCGGAGACACGCAGGAACGATTCCAACTGCAGCTGCGCGAGCAGTTTGCGGATGTCGGTTGCCGCCTTCTTGACCTCTGCAAAGGGTACGTCCGGTCCTGGATCCAGATCGAACACCACCCGGTCGGCCTTGTCGGGCGCTTCGGCGTGGCTGCCCCAAGGGTGGAACTCCAACGCGTTGAACTGCACCAGTTCAAGCAGGCTGGCCGCGTCACGCACCACCAGGTAATGGGCGTTGATGCCGCTTTCCTCCTTCAGCCTTACCGGATCGACCAGTTCCAGCCCGGCTGTGTGGTGTTTCTGGAAGAAGCAGGGCTTTGCGGTGCCACTGGGGCATCGGATGATCGACAGCGGACGATCAACCACCTCGGGCAGGAGGTGCTCCATCACTGCTGCGTAGTAGTCCCATACCTCCTGCTTGGTGTAGCCATCGCCAGGAAACAGGATCTTGCCGGGGGACGAAAGCGCGGGCGGTGTGCGGCCGGTAGCGGGTGGTTTTTTCGCCCTGCGCCCGGGTCGCGAGGGTGCATGCGTGCCACCCGCAGCCGGGGCCTTTCCGGCGCGATCGGAATCTTCGAGATCGGCGATGTCCTTGTCCGCCCGTACCGCCTTCAGCGATGCCTGGCGCAACAGCTTCTGCCCGCCAATCCCGCGATAGAAGACCTCCACCACGAAACGCGGTGCGAACCAGGTCGCGGCGCGAAGGTCGGTGTCCTGGGTGGGCACGTGCGCCGTCGGCTTGCGGCCGCCGCCGCCTTCGATGCGCCTGCTGACTTCGCCGATCAGTTCGTCCGAGAACCCGGACCCGACGCGGCCGACGTAGAGCCAGCCATGTTTCGGGTCTGGCCGCGCCAGCAGCAGCGAGCCGAACCCGGTGCGGCTGCCTTTCGGCGCGGTGTATCCGACCACCGCGAACTCGTCGCTGGCCAGCTGTTTGGTCTTTCGCCAATCCTCACTGCGGCCGCTGTGGTAGCTGCGATCGGCGCGCTTGGAAATGATGCCTTCGAAGTGCTGCTCACCGGCCAGGCGATAGGCCTCGTCGCCATCCCCCTGCACATGCGAACTGAACGCCAATGGCCTGCCCTGCCCCTCCAGCACGGAGTGCAGCAGGGCTTTGCGTTCCAGCAAGGGCGCATCGGCGATGTCCACGCCATCAAGATGCAGCAGATCGAACAATGCATACGTCAGGACGCCCTGCCGCTCGCCGGAGAGCGTGGCCTGCAGCAGGTTGAAGTCTTCCTTGGTGCCGGCGCCGGCGATGAGCTCACCGTCCAGTGCCGCCGAGGTGAGGCCCAGTGCCGCGATCGCGTCACGTATTTCAGGCAGCTTGCCGGTCCATTCCAGTGCGTTCCGCGACCACAGCTGCACGTTGCCCTCAGCCACCGTAGCAAGGATGCGGTATCCATCCCATTTGATCTCATGCACCCACTGCCCGCCCTGGGGCGGCGCGTCGCCCAGCTTGGCCAACTGCGGCTCAAACGGCCCGGACGGCGCCGCCGCCCTTCTCGCCTTGCCGAGCGCCAGGGCCTTCTTCGCCCAGTTCTTTCGTCGGGTGCGTGTGGGGGATACGACCGTGAGCTTCTTCTTCGCGGTCTTTCCGGCCCCGGCACGCTTCAGGTCCTCCGGGGGCGCTACAGCGACATCCGCCAGCAGATCGTCTGCCTCGATATCGCTGGCAAATTCGTCGTCGTCCTTGAACAGCAGCCACTGTGGCTGGCGCGCAGGCTTGCCGGAACGGACCAGATGCCATCCACCCTTGAGCTTGGCGCCGAACAGCTCGAAGCGTAGATGGCCCTTGGCGAGCTGGGCTTCCGGGTCACCCTGCGTGGCCCACACACCGTGGTCGAACTGGGCGACATGTCCGCCGCCATACTGGCCTTTGGGAATCTCGCCTTCAAATGCTGCGTAGTCGACGGGATGATCCTCCACCTCCACCGCCATGCGCTTGACCTTCGGGTCGTAACTGGGGCCCTTGGGAACGGCCCAGCTCTTCAGCGCGTCACCCACCTGCAGACGGAAGTCGTAGTGCCTGCGGCTGGCATGATGCAACTGCACCACGAAAATGGCGCGTTGGCCTTCTGGCAGCGCCTTGCCCGGTTCGGGCTCCCTGGTCTGGTCAAAACGACGCTTGCGGCGGTACTCGACCAGTGACATGGCAGCTCCGCGCTACTTTCCCAAGTGCTTGCGTACGGCAGCGGCGGTGGGCCCGACCTCGGCGACCGCGGCCCGAAGTTCCTCGGCTGACACACCCAGCGTCGTGGTCCAGTACTGCAGTTCATAGTCTTCGTTGACGTTGATGCGATCCCGGTCCGGGCTGCCGGTGTTCTTCTTGTCATCGCTCATGGGAGTCTCCACGCGTGATCGGGCGTGAAGTGACCGTACAGGCCGGCCCATGGGCGCCAGGCGACGCCACCGTGAAGCGATGGCGAAGGCCTGCCGGTATCGGGACTTCGGCAGGCGGGCGACAGACGCCACCTCGTGAAGACAACGCGCAGGGCTCGCGTTGGCGTTCACATGCCGCCTTCACCTGGCCCCCGCCTGATCGCAACCGGGCGGGACCTACGCTGAGCGCTCCACTCACAGCGGAGCCCAGCATGGCTATCAAGACAGCGGAAGACCTGTTCATCCACGAACTCTCGGATATCTACAGCGCCGAAAAGCAGCTGACCAAGGCCCTCCCGCGCCTGGCCCGTGCGGCCGAGAACCCTGACCTGGCCACAGCGTTTGAAACGCACCTGGAAGAAACCCAGGGCCAGATCGAGCGCATCGACCAGGTGGTGGAGGTTCTCGGCATCCGGCTGAAGCGCATCAAGTGCGCGGCAATGGAAGGTCTGGTAGAGGAAGGCAAGGAAGTGATCGACAGCATCGACAAGGGCCCTGTGCGCGATGCCGCCCTGATCGGCGGCGCGCAGAAGGTCGAGCATTACGAGATCGCGTCCTACGGCACCATCGCCGCGCTGGCCAAGCAGCTGGGCTACAAGGACGCCCTTCCGCTGCTGCTGGAGACGCTTGAGGAAGAGAAGGCCACCGACGAGAAGCTCACCCTGCTGGCCAAGGGCGGCGGCAATGCCAAGGCAGCACAAGCCGCCTGATCGACGCGCCCCGAAGCCGGCCGCCATGGACGGCGGCCTCAGGGTTCGTACAGCACCTGGTCGTTCGGGCAGAAGAACGTGCGCCGCCGGGTGGTGCCCATGTAAAGCTTGCTGATCGGGCCGCCGCATGCCGGGCAGATCCTGCGCGTGTGTACCTGCCAGTGCTTCTTCAACTCGAAACGGCGCTTCCACTGCAGGAAATCAAAGCTGTAGGCGCGGGCCTGCGTGATCAGCGCGGTGAGCCTGCGCGGTGGCAGGTCGCCCAGCCGCGTGGCGGGGTGCACGCCTATTCGGAACAGAACCTCGTTCTTGATGATGTTGCCCACGCCGGCAAAGACCGTCTGGTCCAGAAGCGCATCACAGACCATGACGTCCGGCATTGCCTTCAGCTTGCGCCGGGCCAGCTTCGGATCCCAGGCATCGTTCATCACGTCCGCGCGCCAGTCGTAGACCTCGTCCAACGGCTCGTCGATCAGCCGCACGGAACACGCATAGAAGTTCAGCTCGCCATTGTCGAACCGCAGGGATACACGCGGCGGGGTTGGCTTCCGTTCGTCGATGCGCCAGCTGCCGAACATCATCAGATGGATGCGCAGTGTGTGGCGGCTGAATTCCAGCAGGAAGTGCTTGCCCCAACTGCGGACCGCCTTGACCCTTCGGCCCTGCAGCGGCGACAGGTCGACCCGGCTGTTCCCGGAGACGGCGCGGACCACGTGCCCCTTGAAGTGGCTCGCTGCTTCGCGCAGCAGGACGATCGAAGGGCCTTCAGGCATGTTCCTTCTCCTGCAGCAGCGCCTGCAGGTGCAGGGCGTTGCCGGTGGCGTGACCCAGTGCGGTGTTGTCCAGTACGAACCAGGCGGGTCGTTTCGCCTCGGCCTCGGCCAGCAGCTGCCGCGCAAGGTGGGCAAGGGTGGGTTCGTCGTAGGCGCTGCGATAGATCTGTGGCTGGCCGTGCCAGCGCCAGTAGCTCCACGCGCGGTCACCGCCGGGCGTCGCTGCCGCCGGCACACGTGCCGGATCCGCGGCAACCCGTGCCACGCCATGCGCGCTCAGAAGCGCATCCACTTCCGGCGTGAACCAACTCGGGTGGCGCGGCTCGCACGCCACATCGGCCTGGGTACGCGCGCGCAGGCCCCGCAGGAATGCTCTGGCCGTGGCCGTGTCGTACACCAGGCTCGGCGGCAACTGCAGCAGTAACGGCCCGAGCTTTTCACCCAGCTCCAGCACGCCTTCAAGGAACCGCTCGAGCGGTTGCATTGCGTCGCGCAGCCGACGCTCATGGCTGATCTCTCGCGGCAGTTTCACCGCGAACCGGAAGCCCTCCGGCACGCTCGCCGCCCATCGCGCATAGGTCCTGGCCTGGTGCGGTCGATAGAAGGATGAGTTGATCTCCACCATCGGCAGGCGTGTGGCGTAGCGCTGCAGCGCGCTGTCGCCCGCGCCGAACGCTTCCTGATCCGCGCGCGGCAGCGACCAGCCCGCACAGCCGACACGCAGTGGAGCGGATGCACGCGGGGCGTCCGCCGCCGTCATCGTACCAGCTGCCCGTACGGTTCCAGGGTCTCTCCCGCACCTGCATCCGTCTGCAACTGTGAGACCGACAGCAGACGATCCAGTGCACTGGCGCCCGACTCCAGCGCCGACGCGCTGCGCACGAAGCCGGTCCAGTCGGAGATGGCGATCTTTCCCAGCGCGAGCTCATCCACCCGCACGCTGCGCATCCGCCAGTGCGGAAACTGCCGGCGCCCCACCCTGCCCCGGTTCAGCTCGACGATCCCACTGCGGCTGCCGGCCGCGAGAATGCGCGTGTACGCCGCATTGGTCCCGGCCTCCGGGCCCTCCAGATACTGCAGGAAGCGCGAGCCGTCGAACAGCAACGTGCCGGTGACATCGACGGATTCGTTGAACTGCACCGCTTCGGCCACAAGCCGTTGCAGCCGCTCTTCGGTCAGGCTTCGGGACGCTTCACTCACATAGGCAATCGCACGAAAAGGCATGGCACCACCGGTTGTTGCAGACAGCTCTACCTTAGCGACGCGGGTCGTATGTGCAGTGAGGCCGGCGTAGAGGCTGCGTCGAGTTGAGGCGCGGGCCCGCCGCATCGCCTTGACACGTGCTCGAGCGCGGCGGGCGCGCCTGCGGGCGCACACGCGCGTGCACCACGTTTCGTGGAGACCGGATGAGGAATCGTGGGCTTCCGGATGACGCCACGTTGGCGGTCATGCCACCGCGGTCTAGCGCCGGATCTGGAAGATGGTCCCTGCCGCCAGTCGGGCGGCTCAACCCAGGGAGACTTTCCATGGCCAACCAGAACCAGAACCAGGGCAACAGCAACCGCGGTTTCGCTTCGATGGACGAGGACAAGCAGCGCGAGATCGCCGCCAAGGGTGGACGTGCCGCGCACGAATCAGGCAACGCCCATGAATTCAGCTCGGAAGAAGCACGCGAAGCCGGCCGCAAGGGCGGCGAAGCGGTGAGCCAGGATCGCCAGCACATGGCGGACATCGGCCGCGAAGGCGGCCAGAACAGCCGCGGGGGTGGAAACCAGGGCGGTAACCAGGGCGGCGGGCAGCAACAGCAGGAACGCGGCGGCGGTAACAACCGCGGTGGCCAGCAGCGCTGATCGCGGCTGAAGCCAGATGCACCTCTTCGTGGGCGGACGTGATGTCCGCCCACTTTCGTACGCCTTGACGCTGATCAAGGGCTTCGCCACTGGGGCGCCGCAGATGGGTGCCCCAGCTCTTTCACGGCTCGCGTGGTGGCAGGTCCAGTGCTCCCGCGCCCGGGCCGGCCCCCAGCTCGGCCCCGGTGGTCGGCCGCGCTTCCGGGTCGGAGAGTGTACGCAGGGCCATGGCCTGCACCGCCGCTTGTTCGCGCGCGTCCAGGTCCACCGTGCCGCCGCCGTCGCCACCATCCACAGCGGTCTGTGCCTCGCGGTCGCTGACCCGCTCCCATAGCTCGCCGCTGTTCCAGCTGCCCTGCAGGTCGTCGGCGCCGTCGCCCTGCGACATGTCCATGTACAGATCGGTGAACGCAGGGTCCCCCGGCAGCTTGCCCGGCGGGAAGTTGGGCTGGATGCTGTGCAGCGCCTTCTCGAATGACTTCATGTGCGCGATCTCGCGCGTCATCAGGAAACGCAGCGCATCCTTGATACCGGGGTCGTCGGTGACGTTGATCAGGCGCTCATACACCAGCTTGGCGCGCGCTTCCGCAGCGATGTTCGAGCGCAGATCGGCGGTAGGTTCCCCGATCGAGTCGATGTAGGCCGCTGTCCACGGCACCCCGCTGGAATTGACCAGCGCCGGCCCGCCACCGTACAGGATCTGCTCGGTATGGCTGGTGCTGTTCTGCCCCAGCAGCCGCATATCCTCGGCCTCGGCAAGCCCTTCGGACTGAATGGCCTTCGGCCCGCGGTTGAGCATGGCGATGATGGTGCCGATGATCTCCAGATGGCTGATCTCTTCGGTGGCGATATCCATCAGCAGGTCCTTGCGGCCCGGATCGCATTCGCCAAGTCCCTGGGTGAAGTAACGCATGGCGGCAGCAAGCTCGCCCTGCGGGCCGCCGAACTGTTCAAGCATGAGGCTGGCGAGCTGCGGGTTGGATTCGCGCACGCGCACGGTGTACATCAGCTTCTTGTGATGAAAGAACATGGGGTTTCTCCAATGGCTGGCTGTGCTGGCTTCGGGGTCAGCGCTTGGCTTGCGCGCCCGGCGTTTCGTCGCGATTGAGGAACGCACCGACCAGGCCGTCCTGGTGGTCTTCCAGCCAGCGCGCCATGGCGATCTCTTCCTGCAGGATCTGGCCACAGACCGCGGCGATGTCCGGCGCTGCGGCACGCTCGGCAGCAATCACCAGCGCCCGGTAGGTGGCGATCTCGGTGTTTTCGAAGCCGAACGAGAGCCCCACGCTCTTGACCACCTCGTCTTCCATCAGGCTTGTGCCGGCCGCATGGAGAGCCGCAGTCATGCTGGCGAACAGTCCCTTGGCGGTCGGCACGCTTCCTCCAAGCGCTTCAATGCACTGGCGCAGCGAAGCGGCCTGCCCCTGCGTCTCCTGGACGTGCTGGGCGACCCGTGCAGCGAGGTGGGGATAGTTCTGGATCCGCGAAGCCATGGCCTTCATCATGGTCTCCGCCTCCTGCTCCATGGCGTAGGCGTCCTGCAGCCACTTCAACAGGCGCTCGCTTCGGGCGTTGTTCTGGTCTGCCATTTCGTTCTCCGGTGCGGGGCGACATGCCTCCGGAGACCATGGTGGAGCGCCGGCAATCACTGCCCTGTCGGCCGGTGTGAGCCGTCGAAGGTGGGCGCTGCACGCAGTGGTGATGCGGCGATAACATCCGCAGCCCTGTGTTTCACCCAGGAGGTGCTCTCAGGTCGCCATTGCGCTGGATACGCCCACGCCGGCTGCAGGTCGCTCGCGCCTGGCGTTCGAGGCGCACGCGCCGCCCGCCGCCATCACGGCCTGCATTACCCGATGTTGAGCACGATGCCCGCCACCATCCACGCCCACGACATAGACGAAGCGCCCATCGAACTTGGCCTGTGCGCCTTCCATGGCGTCGTCGGCCAGCAGTGCTCGCTTCAGCGACTTCATCCAGGCCCGTTCAGGCGCCCGGTCCAGCTCCACGACGATGGCGGCACCGCCGCAGTCGAGCGGCATGCACTCGACACGCAGTACGCCTGGAGCGACAGAATCGGTTCCGGATAGCGGCATGACAGAATCTCCGATGCGGGGGACGGCGGCAGTATCCACAGCGCGTGCCAAGACGCCGTCAACGAAATCCAGGGCACCTTCCACACCTCCTCCACCCGGTTGGCGGCGCGCTCGGGGGGAGGCTTCGCGCCGGGCTGACAATGCACACGCATGGCGTTGATGCAGCACAGCACAGACTGCAGTTCCCAGGACAACACAGGCGTGCACGTATGCAATCCGGAATGAGCCAGCGCAGATGCAACCTGCTGCTGGTGGAAGACCAGCTCGACCTGGCTGCGCTGATGGAACAGGCGCTGGAGGACGCAGGCGATCAGGTAACGCATGCCTACAGCGTGTTCGATGCGCTGGGGCTGCTGGACAACCAGCGATTCGACGGCGCCGTGCTCGATGTCGAGCTTCGCGACGGCGTGGTCTTCCCGGTGGCTGATCGCCTGACGGAACTCGGCATTCCGTTCCTGTTCGTATCCGCGGTCTATGACCAGTTGGTGCCGCAGCGTCACCGTCGCGCCGCTTTCGTGGCCAAACCGTTCCACGTCGGCGAGTTGCAGGAGACGGTTCGGCGCGTCATGGGGGATGTCTGCGTGCAACCGCCGGCGCATTGATTGCCATGGGGTGGTCACCCCAGGTGCGGGGCCACCACCAGGCTCAGCTGGCGCAGCGCGCCGCCACGGGAGAGCCCATCCCAGTTGCTGCGCGCCACGCTGCGGATCTCGGAGTCATCGACCCACAGCAGCCGCATTGACCAGTAGGGAAAGAACCGGCCGGAAACCCTGCCCCGGCCCAGCTCGATCACCTCGCAATGGCTGCGGGCACTGAGGATGCGGCTGTACACCACGTTGATGCTGTCTTCCGGTCCCTCGATGTACTGGAGGAAACGGAGCCCGTCATAAAGAAGCACACCCGTAACGCCGGCTTCGAAGTTGAAGCGGGCGGCGGCCCTGGCGAGGTCATCCACATGGTCCATGGAAAGCCCCGATGTCGCCTCACTTGCGTAGGCGACTGCACGGAGGGGCACGTTCGTTCCTTCTGACGCAGGAGATTTCCTGCTCGTCCATCATCGCTTCGCGGAGGTAGGCAGGGATGAGGGCCTTCGTGGCCTGCGCTCTCCCAACGCTCTCCTCAACCGCACGCTCCGATAACACGGGGCGCTTGCGTGACGGTGTGGCTGACCCTCAGGTGATCAGGGCCGATGCTTCCGCGCCGGAGCGCTCGCCACCCAGCGCCGCCAGATAAGCGGAGAATCCGCCTGTAGCACGCCCCTGCAGGCGCGCACTTGTCATCACCACGGGAGCGCCAGCCCATCGCACCACCGCACCGCAGCGTTGCAGCGCTCTGACAAGCGCCACGTCTTCACTACAGTGCAGGGGAGCAAAGCCGCCAACGGCCCGATAGGAACTGGCAGAGACGCCGAGGTTGGCACCGTGGATGCGCCCATGATGGTCGCCCCACTGCTGTCTTGCCTGGAATGCCCTGCGCAGGCGCCGTTCACCCTGGCAGGACGTCGCTATGTCCACCAGTCCGCAAAAAGCGTCACAACCGCCCTGAACCTGTGCGGCCAGCCACTCGGGAGGCACCTCGCTGTCAGCGTCCGTGCTTGCCAGCCACCTGGCGCCCCGCCCCAGCAGTTCAGCAGCGGCTGCGGCCCGGGCGACACCGACGCAGCGTGCATCCAGCTGCACGCTGCCGACCAGGTGTTGGCGGCAGATGGTGCCCGTTGCATCCGTACACGCATCCAGCGCGACCATCACCTCCACTGCTTCGCCGCCGAGGCCCGGGTGAAGGGCCGCCACCCGGATGGATTGCAGGCACCGCGCGATACTGTCCGCCTCGTTGTGGGCGGGTATCAGGACGCCTATCACCGCAGGCCCTCGTTCCGGGCCAATGACAAGGGGCCCCGTGTCCATCCCTGAAGCACGAAGTCCGCATCGCGGTAGTGGAAGGCCTCCTGCAGGCCTTCCCCCAGGCATCGATGCACCACCTCGGTCCGGCTCGCGCGTCCGGCGAACGAGGGCAACCAATGGCAGGCAACCAGCAAGCCGTCATCGCGAAGTGCTTCATCGATGCCACGGCGCAGCTCGCGCAGTGCGCCTGCTCCCAGGTAGTAGCCCATTTCGCCGCAGACGATCAGGTCGAAGCGCCCTGGCGGCCACTGCTCGGGATGGCTGGCGCAATGGACCTGCACGTGCGGCAGATGGGCCAGGTTGCGGCGCGCCTGGAACGCCGCACGTGGGCTGATGTCGGTGGCCAGCAGGCGTTCGCAACGTGCGGCCAGCGCCTCGGTCAGTACGCCGTTGGAACACCCCAGTTCCCAGCCGCGAGCGAACTGGCGCTGGCTGAGGCTTGCCAGCAGCAGCGCACGCTTGCGCTCTTCATACCACCGGCTGCGGTAGCCGAACGGGTCCTCCTGCTCATGCAGGTCATCGAAGTACGGTTGCGCGCTCATGCAAGGAATACCTCGTAGTTTCGGAAGAATCGGGCGAGTACATGTGCGGGCAGCACCGGCGGGCTGTTCAGGCCCACCACGTCGCCGGTCTGTGTACGGAAATGCGCGATCGCGTTTCGCTTTGCGGACGCCACTGCTGAAATGTCGACCAGCTTCGGAACCTCCCACGCCATATGTGCGCAGGCAGGGTCAAGCCAGTGCCAGCCCCACGCCGGGTACTCCAGCCGGTGGCAACCGACCGCCCGCGCGGCGCGGCAGGCAGCGCGTCCTGCCGCTTCGTGATCGGGGTGACCATCAAACCGCCATGGCGCCAGGACCAGGTCGCGCGGTTGCAGATACTGCTGCAGCCAACCTTCCAGCCCCTGCTCATGCGCGCTGACCGCGCCGTCGGCGATACCCAGGTGGAAGATGGAGCCGACCGGAATACCGAGTTCGCCCAATGCCGCGGCAAGCTCCGCTCGGCGCGCTGATCGCAGGCGTTCGGGCGTCCACCACGGCTCGCCCGGGTAGCATGCTTCGCCGTCGGTCACGGCAACGACACTGACGTCGATACCCTGCCCCACAGCGTGATGCAGCAGCCCGCCACAGCCGAGGATTTCGTCGTCCGGATGCGGCGCGACCACCACCATGCGGTCATGCCCGCTGCAGAGTGCGGTTGCCGATGTGGTCGGTTGCTGCCAGAGCCAATCGCAGTGCAGCCAGGCCTGCTCCTGGGTTCCTTCCCCTTGCAGGGGTGTCCTGGCTACAGCGCCCATGTTGCCTCCTGTGCTGCACGCTGCTCGCCCAGCCATTCCCAATCGCGGTCGGCGTGGCTCTGGCGAAGGAACACGGTCAGGTCCGCGCAGCGCCGGGCATGGGCGTCCTCCAGGCACATCGGGCCCGGGCCCAGCGCCCGACCCGCCAGGTCCAGCACACGCGTTGCCGCGCGCTCAACGACACAGCGCACGCGCACTACATCTTCGCGATGGGCCAGTTCGGGCGCGGCGTCGATGTGCGCCGCCAGTTCGCGAAGCAGCGCGGCTGCCGGGCCAAGGGCGAGGTCCACTTCACCCAGCAGCCGCGCGCGATTTCCCTCGGTGCAGGCCGGTCGCATGCGCTCGGCCAAAGCGGCCGCTGCACCAAACCAGACCGCCGCGATGCCTGCCCCGCCGTGCCAGAAGCCCGGGCGCTGCAGGTAGTCATCGCGCGTCCCCAGGATCACCATCGGTGCGCCGTCAAAGCGCACCGTGGTGGAAGGGATTGCGGCCATGCCCACGGCAGGCCATGGCTCGCCCGCAAGTGTGTGCCAGTGTTCCGCCGCTACCTGGCATAGCCACACGCCCTGCGGGTTGCGAACCGTTACCAGTGCCGCATCTACCCATGCGCTGCCGGAACACCAGGGTTTGTCACCGTACAACCCACCGCCGGCATCGATGCGAACGGTGTTGGCCGGACCCTCTGCAGCCCACACCGCCAGCAACGTGTCTTCAGCAGGGATGGGCGCCCTCAACTCGGCAGCAATCGCCTGGGCGTCATAGTGGGCCTCCAGTACCTTGGCCAGGCAAAGATCCTCTGCCCCCCAGGCTGCCAGCGCCTGCCAACGCTGCAGCGTCTGGCCGCCACCGGGCAAAGGCAATGCCGGTTGCTGCACCAGCACCTGGCGTGCGCGATTGAACAGCGAAGAGGATGACGTCACATCCTGCATGGGTGGCAGACCTGCAATGGAGATACGCCATGAACGTAGGCGGCAGGCGGTCACATGTCTGTCTTGATGGCGTGGCGGGCACATGAATGCCCGGTACCATGATCCTCACGGCCCCGTCTGCGTGCGCTGCCTTGCACGCACGCACTGCCGCAGTTCCCAGAGCCATGGCAGCACCACCAGGCCCAGCGCCGGCAGCAGGGTGAACCACCAGACGTCCGGTTCTGCAGGCTTCACTTCGAGCGACCACCGCGGGTGGACCTGCCAGCCCACCCAGGCCAGCAGGACCCACGGCGCGGCATCCAGCACGCTGTGCACATGCTGTTCCGCCGGGCTGATGCGTCGACGGCCGTCCGCGCTGACGGTATCGAGATAGCCGGCGACCGCGTGTGCGATGACCAGGCCTGCCAGAAGCGCGACCAGCGACAACGTGTTCTCCAGCAGGAGCCAGGCAAGCACACCGCTGCCGATCAGCAGCAGCTGCACCCCATGCAGCAGGCTTTCGCGCATCGCGGAAGTGTGCGGAAGATCGGTGCGCCGGTGAAAATGGAAATCCAGCGATCCGGCAGCCAGCCACAGGGCGTAGACACAGGCGATGACAATCGCGCTCATGGCGGCACTCTCAGGGTGTCAATACGATCTTGCGGCAGTCATCGTCCTTGGCATCAAACATTGCATAGCCCTGAGCTGCATCGGCCAGGCGCATCCGGTGCGAGATGATGTCACCCGGGTGCAGCTTTCCTTCCATGATTGCGTCGAGCAGTTCCGGCATCAGTCCCTGCACGTGGGTCTGCCCCATCTTGAACGTCAGCCCCTTGTCGAACGCATCACCCAGCAGAAAACCATGGATGAAGCCAGCGTAGACACCCGGGATGCTGACCACGCCGCCGCGGCGTGCTGCCGCGATGCACTGCCTGATCGCCACGCCGCTGCTGCCCTCCAGCTTCACGGCAGTCAATGCTGACTCCAGCGCACTGCCCTCGGCCTCGAAGCCCACCGCCTCGATGCAGGCGTCCACGCCCCGCCCGCTGGTCTGGGCAAGGATGTAGTCCGCCGGGTCTTCGATCTCCTTGAAGTCGATGGGCGTCACACCGTAGGTACGGCGCGCATAATCCAGACGGTAACGAAGATGGTCGACCATGAAGATGGTCTCTGCGCCCAGCAGGCGGCAGCAGGCCGCGCTCATCAGCCCCACCGGGCCCGCACCGAAGATGGCCACCGTCGAGCCCGCCTTCACCCCTGCGTTCAGCGCAGCCTGGTAGCCGGTGGGGAGAATGTCGGACAGGAACAGCACCTGCTCATCCGCAATGCCTTCCGGAATGCGCAGCGGGCCTACATTCGCCTTCGGTACACGCACGAATTCGGCCTGGCCCCCGGCCACGCCGCCATACAGATGGCTGTAGCCGAACAATGCGGCCGGAGGCAGCATGCCCTTCTGATTCAGTGCGGCGCCCTTGCCGGTATTGGTGGTTTCGCAAGCGGCATACTCGGCCAGGCGGCAATGGAAGCACTCTCCACAGGCGATCACGAAAGGGATCACCACACGATCGCCCGGCTGCACCTGGGTCACGCCGCTGCCGACCTCTTCCACCACGCCCATGAACTCGTGGCCGAGCACATCGCCATCGTGCAGATCCGGAATCTTGCCGCGATACAGGTGCAGGTCCGATCCACAGATGGCGGTGGCAGTTACCCTCAGGATCAGATCATCCTCGGCCGCCAGTACCGGGTCCGGTACGGTCTCGACTCGCACATCCTTGCGGCCGTGATAGGTCAATGCCTGCATCGTGCTTCTCCAGGAGCTCGGGACGCCAGCATCGCAAGGCCGCCATCCCGCTTCGGTGACATCCCGGTGTGCACGGCGTTCATTCTACGGGGTCATGGTGTTAACCCGGCCCGGTGCAGTCTTCGGTCTCTAGCCGCAGGAGCTGCCCATGAACGACAAGCTGCCCTTCAATCCGACGACAGACGTGGACGATCAGTCGAAGGCGCACACGCCGGACGAGCGGCGCAACGATCGAGCCAAGTGGAAGGAGCACGACATGCCCGACGACGGCGATGGCCCCAAGGCCGTACCGGAAGACTACGAACGTCCTGATCCTGACCCGACCGGAAAGCGTTGAGTCCGCCTCACATTCTGGATGCGCCGGATTCACGGGTCATGGCCTGCTACCCGCGCAAGCTTCGCGCACGGCCTCTGGAACAGACTGAACGAGGTGTTGCATGTGGAAACGCAACGGTCTCTCGCTGGTGCTGCTTATGCTCACGCTTGTGTTCATCGTCGGGCAGGCGGTTGCCGGGCATCACGTGCACAACCAGGAACTGGTCGAGTACGGACGCGCGCCGATCGATCTCTGGCACTACCTCGCGACGGGGCACTTCGTCAGCGCCACGTTCGAGAACTGGGAGAGCGAGTTCCTGCAGATGGGGATGTATGTGCTCCTGACGGTCAGCCTGCGCCAGCGCGGCTCGGCCGAATCGCGGCCGCTGGACCCTGCGCAGGAACAGAATCGCGTCGAGCCGGGGCCCACGCCGTGGCCGGTAAGGCGCGGTGGTCCATGGAAGACGCTTTACGGTCATTCGCTTGCGATTGCGTTCGGGCTGTTGTTCCTGTTCAGCTTTACACTGCATGCAGTGGGAAGCTGGCGTGCCGAGGAGGCCGAACAGCAGTTGAAGGGATTGCCGCCGCCAGGCTTTGTGGAGCACCTCGCCAGCAGCACATTCTGGTTCGAATCCATGCAGAACTGGCAGAGCGAATTCCTGGCCGTGCTGTCCCTGGTGGTGCTGACGATTTTCCTGCGCCAGAAAGACTCGCCGCAATCCAAGCCGGTTGAGGCCCCACACGCGCAGACAGGTGATTGAGCCATGCGAGATGATCCATCGACGGCCCTGCTGATCATCGACATGTTCAGCCGATTCGACTTCCCTGGCGCTCAAAAGCTGGCGCCGGCGGCAGAGCGGGCGGCCCGGCAGGTCCGGCGCCTGAGGGATCACTTCGACGAACGCGGTTGGCCGGTCATCTACGCCAATGACAATTTCTCGGATTGGAAGCGCGACTTCCGCCAGCAGGTGGGACAGTGCCGGCGCGACGGTGGCCCGGCGGGGCGAATCGCCAGCGTTCTCTCGCCTTTGCCTGGTCACTACTTCGTGCTCAAGCCCAAGCACTCGGCCTTTCTGGCCAGCCCTTTGCCGATTCTGCTGGCCAAACTGGGAGTGCGCCGCCTTTGCCTGTGTGGCATGACGGCCGATTCATGTGTCCTGGCTACAGCGTTGGACGCCAACGCCAGGGAATTCCACGTGGTGTTGGCGTCGGAGGCCGTGGCGGGGATGCCAGCGCAGAAGCGGCGGGCACTGGCGCTGCTTGCTGGTTCGGGCGCAGCGCGGGTCGCGCGGGTTTCTTCACTTGTCTCTGGGCAGGAGCGGGGTGGCGTTGACGGCGACTCAGGCCCGGTCGGCTAAACCCTGTACACCTGAATGACCGGCGCAGTGTGCGCAGCAGAAGATCTGGCCGTTTCCTTCAACACCATGCCCGATAACAGCGCAATCGCAGTGTGCGCAGCGCGGTGCGAATGCGTGGATCGCGCATTCGAACGAATCGAACGTGCCGCTGCGTCCGCCCTGCTGGAGGGTGAAGCTCTTGTCGTAGTTGTTGCCGCAGACATCACAGGTGGCCATGGGGCACCTCGTGCTGTGGAAGGAACATGCAGTGTGTACAGCGCGGGTGTCGGTGGCCGTGAATGCACCGTGTCGCGAGGGTGTAGGACGTTCGCGTCGTCACGCGTTGGGCGCGGCCCGTCCTATTCGTCTTTGCCGGGCTCGGCACTGCCACCCCGCGACGCGCCACCACCACAGGGAAATGCGGTCCGCAGCGCTTCGGCAACCAGTGAAGACGCATCCTGCTGCAATCGCTCGCGGGGCAACTGCCGGAGATGGGAAGACACACGGTCGACCAGCTCATGCGGAAGAATCCTGCCTTGGCCACACCACTGGCCGTGGCTGGCATCGGCAACGCCCTGGATGTAGGCGCTGGCGCGAGCGCTGGACAGGTTCCGGCACTGCTCGCCGTCGCAGAACCCATCAGCGCCTTTGCCCTGCAGCAGGGTGATGAGTTCGGCTCCACTGACAAGCCAGGTGCGTGCCGGTTGCGTTGTTCCGGCGAGGGCGGATCCTGCCAGGGCGCAGAGGCCAAGTGCGAGGAGCCGACGCGTGAGGCGGCGCGCCTGGGGTTCGTGATGTCCGTTCATGTCGGAGTCCTTGGCGCGTTCCTGTGGGATGCACACAGCGTGGGGCAAAGTCGAGCTAGCTGGTTGTGGACAGATGGCTTGTAACAGACAGCGGCTGGCCCGCCAACACCCGGGCGGCATTCCCAGGCTTCGCCGCGATCGGGCGCCGAGCTATCGCGCTGCCGTCGACCCTCTGACCACGCACCGGCCCGTCATTACGAGTCGGCGTACCGGCAGCTCCGGCGTGCGCAGGCGCTCAAGCAGCAGCGACATCGCGGCCCGCCCCATCTCCTCAACCGGTTGCTCGATCACGGTGATGCCCGGCTCGACCAGCTCGGTCCAGCGTTCGTTGTCGAAGCCGGCCAGTGCCAACGCCTCTGGAATCGCCAGCCCTGCGCCGCGGGCGGCTTTCAATGCTCCCATCAACAGCAGGCTGTTGCTGGTGACCAGTGCTTCGGGGCGGGACGGCGTAGCGAGCCACTGATCGACCGTCGCGATGGCGGCTTCGGCCGTGGGTTCAACCTCACGGTAGTCCGGCTGCAACCCATGCGTGCGCATCGCAGCAAGATAACCGTCACGTCGCTCGGCCGCGGTGGTACTGGTGCTGCCGAACAATCCGCCGATGTGCCGATAGCCGCGCTCGACCAGATGCTCGACCAGGCCTGCCATCGCTGCCGGATTGTCGAGTACCACGCTGTCGATCGGACCGCCGGGCGCGGCACGGTCCACCAGCACCGTCGGATAGTCCAGCGTGAGCCGCTCGAGCCGGCCCACCGTGGTCCGGGTTGGCGCGAAGATCAGGCCACTGATGCGCTCTTCGTGCATCAATTGCAGATACAGCGCCTCCCGCTCGGGGTCCTCGTCGGTGTTGCAGAGGGTGACCCGAAGACCTTCGCGATAGGCCACCTCTTCCACGGCGCGGATCAGCGCCGTGAAGAACGGGTTGCGGATATCCGCCACGATCAAGCCGATGATGCCGGTGTGCCGGGAGCGCAGCCGTCTTGCCTGCAGGTTGGGTCGATAGCCGGTCTGGCGGATCGCCAGCTCGACCCTGCCGCGCACGTCCTCGCTGACCGGACCGCCCCCGAGCACCCGTGACACCGTGGATTTGGACACCCTCGCCACGCGTGCGACGTCGTTGATGCTGATGCTCATTGGAAACGTTCCCGGAAACGTGGGCTGTTCATGGCCGGATGGCTGTTCAGGACAATGCTAACGCCAAAGGACTATTGGCTTTTTGTGCAGTGCACATTGAAATGTGCAGTGGGAACGTTCCCAATACGCCTCAGCCATCCCCCCGGAGCCCGCTTTGTCGCCCCTGACCTCCCCTTCCCCCGTCAGCCGGGAACTGATCCGCCTGGATGCGCGGGCACAGGACAAGACCAATGCCATCGCCCAGGTGGCCCAGATGTTGGTCGCTGCCGGCTGCGTGGCGCCGGGCTACGAGGCCAGCATGGGACGCCGCGAAGCGCTGGTGAACACCTTCCTCGGCCATGGCGTGGCGATCCCGCACGGGCTCGGCGAGGACCGCCACCTGGTGCGCCGCGACGGCATTGCGGTGCTGCAGTTGCCGGAAGGCGTGGAATGGAACCCCGGCCAGGTCACCCGCCTGGTGGTTGGCATTGCCGCCCAGTCCGATACCCACATCACCCTGCTGCGCAGGCTGACCCGCCTGATCCAGGACGAGGCCGCGCTGCAGCGGTTGTTCACTACTCCCGATGCAAGTGAAATCGTCAATGCGCTGGCCAGTGATGCGACTGTCAGCGTCGCCCACGTACCGGTGACGGACCTGGCCGAGCGTTTCGACTGGACCATTGCTTACCCCAGCGGACTGCACGCGCGCCCGGCCACGCGCTGGGCCGAGACGGCGCGGGGTTTCATGGCCCGGGCCCAGGTGCGCGCGGGCGATCAGGCGGCCGATGCCAAGAGTCTGGTGGCGCTGCTGCAGCTCGGGCTTCGCGAGGGCGATGCCGTACGTGTTTCTGCCGAAGGCGCCGATGCCCCCGCACTGCTGGCTGCACTACGCAAGACCATGGACGGGCTGGTCGCGCAGGAAAAGGCCGATGCGGAGCGTGCAGCGCAGCGAAAGACGGCGCCGGTCGCCGGCTGGAATCCGCCCGAAGCGCAGGCAGCGATCGTCGGCATCGGCGCCAGCCCCGGGCTGGCCATCGGTCCGGTGCATGTACTGGCCAGCGCGCAGGCCGATGTTGCCGATCGCCCTGCCCCGCTTGGCGAGGGCGGCGCGCGCCTGCAGGATGCACTCAGCCGTACCCGCCAGCAGCTCGCCGCGCTGCAGGACGACACCCAGCGCCGCCTTGGCGCCTCGGATGCGGCGATCTTCAGGGCACAGGCTGCGCTGCTTGACGACACCGACCTGATTACCCGCACCTGCCAGCTGATGGTTGAAGGTCATGGCGTCGCGTGGTCCTGGCACCAGGCCATCGAGCAGATCGCCTCCGGGCTGGCGGCGCTGGGCAATCCGGTGCTGGCCGGGCGCGCTGCCGACCTGCGCGATGTGGGTCGGCGCGTACTGGCGCAGCTTGACGCCTCTGCGGCCGGTGGCGGCCTGGCAGATCTACCGGCGCAACCGTGCATCCTGCTTGCCGCCGACCTGTCACCCTCGGATACCGCCAACCTTGACACCACCCGCGTGCTCGGCCTCGCCACCGCACAGGGCGGCCCCACGTCGCACACTGCGATCCTCTCGCGCACGCTCGGCCTGCCGGCGCTGGTTGCCGGTGGCGCCGAACTGCTGGCGATCAAGGCCGGCCGCGAAGCGATCATCGACGGCAGCAGCGGGCGGCTCTACCTGTCCCCTTCCGAGGCCGATCTTGCTTCGGCACGCGCCTGGATCGCCGAGCAGCAGCAGATCCGCGCGCGCGAAGCCGCACAACGCGCGCAGCCGGCGCAGACCACCGACGGCCATCGCATCGACATCGGCGCCAACGTGAACCTGCCTGAGCAGGTGCCATTGGCGCTGGAACAGGGCGCGGAAGGTGTCGGCCTGATGCGCACCGAATTCCTGTTCCTCGAACGCGGCAGCACGCCCAGCGAGGAGGAGCAGTACGCAACCTACATGGCGATGGCCAAAGCGCTGGAAGGCCGTGCGTTGATCGTGCGTGCGCTCGATATCGGTGGCGACAAGCAGGTCGCCCACCTGGAGCTGCCGCACGAGGAGAACCCGTTCCTCGGCGTGCGCGGCGCGCGCCTGCTGCTGCGCCGCCCGGATCTGCTTGAGCCGCAGCTGCGTGCGCTGTACCGCGCAGCGAAGGAAGGGGCACGCCTGTCCATCATGTTCCCGATGATCACCTCGGTGCCTGAACTGGTCGCACTGCGTGCCATCTGCGAGCGCCTGCGCGCCGAACTCGAGGCCCCCGACGTGCCGATCGGCATCATGATCGAAGTACCGGCCGCGGCCGCCCAGAGCGATGTGCTGGCGCGCCACGCCGACTTCTTCTCGATCGGCACCAACGACCTGACCCAGTACGTGCTGGCGATCGATCGCCAGAACCCGGAGCTGGCCGCAGAGGCCGACAGCCTGCATCCGGCCGTGCTGCGCGCGATCCGCACCACGGTGGACGGCGCACACACGCAGGGGCGCTGGGTGGGTGTCTGCGGCGGCCTGGCCGGCGATCCGTTCGGCGCAATGCTGCTGGCAGGGCTGGGCGTGGACGAACTGTCGATGACCCCGAACGACATCCCGTCCGTGAAGGCACGCCTGCGTGGCAGCGCGCTGGCCGATCTGCAAACGCTGGCTGCGACGGCGCTGGACTGCGAAACCGCCGAGCAGGTGCGCGCCCTCGACGGAGCCCGCGCATGAACGCCCGCGCCGTCACCGTTACCTTGAACCCGGCGATCGACCAGACCGTGCGGCTGGCCAGCCTGCGGCCGGGCCATGTGCACCGCGCCCGCAGCAGCCGCGACGATGCGGGTGGCAAGGGCATCAACGTGGCCGCCTGCCTGGCCGACTGGGGCGTGCCGACCACCGCGCTGGGCGTGCTCGGTGGCGGCAACGACGGTGTGTTCGGCGCGCTCTTCTCCACGCGCGGCATGGTGGATGGTTGCCTGCGTATCCCCGGCAGCACCCGCACCAACATCAAGCTGGTTGACGAGGACAACGGCGAAACCACCGACATCAACCTGCCCGGCCTGGCCCTCGACGATGCCGCTCTGGACGCAGTGTCGCGCAGGCTTGGCGCCTTGCTGCTGCCGGGCCTTCCGGTGGTGCTGTCCGGCAGCCTGCCGTCTGGACTGCCGTCCGATGCATGGGCGCGACTGCAGGCGCAGGCCGCCGCCGCCGGTGCGCGCGTGCTGCTGGACACCAGCGGCGACGCACTTGTGGCTGCATTGAGTGACACCGCTGGTGCACTGCCCTACGCGGTCAAGCCCAACCGCCACGAACTGGAGGCCTGGACCGGCACCCCGCTGCCGGACCGCAGCGCCCTGCGCGTCACTGGCCAGGCCTTGGTCGAACGTGGCGTTGCGCTCGTAGCGATCTCGATGGGCACCGACGGCGCGCTGTTCATTGATCGCAGCGGCGCCCTGGTCGCTCGACCACCGCGACTGGCCCAGGGCAGCACGGTCGGTGCGGGCGACGCGATGGTGGCCGGCATCGCTGCCGCCTTGCTGGAGCCTTCCATCGATCTGGACGGCTGCGCGCGGCTGGCGACCGCGTTCTCGATGAGCCGGCTGCAAAGCGGTGACGCACGACGGCTGGACCCGGCGCAGGTACGCGGTTGGACCGGCGATGTACTGATCGAGCGGTTGGATTGACCCCCCTGCCGGGAGCACGGCGGCGGCTTCAGGCTGACCGCAGCGCTTTCGGCAAGCACGAGCCCGAAGAATTCCAGGAGTTTCCATGCACGCTTTCACCGTAGTCATCGCCGCCGGCGAACGCAGCATCGAGGCGGTTCTCGCCGCCGAAGCGCTGCGCCGCGCCGCCCGCCAGCGCGGGCTCGAGCTGATGATCGAGATCCGCAGCGACCAGGGCGTGACCGGCGCACTGTCTGCCTCGGACGCCGCCGCCGCGACGCAGTTGCTGCTGGTGGGTGAGGGTGAGGCGGACATCGCGCGCTTCGCCAATGCCGGGATCGTGCATGCCAGCCTGGGCGAGGTACTGGACGACCCGGCTGCGGCGCTCGCACCGCTCGCGGCCGCGGTGTCGGGCAACGCCGGCACGCATGCGGGCAAGCGCATCGTCGCCGTCACCTCCTGCCCCACCGGCATCGCCCACACCTTCATGGCGGCGGAGGGCCTGCAACAGGCCGCCAAGGCGCTGGGCCATGCAATCCGGGTCGAAACCCAGGGCTCGGTCGGCGCGCAGGACGCGTTGAGCGACGAGGAAATCGCCGCCTCAGACCTCGTCCTGATCGCCGCAGACCGCGAAGTCGATCTGTCGCGCTTCGCCGGCAAGCGCCTGTTCAAGAGTGGCACCAAGCCGGCGATCAACGATGGCCAGAACCTGATCCGCAAGGCGCTGGCCGAGGCCGGCGTGCAGGCAGGTAGCGCGACTCCGGGCCGCACGGCCGAAAAAACCAGGGCCACCGGCCCCTACAAGCACCTGATGACCGGCGTGTCGTTCATGCTGCCGTTCGTCACTGCCGGTGGCCTGCTGATCGCACTGGCGTTCGCACTCGGCGGCATCTATGCCTTCGATGACGCGCACAAGGGCACGCTGGCGTGGTCGCTGTTCCAGATCGGCGCCAAGTCCGGCTTCATGTTGATGGTGCCGGCGCTCGCCGGTTACATCGCCTACTCCATCGCCGACCGGCCCGGCATTGCGCCCGGCATGATCGGCGGACTGGTAGCAGTGAACATGGATGCTGGCTTCATCGGCGGCATCCTGGCTGGCTTCACCGCCGGTTATGGCGTGCACTGGATCAACCGTGCGCTGCGCCTGCCGCGCAGCCTGGAAGGGCTCAAGCCGGTGCTGATCCTGCCAGTGCTGGGCACACTGCTGGTCGGCCTGTTGATGATGTACGTGATCGGTACGCCGGTCGCCGGGCTGCTGGCGTGGCTGACCGACTGGCTGCGCAGCATGCAGGGCAGCAGCGCGATCCTGCTTGGCCTGCTGCTGGGCGGAATGATGGCGGTGGACATGGGCGGGCCGGTCAACAAAGCGTCCTACGCATTCTCTACCGCATTGATTTCCAGCCAGGTCTACACGCCGATGGCGGCCACGATGATCGGCGGCATGACGCCGCCGCTGGGTATCGCACTGGCGACATGGCTGTTCAGCAATCGCTTCACCGCAGAAGAGCGAGGCACGGCCGGCGCCGCCAGCGTGCTTGGCCTCAGTTTCGTGACCGAAGGCGCGATCCCCTACGCCGCGCGTGACCCGCTGCGCACCATTCCGGCGCTGATTCTGGGTTCTGCGGTGGCGGGAGCGATCTCGATGGCTGCTGGCGTCGAGCTGAAGGTGCCGCACGGTGGTGTGTTCGTGCTGCCGATCCCGAATGCGGTCACTCATCTCGGCATCTACCTGCTGGCATTGCTGGCTGGCGTGGCCGTCACCGCAGTCGCGCTGCGCATCCTCAAGAAGCCGGTGACGGCCGCGGCCTGATCCCCCTGCCCTCACGGTCCTTTCGCGGTCCCTGCGCGCGTAGGGGCTCAACGACCTACGCCCTGCACACGGAGCCCCGCCCATGACCTCCCCTTCCCGCCGCCTGCTGCCGACAGCGATCCTGCTGGTCCTGCCGTCGCTGGCCGCAGCCGCCGACGCGAGCGATGTCCTCATCCCCAAGCTTGCCTACACCGGCGAAGCCGCCGCCACGCTCGACGGCGGCAAGCGCAGCGGTACGGCGTATGCCGGCCAGCTGATGTTCGGTGCCGACGTGGACCTGGACGCTGCGTTTGGCTGGCGAGGCGCGACGATCAAGGCCTACGGCATCAATCGTCATGGCACCAACCTCGCCAACAGCAGCACGGGCAACAGCACCTCGGTGCAGGAAATCTTCGGTGGCCAGGGCACGCGCCTGGCCAACCTGACGCTGGAGCAGAAACTGCTGGACGACCGGCTGGTGCTGGAAGCCGGGCGCAGCGTCGCCAACATCCATCATCTTGGTTCGGAGCTGTGCCAGTACTTCCAGGGCAACTCGGCCTGCGGCAACCCGACCTATGTGTTCCGCACCAGCAGTTTCACATGGTGGCCGGTATCGAGCTGGATGGCCGATGCCACGGTTTGGGTGACGCCGGATGTCTACGTGCGCGTCGGCGCCTACCAGGTCGACCCGAGCCAGGCCGAAGATGGCCAGCACGGCCTGAAATGGAGCACGAACCAGGCCACCGGCTGGATCGTGCCCTACACGATCGGCTGGCGCAGCCCCGCGTCGGCGCGCTTGAAGGCCCGCTACGAACTGGGTGGCTGGCAGGACAACTCGACCTACCGCGACCCGCTGCGCGATGCCAACGGCATGCCGGCGCTGCTCAGTGGCCAGGAGTACGCGACACGTCATGGTCGCTCCGGTGCGTTCGCCCGCTTCGAGCAGCAGCTCAGCAGCGATGGCAGCGGCCGTGGCCTGACCCTTTTCGGCGCCGCGCTCAAGGGCACCTCCGGCCAGGTGATCGAGGATCACTTCCTTCAGGCCGGGCTGGTGCAGAAAGGTACGTTCGCCAGCCGACCGCAGGACAGCATCGCCTTCGTCGTGACGCAGCAGAAGTACAGCAGCATCGCGCTGGAAAACCTGCGCCTTGCCCGTGCCGCAGCGGGCGGCAGCGGCACCCCGCACGGGAGCCAGGTGATGATGGAGCTGAGCTATGGCATCCAGGTCACCCCCCAGCTTCGGGTCGCGCCGAACCTGCACTACATCGTGCATCCGGACCAGTTCAACGAACCCGCACGCCAGCGGGACCTGCCGAATGCGCTGATCGCCGGCCTGCGGGTCGATTGGAGTCTGTAGGAAAATCCGTTTTCGTCCACGCGATTGCCGCTCAACGGCTCATCAAGTCTCGAAGTGGGCTTTCAGCCAGTCGTCGACACCCTCCAGTTTCACGCCAATGCTGGCATTGAACGTCCCGTCCAGGCTCCAGGAGACGCCCCTGCCCTGGGCGAAGGCAGCACGGTACTTCCTGATCATGTTTGATGGGTCACTGGCAAGCTCCTCCATCAGCTGGGGAACGCTCCACACGATCAGCTTGAAGGGAGCACCGAACTTTTCCTCAAGGATGGCGGGCAGCTGCTCATAACGGACCGTGTCTCCCGCAAGATAGACGATCTCGTTTCGAAGGGGGGGCGAGTGGAAGACGATCTGTGCAGTCATTGCACCGATGTCCTCTGGTGTGGTCAGCGTAACCGCATTGGAGGCTGTGCCAAGTGCATTGACCTTTCTGCCGGGAAGATCGATGACGCCAAACTCCGGCTCGAAGAGGTAGCTGGTGAACATGCCGGTGGAAATGACCACCCAGTCCATTTCGGCCTGTGAGCGGAGATAGTCGCGTACATTCAGCTGGGCGTCGAAAAGATCCTGTGGCCCGCCGCGTCCGATGGCGTCAAAGTCGACCCCGAATTGCCAAGGGAAGTACCTGGTAATGCCCGACTTCACGGCGGCGCGCGCTACCTTCATGGGAGTGTCGCGGCCAGCGGCGTAGCCGGTGCAGCCGATGACCGTGTCATAACCGGAAAATAGATCAGCCAGCTCATCGACCGTGGCAGTGACCAGGTCGCCAGGAACGAGGGCCACTCCCAGCGAGCGGATCTGGTCAATGACCGTACGCTTGTCCGGTAGTGTGGATTCCATCGACGCAGGCCTCAGCATCACGCTGATGGTTGCGTCATGCACGACCGCGAGCTGGGCCAGGTTGCGGATGACGGGCATTCCGAGTTCGCCGGCACCCAGCACCAGGATTGAGCGGGAAACAATCGGGGGAGACATTGAAACCACCATCTGTGTGTACGATGGCGGCGATTCTGCGCCCCTCCCTAGTTGCCACGTAAGAAGGCACACCGATGATACCGACCGCACCGTTCATGAGCACCGATGAGCTTCTGCGACATTCACAATCGATATGCGACGGCATGAGCGCGGACGACGACGGTCTGCGCCGCGAGGTGCTCGCGCATGCCGGCAGCCGCTGGTCGCTGGGCATCATTCACGCCCTGGGGGTCTACGGAACACTGCGTCACGCCGATGTGGCGCGGCGGATGAAAGGAGTCACGCAGCGTATGCTGACGCGTACCCTGCGTCAGCTTGAAAGGGACGGACTGATCCATAGGCAGGATTTCCGTGAGGTTCCGCCGCGCGTGGAGTACACCATCACTCCGCTGGGCAGGGAGCTGCTGGTTCTTATGATCCCGATGTGGACCTGGGTAGTGGGACACGCCGAGGAATTCCGCCGCTGCAGGGAGAATTTCGACACGCATCAAGGCCCTCTCCCTGACTGACCCGGCCTGCATCCGGTGCATCCAGGCGCTCCCGCCAGCCGTATGTAGGATGCCCGCGCTGTGCGGGCATCCTATCGAGGAACGCACCGTGAACGCTCTTCAGCGCATCGCCGCCGCAGTCAGCTTCGCCGTACTCGTCTCAGCCGCTTCCGCCAGCTTCGCCGCAGATCCGGTAATGGTTGGCGGGGCCGAGATGTACCCGACCAGGACCATCGTTGAAAACGCCGTGAACTCCAGGGATCACACCACGCTGGTGGCAGCGGTCAAGGCCGCAGGCCTGGTCGAGACCCTCAATGGCGCCGGCCCCTTTACCGTCTTTGCGCCCACCAATGCCGCCTTCAACAAGCTTCCAGCAGGCACGGTCGATACACTGGTGAAGCCTGAAAACAAGGCGCAGCTCACCCGGATCCTCACCTACCACGTGGTCCCAGGACGGTTCAGTTCCGCCCAGCTCCTGGCCGATGCCAGGAAGCACGGTGGAAAAGCCACGCTGAAGACAGTGCAAGGCGAGCCGCTTACCGTGGCGCTCCACGACGGCAAGCTGTGGGTGATCGACGCCAAGGGTGGCAAAGCAGGCATCAGCATCGCCGACGTCAACCAATCCAACGGCGTCATCCACGTTGTCGATACCGTGCTGATGCCGAAGTAGTGGCGCGCCCTGCCAGACCCTGCCACTCCGGCCAGCAGCATGAAGCAGTGGACGAGGATCCGGGCGCAGGCCCGGCTCCTCCGTTCACTGAAGCGCCTGGGCCAGCGTGAGTACATCCGCCGGGAATGTCGCGTAGTCATCCAGTGGCGCGCGATGGCTGTCGCGTCGGTGGATGAGGCGCACGGCAACCACGCGCTGTTGCGGAACGATGACCAGGTGCTGGCCCAGGTAACCGTTGGCGGCGTAGGCAACGGTGGGGCCGCGTTGGATGTCGAACATGTCGGACAGCTTGAGTCCACGACCGGTGATCTCGCTGCCATAGTGCTGCGGCCAGTCCGCCCCAAGTCGCTCGGCCACGTACGCAATCAATGCGCTCTTGCTGTCGAATACCCTGCCCCCGGTGGCCAGCAATGCCTGCTGGACCGGAGCGCTGACCCCATGCCGCGCCAGGAAGTCGGCCATCTGGCCTTTCAGCTCATAACGCTCCCATGCTGGAATGCGCCACCAAAGAAGACCAACATCCTGGGAGCGGGCACTTGCTCCAGTCAGCAGCGCCACCGACCGCTCGCTCAGCACGCGCGTACCCGCCGGAGTCACGCCGCCATCAAGCAGCAGCTGCCCGATCTTCGCCAGATCGCGGGCAGTCAGCGACAATCCGGCCATGCCCAAGGGGGTGCCCGCACCGTCCTTCAACCAGGTATATCGGGCAATGCCCAGCGGTTTGAACAGGCGCTTCTCAACGTAGGCATCCATCGGTTCCCCTGCCAGACGCTCGACAATGCCGGGCAGCAGATTGGTAGCCTTGTTGTTGTACGAGAACGTGGTACCTGGATCGCTGCTCAGCTCTGCCGCCAGTGCGAGCTTGACCAGGTCCGGCGCAGCTTCCAGCTCTTCCCCCGCGTTGGCCACGTTCTGCAGGCCAGAGGTATGGTCCAGCAGCATGCGTACCGTGATGTCCCTTTTCCGCCCCTGCTTCCACTCCGCGAAGATGTTGCTTACCGGCTCGTCGACCGAGGCCAGTTTTCCGTCGTCCAGCAGTAGCATGATGGCCAGCGACACCACCGACTTGGTGGCCGACATGAGGTGAACCGGCTCCTCGCCGGTCTCTGGCTGTGGCTCCAGCAGTGTTTTTCCATCCTTCCAGACAAGCACCGCGTCGGAATGCGCGGCACGGGCGTTGCGTTCGATCGTCGCGACGGCGTCGGCCGTGGTGGTCGTGCTGGCCAGTGCAGGGAGGGCCAGCATCAAGGCCGCGAAGCTGGACAACCATCGTGCAGTTTTCATGGGCATCTCTTCCGGTGAATGCCTGTCCACATTGCCTACAGCTGTAGTCACGACCGAGTGCCTGAAGTCATGCCCGGCCACATGACAGCATCAGCACCACGCCCCCTGCATGGCCCCGTAGTCCGCCAGCGGATACGCGAAGCCGATGGCCCTTGCTGGCGCCCCGCTTTCTGATGGTTCCAATCCAGCCGTTGCAGTCGCAGGCAGGGCGCAACGCCGCTCGATTTCGTTTCGCATTGCAGCAAATGCGGCGTGCCAGGCAGCACTGCTGATCGCTCAACTGTCTGATTTCCCGAGCTTCTGGTCATCCATCGTTCATTCTGATTGACAGCGTTGTCAGGCCGCGCTTACAAGAGCCCACGTCCGGCGCGTGGCGCGGGAACGTCCAGACATCACTTATGGGGAGAGAGGGACCCTATGACCGGCCATTTCAGGAAGAGCACACTCGCACAGGCAGTACTTGCCACCATCGTCACCGCCACTGCAGCGCTGCCGGTCGCAGCGCAATCAGTCAAGGAAAGCAGCTCGACCGCCACCAGCGAGGCACGGGAGGCCTCAACGCTGGACGCCGTCATCGTCACTGTCGAACGCCGGGAACAGGACCTGCAGAAATATGCAGGTACCGCCCAGGCAATCTCCGCGGACGATACGCGTGCGCTGGGCATCAACAATGAGCTGCGCAACATCCAGGCCCTGGTGCCGGGTATGAGCATGGCCAACCAGGAAGGCAACCTGGAGATCTTCATCCGCGGCGTGGGCTCTTCGAACAACACCGAACTGGGTGATCCGGGCGCCGCGCCTCACATCAACGGGGCCTACATTGCACGACCGCGCGGTCTGGGCGGCATGTTCTACGATGTCGAGCGGGTGGAAATCAACAAGGGCCCGCAGGGCACGCTGCGCGGCCGCAATGCGCTGGCCGGCACGCTGAACATCATCACCAAGCGCCCCGACCTGGAAGCGTTCGGTGGGTATGTTCAGGCCGAGGCCGGCAATCGTGACCATCGCGGTGGCGAGTTCGCCCTGAATCTCCCGATCGGTGGTGGCGCGGCCTTCCGCGTGGCTGGCTACAAGGTGGAGAAGGACTCTCCGTTCAAGAATGCGGGGCGCGCGCAGGACCTGGAACCGGCTGGTGTGCAGGACGACCGGGGGGCACGCCTGTCGTTCCTCTACCAGCCGGATGACAAGTTGTCGATCTTCGCCATGGCCGACATCGGCAAGGAAGGCGGCACCGGCTATCCCGGTGCCAATGTCTACACTGCCGCGAAGGCCGGTTATCTGCCGGACGATGTCGATCTGCGCAAGATCATCTACCGCGGCGCGCAGGGCAAGCTGGACAGCACCAACTGGGGGGCGCAGACCAGCATCTCCTACGACTTCGGCAAGGTAGCGGTGGAATACAACGGCAGCTACCGCAACGTGGACTACCGCCAGACCAACGCGCAGAGTGAGGGCATCCTCTGGCCGAACCGCAACATCGATCCGGTATCGCCCAGCAACCCGGGTGGCATCGACTACGACAACTACTCCACCCAGTACTGGCTGACCGAGTCGGAGTCGCAGGTACATGAGCTGCGGTTCACGTCCGACCAGGACGAGCGGCTGCGCTGGACCACCGGCCTGTTCCACTTCAACGAGGACCAGCGGGTGGGCTACCTTTCGCTGGTGGACAAAGGGCGCTGGTACTCGGGCACTGAATTCACCATGCCCAAGGTCAATGGCAAGTCTTCCGCCGTGTTCGCCGATGGCACGTTCGACGTCAACGATCGCCTGCGCCTGAAGGGCGGCCTGCGCTACTCCGAGGAGAAGAAGTCGCGTTACGGCATCGGCGGCAACTGGTCGCTGGGCCTGCCTGGCCAGGGCGGGGACTTTGCCACGCGCCTCGGCACGCCCGGCTTCGAGCCCGCGTTCATGAGCCGTCCGAACTTTGATGTCAGCAACATCACCTCGCAGGCGGAGATGGCCCGCTTCCTGCTGCAGGGCGTGCTGCGACACGGTCGCAACGACACCTTGCTGCAGCAGATCGGCGCGGTGCCCGATGGCGGCCCATTCGGCTGCGTGGACCGTCCCGACATCGGTGGCGATACCGTCGATTGCCCGTACCAGAGCTGGGCCCAGGTCAGCGCGATTCCGGCCCAGCAGTTCGGCAAGAGCAAGTTCAGCTTTACCGACTGGCGCGCGGGTTTCGAGTACGACGTGAGCGACGACAGCCTGCTGTACGGCCTGGTGTCGACCGGCCACAAGGCGGGCGGCTTCAACGACACGTTTGATCCGAAGGAGATTCCCGAGACCTTCAAGCCCGAATCGATCATTGCCTACGAAATCGGCAGCAAGAACTCCTTCCAGATGCTGGGTCGCACCTCGACCTTCAACGTCAGCGGGTTCTATTACGACTACAGCGACCAGGTGTTCCAGGACCTGGCGGTGATCGCCACCAACCCGACCACCGGTGAAGCCACCGGCTATGCGCTGGTCAACCGCAACGTCGGCAAGTCCGCTGTGTACGGCCTGGAGGCGGAAAGCACCTTGCGACTCCCGCACAACTTCATGGTCAACATCAATGCACTCTGGATGGACAGTGAGATCAAGCGCGGCACCGTCGCCGATGTCCGCAGCCAGAACTACGACGCCGGTGGCGCCACTTCGTTGATCGACCTGTCCGGCAATGAACTGCCGCTGGCCTCGAAGCTCACCTTCAACGTGCGCCTGCAGCATACGACCGAGCTGCGCTTTGGCACCTTCGACTGGCAGTTGCTGGCCTCGTACCGCTCGGCCTTCTATCTCACCCAGTACAACAACCGGGACGTAGAGTTCATCCGACAGGATCCGGCCACTGGTGAGCTGGTCCATGACCGTACCGAAAGTGCCGCTGCGGCCGGCTTCCCTGACCGCCAGAAGGGCGAGACCACCTTGAACGCGGGCATTGGCTTCACCTCACTGAGCGGCAACTGGCGGGTGGAAGCCTGGGGCAACAATCTGCTGGGCAACGACGTCTCGCAGAAGGCCCTGGTGGGTTCCGGCATCAACGTCCGCTTCCTGAACGATCCGCGCAGCTACGGCCTGCGCCTGCGTTACCAGTTCTGAGCAACGCAGCCTTGAAGGAGGGCCGGTTTCGCCGGCCCTCCGTGCGCAATCACCACGTCCCGCCCTGTGCGACAACGCACGGGGCGTCGCCCTGCCCGCGATGACACGAGAATCATGAAACACACAACCCGCTGGTCGCAGTTCGGTGTACTCATCACCGTCTTCTTCTTCTGGGGCTTCGTTGCCGCAAGCAACGGCATCCTCATTCCGGTGTTCAAGAAGGCGTTCCATCTCAGCCAGGCGCAGAGCATGTACGTGGCGATGGCTTTCTACGTTGCCTACACCGCCGGTTCGCTGATCTACATCGCCGTCTCCCGCGCCATCGGCAGCGACCTGCTGCACAGGGTGGGCTACCGCAACGGCATCTGCCTTGGCCTGCTGGTCTCGGCACTGGGTGCCCTGCTCTTCTATCCCGCGGCCAACACCGGCTCGTTTGCACTGATGCTGTCCGGCCTGTTCATCGTTGGCCTGGGCTTCTCGCTCCAGCAGATCGCAGCCAATACGCTGGCGGTGATCATGGGTGATCCGGCCACCGGATCGCAGCGCCTGACCATGGCCGGCGGTGTCAACAACCTGGGCGCGACGGTAGGCCCACTGCTGGTGAGCATTGCCATCTTTGGCAGCGTGTCAGCGGGCAACACAGAGGCGAGCATCGAGAGCGTAAAGATCCCATACCTGGTGCTGGGCGCCGCCTTCGTACTGGTAGCCGTGCTGCTGCGGCTCTCGAGCGTGCCCAATCATGTCGAGCTGTCCGCGACGGTCCCCGCAGGTGCAACCGGGGCAGATCACCAGACAGATCGCAGATCTGCGCTCGCTTACCCGCAGCTGGTCATGGGCATGATCGCGATCTTCCTTTACGTCGGCGTGGAGGTATCGACCATCGACAATCTTCCAGCCTACCTTGAGCAGCCCTTGAGCAAGGGTGGACTGGGGCTGGAAACCTCGGTGATCGCCCCGTTCGTGTCGTTGTACTGGGCCAGCCTGATGATCGGCCGCTGGGGTGGTGCCGCAGGCGCGTTCGATGTGCGCGCAGGCACCCGGAAGCTGTTGATGCTGGTGTTGCCGTTCGTCGCGTTCGCCATCTACCTTGCCGTCAACGCGATCTCTGGCCACAACTCCGCACAGTTCCTGCACTACGCGCCGGTGATCGTCCTGATGATCATTGCCACCCTGGCCAGCAGGGGCAATCCGTCGCGCATGCTGCTGTACTTTGCCGTGTGTGGCATTGCGGCGCAGCTGGTCGGCATGTTCACCACCGGCATGACCAGTGTGATCGCCTTCATCAGTGTCGGGCTGTTCTGCAGCACGATGTGGCCCTGCATCTTTACCCTGGCCATCAGCGGCCTGGGCCGCCATACCAACCAGGCAAGCAGCCTGCTGATCATGATGATCATGGGCGGCGGCATCGTCAGTTGGGCGCAGGGTGCGCTTGCCGACAAGGTCGGCGTGCACTACAGCTTCATCATTGGCGTGCTGTGTTTCTGTTATCTGGCGTTCTACGCCTGGGCGGCCGGCCGTACACTTCGTCGCCAGGGTGTTGATCTGGAGCGATTGGCAACCGAAGCGGGCCACTGAGCTGAACCGCGCCCCTGCCCTGCCAGCGCGGCGTCCCGATCGCGCCGGCAGGCCGTTGGACCGCGTTCAATCGTGACGGACCGGCCCCGTGGATCGCCGGACCTGCAGGGCGTAGTCAATATCGACCACGCCACCGCTGCCGAGCTCGCGCACTTCCTTGATAAGCTCCATGGCCGCCCGCCGGCCCATCTCTCGGGTGGGCTGGCAGACCGTGGTCAACGCCGGATAGATCTGGCGGGCGATCGGCGTGTCATCGAAACCACAGACCGAGATGTCGCCCGGCACCGAAAGGCCGTGCTCGAACACCGCGCAGATGACCCCGGCCGCCATATCGTCGTTGGCAGCGAAGATGGCAGTCGGCCGATCAGGCCGATCAAGCAGTGCGTTGGCGCCGATGTAGCCGGATTCGTATGAGAACTCACCTTCCAGCACCAGGCTGGGGTCGTAGCGCAGGCCTGCCCTGCGCAGGCCTTCGCGATAGCCTGCCAGGCGCCACATGCTTGCGCCATGCGCGGCGTGTCCCTTGATATGGGCGATGCGGGTATGGCCCAGCGAGGCCAGGTGTGCGATCAGCGCCACCACCGCGCCGATTTCATCCACGACGACGCCCACGTTCCGGTTCTGTTCCTTCGCCGAAATGCTGGAGTACGGAATGCCCAGGTCGACCAGGCGTTCCAGCAGGGCCGTGTCGTCGGTCAGGGGCGGCGTCAGCACCACGCCGTCGAGCTGCGACTGCATGATCAATGACTCGACCTTTTCCACGATATCGGCCGCGTCGTAGATCAGCGGAGCGAGCATCAGGTTGTAGTGCTGTTCCATGCAGGCATCCAGCACCCCCATCTCGATCTCCATCAGATAGTTCGAGGACGGATTATCGAAGAGCATCGCGATCAGGTAGGAACGCCGGCCGGCGAGGACCCGTGCAGAGGGCAAGGGACGGTAACGCAGCTTTTCCACTGCCGCGTCCACCCGGGCCCGGGTGCTCTTGGAGACGTTCGGCTCGTTGTTGAGCACCCGCGAGACGGTCTTCATCGAGACCCCGGCCGTTGCCGCGACATCCTCGATCCGCACGCGTCCCGGCCTGCCTGCGAGCACCTGCTCAGGTCCCGGCATCCCCCGCCCTCTGCCCGTCATAGCCTCACCATCTCTACCGAAATCCTGCACCACGGGATGTGGATGCAGATGCAACTTTATCCTCAAAACCCATGCCGCTGTGCAGCAAGCATTCGTTCCGCCGGCTGGGTATGCTCGGTTCCGACTGACAACGCTGTCAGGTTGCTTTCTGGTCGCCGAGCCCATCCAAGCCACCCTTCCGAGATGATTGTTCCGATGAACGTCCGTCATTCCGATCGTGCGAAGCGCAACCCCGTTCTACGTCCACACCGCCTGCTGCTGGCTGCATCGCTTGCCATGGCGCTGGTGCCTGCGACCGGTGCGGCCCCTGCCCCGGTGAACGACGCAGGTACCATCACTCCCGCGCACTGGCCCAAGGCAACCTGGCCGCTGGCCAACGATCCGGCCATGGAACGACGCATCGACGCGCTGATCGCATCAATGACGCTGGAAGAAAAGGTCGGCCAGATCGTGCAGGGCGATATCGCCAGCATCACGCCCGACGACGTGCGCAGATATCGATTGGGTTCAATACTGGCGGGCGGCGCATCCGACCCAGGTGGCCGCTACAACGCAAAACCCGCCGAATGGCTTGCGCTGGCCGACGCGTTCTGGGAAGCCTCGATGGACACGCGCAACGGTGGCAAGGCCATTCCCATCGTCTGGGGCATTGATGCGATGCATGGCCAGAGCAATGTGGTGGGTGCCACTCTGTTCCCGCACAACATCGGCCTGGGCGCAGCGCGCAACCCGGAACTGCTGCGCGAGATCGCAAGGATCACCGCTGCCGAAACCCGTGTGACCGGCATGGAATGGACCTTCGCGCCGACCGTGGCCGTTCCGCAGGACGACCGCTGGGGGCGCACGTACGAAGGCTACTCGGAAGATCCGGCATTGGTGGCCAGCTATGCAGGGGCATTCGTCGAAGGCCTGCAGGGCAAGGCCGGCGCGGCCGACTTCCTCGACGACCACCACGTGATGACCACGGTCAAGCATTTTCTCGGCGATGGCGGCACGGGCAACGGCAAGGACCAGGGCAACACCACGGTCAGCGAGGCAGAACTGCGCGACATCCATGCCGCCGGATACCTGCCTGCGATCAATGCGGGCGCGCAGTCGGTGATGGCGTCCTTCAACAGCTTCCATGGCGAGAAGATGCATGGGCACAAGCCGTTGTTGACCGATGTGCTGAAGGGTCGGATGGGCTTCGGCGGCTTCGTGGTCGGTGACTGGAACGGCCATGGCCAGATCAAGGGCTGCAGCAACACCGATTGCGCGAAGACCTATGTTGCCGGCCTGGACATGGCGATGGCGCCGGACAGCTGGAAAGGCATGTACGAAAGCACGCTGGCCCACGTGAAGGACGGCAGCCTGCCGGAGGCGCGGCTGGACGATGCCGTTCGCCGCATTCTGCGGGCGAAGATGCGCATGGGCCTGTTCGACAAACCCAAGCCGTCCGAGCGCGCATTGGGCGGCAGATTCGAGCTGCTCGGGGCGCCGGCGCATCGCCAGGTGGCGCGGCAGGCCGTGCGTGAATCGCTGGTGCTGCTCAAGAACCAGAACCAGCTGCTGCCGCTCCGGCCGAAACAACGGGTGCTGGTTGCGGGCGATGCCGCGAACGACATGAGCCGTCAGGCGGGCGGCTGGACGCTCAGCTGGCAGGGCGATGGCACGCGTCGGGAGGACTTCCCGAATGCTGAGACGATCTGGGAAGGCCTGGGGGCACAGGTCAGGTCCGGCGGCGGCCAAGCCGAACTGGCGGTCGATGGCCGTTATCGCAACCGGCCCGATGTGGCCATCGTGGTGTTCGGCGAAGATCCGTATGCCGAATTCCAGGGCGACTTGCCCAACCTGATGTTCAAGAACGGCAAGTCCGGAGACCTGGAGCTGATGCGACGCCTGAAGGCAGACGGCATTCCGGTCGTGGGGGTGTTCCTGAGCGGGCGCCCGTTGTGGCTGAACCGCGAAATCAACGCCGCCGATGCCTTCGTGGCCGCATGGCTGCCGGGATCGGAAGGTGGGGGCGTGGCCGATGTGCTGCTGCGTGGGGCCGATGGGCGCGTGCAACACGACTTCCGCGGAAAGCTGAGCTACTCCTGGCCACGCCGCGCCAACCAGTACCAGAACAACGTGGGGCAGAAGGACTACGACCCGCAGTTCGCCTTCGGATACGGCCTGACCTATGCCGACAAGGGAAATCTGCCTGCGCTTTCCGAGGACCCGGGCATTGATCCGGACGCCGCCGGTAGCGGTACCCTGTTCGATCGTGGTGTGGCCGGCACTGGGCTGATGCTTCGCCTGACTGCCGCCAATGGCGAATCGACCGATGTCGTGCACCCCAATGCAACGACTGCCGACCAGTCACTGGCGATGGTCGCAATCAACACCGATGTGCAGGAGGGCGCACGCCGGTTCAGTTTCCGGGCGCCGGCCACGGTGGCGTTGCAGGCCAATACTCCGCTGGACTGGTCGCGCGAGACCAACGGCGAGCTGTCCTTGGTAGCGACCATGCGTGTCGAGCAGCTCCCGGCGGAATCCGCAGTGACACTCGGTACCGCCTGCGGGGCGGCATGTGCTGCCGAGGTTGCGCTGGGCCCCGCGCTGTCGGCGGCGCCGCGCAATGAGTGGGTCAGGCTGGGCGTTCCCCTCAAGTGCCTGGCCAACGCCGGTGCGGACATGAGCCGCTTGAACGTGCCGTTTGCGCTGCGCGCCGGAAAGGGCACAACGCTTGCGATCACCTCGGTCGAACTGGGCACCGAGTTCGATCGCAAGGTGGAGTGTGCGTCGCAGTAGGCGCGGTGTTGAATGCCCTGGTGCGGCCGTCACGTAACGTGCCGCGCCAGGGCCTTTGCTGGGCAGCCGGCACGGTATGATGCCGCAACCCCGGCACTTGCACTGATCGCAGCGGGCGCCTGCACGCCGATCACATGCGCCGGAGAACCGGCGACGCGGTCGATGGACGGCACCGCGCACGCCCCCTACCCCATGCTCGCTTCCCATTCTTCCCTCATCATCTGGATGGCGGTGGCCGTTGCCACTGTCGGCCTGCTGTTCCGTCCGTTCCGCATTCCGGAGTATGTGTGGGCGCTCGGTGCGGCCGCGCTGCTTCCGCTCAGCGGCACTGTGACGTTCGGCACTACCTGGCACGCAGTCGCCGAGGGCCGCGATGTCTACCTGTTCCTGGTCGGCATGATGGTGCTGGCCGAGCTCGCACGCCGCGAAGGGCTGTTCGACTGGCTGGCGTTGTACGCGGTGCGGCACGCGGGCGGATCCGGGCGACGCCTGTTCGACCTGGTGTTCCTGGTCGGCACGCTGGTAACGGTGTTTCTTTCCAATGATGCGACAGCCGTGGTGCTGACGCCGGCGGTCTACGCGGCCTGCAAGGCGGCCCGGGCCAATCCCCTGCCGTACCTGTTCGTCTGTGCCTTCATCGCCAACGCGGCCAGCTTCGTGTTGCCCATCTCCAACCCGGCCAATCTCGTGGTGTACGGCCAGCACATGCCGCCGCTGCTGCAGTGGCTGGCGCAGTTCGCGCTGCCCTCGCTGGCGGCGATCGGTGCGACCTATCTTGTGCTGCGCTGGGTGCACCGTCGCGAAATCGCACAGCCGCTGGTGGCCGCGCCGGCGCATCGCCCGTTGACCGACGGCGGCCGACTGAGCGCACTGGGCGTGCTGTTCACCGGCACGGTGCTGCTGGTTACGTCCGCCTTGAACGGGCCGCTGGGCCTGACCACCTTCTGCGCGGGCACGCTGAGCGTGGTGGCGCTGGCGATCCGCCAGCGACGCAGCCCGCTGCCGCTGCTACGCCACGTATCCTGGGGGGTGCTGCCGCTGGTGGCGGGGCTGTTCGTGCTGGTGGAAGCGGTGGCGCAGACCGGTGTCATCCAGACTGCGGCCAGCGCGCTGCAGGCGCTGGCGAAAACGTCGCCGCACCACGCCAGCTGGCTGGCCGGCGGCGCCGCTGCACTGCTGAGCAATGTGGCCAACAATCTGCCGGTCGGCCTGGCGGCTGGTTCGTTGGGGCAGATGGCCGACCTGCCGGCGCAGACCCGTGCCGCATTGCTGGTCGGCGTGGATCTGGGCCCGAACCTGTCGGTGACCGGCTCGTTGGCCACGATGCTGTGGCTGATGGCGTTGCGTCGCGAAGGCGAGCATGTCAGCGCGCTCGACTTCCTGCGCGTCGGCGCGCTGGTGATGCCACCTGCACTCATCGCAGCGTTGTTGCTGCTGTGACCAGAGTGCAGGCGGCGCCCCTGCCCTAGAAGACCAGCTGCAGGCGGGTATTGAAGGTGGTGCCTTCATCCCTGCCCATTGCACTGCCGCTGCGGTGACGGGTCTTCCAGCGCACGGCTTCGAACATCACGCGACTGAAATCGTTGAGGTACCAGTTCGCGCCCAGGGTCCACGCGTTACCGGTACCGCCACTGGGCAGCTCGGCATAGTCCACGTCTTCATAGCGGCCCTTCAGCTCCCAGGCACCGCCGCCGCCGCGCGTCACCGGATCGGCGACCTTCACCTTCCCCCAGGTACCGGCCTTGCCCGAGTACGACGGCAGCGCCCCCGCCAGGAACCAGCCGGCAGAAATCGCCCACGCCGCGTGGTCGCGATCGTAGCGACCGCCGGCATCGGCCCCGCGCAGGCTTCGCGTACCCCACTCGCCCGTTGCCCACGCCGGGCCGAAGAAGCCGGCCAGTTCGGCACCGTAGGCGGTGCTGCGCTCGGCGCCCAGCAGCGTGCCCGGCGTGATCCTGACCAGATCGTTGAAATGCCCCGCGATGGCCGAACTGCGCACCACGCCGCTGGCCCCGGCGGGAATCTTCTCGTGGAACGCCCATGCGCCCAGATGCAACGTGGCACCAGCGGTGTCCAGTGGATTCCAGTGCACGCGCGTGGCCCAGGTCTGGCTGTCGTTGTCGGTGCCGGCGTTGTTGAGATCGTTGCCGGCCACAGACAGGCTGGCGTGCCAGCCCTTTCCGTACACCCGCTCGGTCAGCCCGACACCGAACAGGCCGCGCTGCGGCAGCATCAACGTGCCGACCACGTTGCGTTCCTGGAACGGCGTGTTGGAGGTGCTGCTGGAGCCATCGATACCGCGATCGTTCAAGCGGTTGCCGATCGTGAGATCGGCGGGCAGGCCGAACAGGGTGTGGTCCAGCGTGGCGTAGACCGACTTCCAGGCCACCGCGTTGTCGGCGAAGTCACCCTCCACCACCCAGCCCAGTGTGCCGTAGCGTCCCTCGGCCCCCAGGCGCACCGAACGGACCTCGGTGCCCGAAACGTTGCGATCACCGACCGCCGAACCGTCCGTACTGGAGGCATCGACGAACAGGCGGCCGCGGGGACGGAACACCGTCGTGCCGTCGGCGCTGCTGAACTCGGGTGCGCCCTTGGCCCAGGAGACCTTGGGCTGCCTGGACTGGCCGGATTCCAGTGCGGCCACCCGCGTTTCCAGCGCGGGTGCGGGCGCGGGCGGCGCGGATAGTGCGGCCGCGGTGCCCTGCCCGCCCTCGACGGCGCGGAGGCGCGCTTCCAATTGCTGGATCTGCAGTGCCTGCTGCTGCACCAGGCGTGACAGCTCGGCCTGGCTCAGTGGCGTGGGCGGGGATGAAACAGACTGGGCGTCGGCGTGGCCACTGGCCAACAGCAGGCCGAGCGCGACCGGCAGCGCTGCCAGCGGCAGCACGGTGGAAGGGTTCATGGACTCTCTCTCCGGCCAGCCGGCCCCCTGGCCCGGCGCTGGCCTGTTGCGGTGGTGCGGGGGAAGATCGGGGGAGGAAGCTCGCGCCGCCGGATCGGACCGGCGGCGCGGCAGGCGGGCTCAGCCCGGCCCGGTCAGCTGGTGGCCTGTGCCTGGGCGTTGGGACGCCAGGTGATCAGCTTGTTCTCGACCACGTCCAGCAGGGCGTCGATGACCAGCACGAAGGCGGCCAGGATGATGATGCCGGCGAACACACCCACGGCATTGAAGTTGCCCTCGGCCTGCGCGATCAGGTAACCCAGGCCCGCCGAAGCGCCGAGGTACTCGCCGATGATCGCGCCGACCACGGCAAAGCCGACCGAGGTGCGCAGCGAGGACAGGATCCAGCTCGCCGCTGCCGGGAAGTAGACATGGCGCAGCAGATCGCTGCGGCTTGCGCCCAGGATGCGGGCATTGGCCAGCACCACCGGATTCACCTCGCGCACGCCCTGCATGGCGTTGAAGAACGTGGTGAAGAACACCAGCGTGACCGCCAGCGCCACCTTCGACCACAGGCCCAGCCCCAGCCACAACACGAAAATCGGCGCCAGCACTACGCGCGGAATCGCGTTGAAGCCTTTGATGAAGGGATCGAGGATGCGCGCCGAACGGCGGCTCAGGCCCAGCCAGACACCGCCAGCCACGCCCAGGCCGGTGCCGATGATGTAGCCCAGCGCGGTTTCAGTAAGGGTGATGTAGACATGCTGGTAGAACGAGGTATCGGACAACCAGGTCCAGGCCTGCTGCACGATGGCCGTCGGCGAAGGGAAGAAGAACGGATCGATCACGCCCAGCGCGATACCGCCTTCCCAGCCGCCGAACACGGCGACCACCAGCGCGAGCTGGATGAATTTGTCAGTCTTGGCGTGCATAGCTCTTCTCCACTTCGCCGCGCAGGCAGGCCCAGATGTCGCGGTACAGGTCGGTGAAACGGTCATCCAGCTTGATCTCGGCCACATTGCGCGGCCGTTCCAGATCCACGTCGAAACTGCGCACCACGCGGCTCGCCGGGCCGGAGGACAGCACCACCACGCGGTCACCCAGCGCGATTGCTTCTTCCAGGTCATGGGTAATCAGGATCACCGAGCGGCGATCCTCCTGCCACAGGCGCAGCAGCTCGTTCTGCATCAGGTGGCGGGTGTGGATGTCCAGCGCCGAGAACGGCTCGTCCATCAGGATCACCTTCGGCTCGACGATCAGCGCCTGCGCCATCTGCACACGCTTGCGCTGGCCACCGGACAATTGGTGCGGATAGCGATGCTCGAAACCGGCCAGGCCGACCTTGGCCAGCCACGCGTTGGCTTTGGCCTTGCGTTCGGCTTCGGGCACGCCGCGGAAGCGCAGGCCCAGCTCGACGTTCTGGAAAGCTGTCTTCCACGGCAGCAGGGCGTCCTGCTGGAACAGGTAGCCGACCGACTCCTGCACGCCGCTGACCGTGCGGCCATCGATGGCCACGTCGCCCGAGGATGGCTTCAGCAGGCCCGCCACGGAATTGAGGATGGTGCTCTTGCCGCACCCGGTGGGCCCAACGATGGCGAGGAACTCGCCGTCACCTACCTGGATGTCGACATCGCGAACGGCGGTGAACTCGCCGAAGGACATGGTCACCTTGTTGATGGCGACCATGGTCTGTGCAGGCTCCAGCTGCGGTGCGCCGTTGAGTTGGCGCACGGTGGCATTGAGGGCCATGGGGTTACCTCCGCTTACGGTTGGGCAGCCGGCGCCGCAGCGTTGGCACGCTCGACGAAGGCATTGGTGTAGGTCCTGGACAGATCGATGTTGGCCTTGGCCACATCCGTATTGAACTCACGCAGCACCTTCAACGGCGTCTCCAGGTCGGCCGGGGTGAAGCGTCCATCGCGGGTGAATATCGCGCGGGCGTTCTCCACCGCGCGGGCATAGGTGGCGCGGTCGCCGGAGACATAGCTGTCCGGCAGCGCGGCAACGATCTCCTCGGCACTGTTGTCGGCGATGAACTTCAACGCCATCTGCTCGGCACGGGCGATCTTCTCGGCCGCTTCGGGGCGCTTGTCCAGGAAGCTCTGGTTGGCATACATCACCGAGGTCGGGTACAGCCCGCCATAGACCTGGCGGGCGCCTTCGTCGCTGCGCGCGTCGAGGATGATCTTCCCGACCTTGCGCTCGGTGATCAGGGTTGCAGCCGGATCGTAGTTGACCAGCAGGTCGATCTTGCCCTGCTCGAGCGCGGCGACTGCAGCAGCGCCGGAGCCGACGCCGATCAGCGAAATGCTGTCGGCCGGAATATCGTGCTGCGCCAGGAAGTGGCGGACGAAGAAGTCGGACGAGGAGCCCGGGGCCGTGATGCCGACCTTCTGGCCCTTGATGGACTCCGGTCGCGCAGGATCAAACGTGGCATCTTCGCGCCCCGCCATCACCAGGCCGGAATTGCGCGAGAGCAGCACGAAGGCCACCACGTCCTTGCCCTTGGCCTGCATCTGGATGGTGTGGTCGTAGAAACCGACCGCCACGTCGGTGGAATTCGCCACCAGGGCCTGCAGCACCTTCGAGCCACCCTGGGCGAAGTTCTCGGTTTTTACGTCCAGGCCGACGTCCTTGAAGTAGCCCTTGGCATCGGCAATGAAGAACGGAAGGTTGTTGAGGTTGTAGGAGCCGACGCTGATGCGCACGGGTGCATCGTCACCGGTGCCGGTGGATGCGCCATCGGGGCGCCCGCTGTTGCTGCAACCGGCCGCGGCCAGACCGGCCGCGCACAGCGCGGCCATGAAGAACTGCTTGTACATCATCCCTCCCAGGAGTGAAGCATCTACGTTGTAATGGCTGGCATGCGCGTCTGCGCCGGCCCTGCCGGGTTCAGATCATGCCGCTGACGTCCATTGGCGGGCTTGGGTGGAACTGGCCATGGCAGGCACTGGCGTTGTCGCAAACACGCGACCTTCGAACAGTCGGCGTGCGGTGCGGACCACGCTGGCAATCACCGGTGCGTCATCCGAGCTGCGACTGAGGCCCACCTGCAGGTCCCCGCTCGGATGTTCGAGGGTAATGCTGCCGGGAACGGACAGGCATCCGACCAAAGTGTGGGCCAGCGTGCCCGGTGTGACGGCGGCGGTAGCCAGGCCGACCGCACCGGTGATCGCCAGTGCGGTGTGGCATTGGTGCGGCATGAAGTAACGCACCTGCAGATCGCCGCCGTGTTGCGGCGCCGACAGCAGCACCGGCTTGGGAATGACCTTGTTGCCGGCGTCGGCGATGCCCATGCGGGCACCTGCCTCGATGCGCAGCGCTTCCAGCCGGCGCATGAACGCCGCGTCCGCGTTCAGTTCGGCGGGCGAAGCATCACCACGCACGCCCAGGTCTTCGGCACGCACCAGCATCATCGGCATGGCGCAGTCCACCAGGCTGACGGGCATGCCGTTGATGCTTTCCTGCGCGTGGCCGCTGGGCAGCAGCTTGCCGGTGCGGGCGCCTGCGGCATCGAGGAAGGAAAGCCTGACCGGCGCGGCCGAGCCCGGTGCGCCGGCAATGCGCGTATCACCGCGGTAGACCACATGGCCGCCCGGCGTTTCCACCGTGGCGATGATCAGCTTGCCGGTGTTGACGTTGTGGATGCGCACCTCGGTCTGCGGATCCTGAGCCTGCACCAGCCCCCGCTCGATGGCATACGGGCCCACCGCCGCCAGCATGTTGCCGCAGTTGGGGGATGTGTCCACCACCTGCTGCTCCACCCGTACCTGGGCGAACAGATAGTCCACGTCGGCGTCTGCCCGGCTGGATCGGTCGATGATGGCCACCTTGCTGGTCAGCGCGTTGCCGCCACCGATGCCATCGATCTGCAGCGGATGGCCCGACCCCATTACTTCCACCAGCAGGCGATCGCGTTCAGCAATGTCCGCCGGAAGATCGCTGGCCAGGAAGAACGGGCCCTTGGATGTACCACCGCGCATGAGTACGCAGGGAATGCTGAGCAGATCGTTGGACATACGTGTGCTAGATTGATGCGTATAGGGGATGAATGACCCCTCTGTGATTCGATACTGGCATGACCCCAATTGATCTGTGAATTGCTGATTTTTGGATGATTGATACCCAATGAGCATCAATTGCGAAATCCTGGATCTACGCGCATTCCTGCTGGTGTCGGAGACGCGCAGCTTCCACCGCGCCGCGGAGATCCTGCACGTCTCCCAGCCGGCACTCAGCCGACGGATACAGAAGCTGGAGCAGGCTGTGGGTTCGCCACTGCTGGAGCGCACCACGCGCAGCGTCAGCACCACCGCCGTCGGCGAGAACCTGCTGCCGCTGGTGCGTCGCATGCTGGAGGAATTCGATGGGTCACTGTTCTCACTGCGGGGCCGGGACGATACGCGGGGCGCTACCGTCACCATCGCCTGCCTGCCCACGGCGGCGTTCTACTTCCTGCCCAGCGTGATGGCGCGTTTCCACGAAGCGCATCCCAACGTGCGCTTCCGGATCCTGGATATCCCGGCCACCGAAGGCCTGCAGGCGGTAGAGCGTGGCGAAGTCGAGTTCGGCATCAACTTCATGGGCGCCAACGATCCGAATCTCGATTTCGACGTGCTGGCCGAAGATCCCTTCGTGCTGGCCTGCCGACGCGATCATCCGCTGGCCCGCAAGCGCAAGGTTGAATGGGCCGATCTGGCCGAGCACCAGCTGATCACCGTGCATCGCACCAGCGGCAACCGCACGCTGCTGGATGGTGCCCTGGCGCGCGAGAACCTCAAGTTGAGCTGGCACTACGAAGTGACCCACCTGTCGACGTCACTGGGCATGGTCGAGGCCGGCATCGGCGTGTCGGTCCTGCCGAAGATGGCCACGCCGGACGGAGATCATCCGACCCTGGTGACGCGCACGATTGGTAACCCCGTGGTGTCGCGCACGATCGGGATCGTCCGTCGCCGGGGCGCCCTGCTCTCGCCTACTGCGGAACGCTTTCTGCAGATGTTGATGAGCCAGTGGCGCGGGGAGACATGAGCATCGTTTGCTGGACAGGCCGCCCCCGGATCTGGCCGAGGGTGATGGCCGGGCATGGCTCGGCCCTACAGAGGAGCCAGCTCGCGCGCAAGGAAAGGCGCTGTCCTGCTTCCCCGTGCGCGGGCCACCTGTTGCGGCGTTCCCTTCGCCACGATGGTGCCACCCGCGCTGCCTGCGCCCGGCCCGACGTCAATCACCCAGTCCGCCTGGGCGACCGCCCGCATGTCATGCTCGATCATCACCACCGTATTTCCTGCGTCGACCAGCCGCTGCAGCTGAACCAGCAGCCTGTCCGCATCCGACGCGTGCAGGCCGGTGGTGGGTTCGTCCAGCACGTAAAGCGTGCGCCCGCGCTGGCTGCGCTGCAGTTCAGTGGCCAGCTTGATGCGCTGGGCCTCGCCGCCTGAAAGCTCCGTGGCCGGCTGGCCCAGCCTCAGGTAACCCAGGCCGATGTCCTGCAGCAGCTGCAACGGCCGGGCAATGACCTCTTCCGCCATGAAGAATGCATGCGCCTGGTCCACGGTCATCTGCAGGACCTCGGCGATGTTGCGGTCGTTCCACAGCACCTTCAGCGTGGCCTCGTTGTAGCGGGCGCCGTGGCAGGTGGGGCATGGGGCATAGACGCTGGGCATGAACAGCAGTTCGACACTCACGAAACCCTCGCCTTCGCAGGTTTCGCATCGGCCCTTGGCTACGTTGAACGAGAAACGACCCGCATCGAAGCGACGACGACGTGCGGCGGGCGTCGCCGCGAACAGTTTGCGCACGTGATCGAACAGCCCGGTATAGGTGGCCAGGTTGGAGCGTGGCGTGCGGCCGATCGGCTTCTGGTCGACCTGCACGACCCGCTGGATGGCGTCCACATCACCGGCCAACTGGCCTCGCGTGGTTTCCATCACCGTCGGCCCGTCGTTCGGCGACGCCTCGGCTCCATCGTCCGCGGGTTCATGCCCCAGGTGCAGCAGCATCAGCTCGGGCAAGGCCTGTGCCATCAGGCTGGACTTGCCCGACCCCGAAATGCCGGTCACGGCCGTCAGCAAACCCAGCGGCACCTGCGCGTCCACTCCCTGCAGGTTGTGGCGATGGATGCCCTGCAGTTCCAGCCAGTAGGTGGCGGTGCGCTGCCGACGGGTGGGCGCGGGTACCTGGTCGAACAGATACAGTGCCGTGCGCGACTCCTGCACCTGGCGCAGGCCGCCCGGCTCACCGCTGTAGAGCACGCGCCCTCCCCGCTCGCCGGCCTCCGGGCCCACGTCCACCAGCCACTGCGCGCGGCGCATCAGCTCCAGATCGTGCTCGACCACGAACACCGAGTTGCCACCATCACGCAGCCGGTCCAGCGCGTCGTACAGCGCCTGGCTGTCGGCGGGATGCAGTCCGGCCGAAGGCTCGTCGAGCACGTACAGCACACCAAACAGCAACGAGCTGAGCTGCGTGGCCAGCCGCAGGCGCTGCAGTTCGCCGGCGGACAGCGTGGGCGTGGCGCGGTCCAGCGAGAGATAGCCCAGGCCAAGCTCGCGCAGTTGCCGTACCCGCCCCATGACTCCGCCCACCAGCCGCTGAGCGGCCAGCCGCTTCTCTTCGGACAGGGCCGAGGTCAGGCGCACGTCGGGGGCGCCCTCGTGCGTCGCGCGGCCACTCGCGGCGCGCCGGGCACGATCGCGGGGTGTCGCATGCCTGCTGATAGGTGCACCCTTGCTGTGTGCGCCGAAATCACCTTCCGCGATGGGCTCCAGCAGATCCGCCAGTTGATCCAGGGGCAACCGCATGAACTCACCGATATCCACGCCCGCGAAGGTGACCGAGAGCGCTTCCGGCTTCAGGCGCTTTCCGTGGCAGGCCGGGCACAGCTTGCCTTCCATGTAGCGGGAAACCCGTTTGCGCATCAGCGCGCTCTGGGTGTTGGCGAAGGTATGCAGCACATAGCGACGCGCGCCGGTGTATGTACCCATGTAGCTCGGCTCGAGCTTTCGCTTGAGCGCAGCCCGGGTCTCGGCAGGCGTGAAGCCTGCATAGACCGGCACGGTGGGCGTTTCTTCCGTGAACAGGATCCACTCCCGATCCTTCTTCGGCAGCTTCTTCCACGGTACGTCGATGTCGTAGCCGAGCGTGACCAGGATGTCGCGCAGGTTCTGGCCATGCCAGGCCGGCGGCCAGGAGGCGATGGCGCGCTCGCGGATGCTCAGCGACGGATCCGGCACCATCAAGGCTTCCGTCACCTCGTAGACGTGCCCCAGCCCGTGACAGGTGCTGCAGGCGCCCTGCGGGGTATTGGGCGAAAAGTCCTCGGCGTAAAGCATCGGCTGGTTGGCCGGGTACGCACCTGCACGCGAATACATCATGCGCACCAGGCTGGACAGCGTAGTGACGCTGCCCACCGATGAGCGCGCGTTGCTGGCGCCGCGCTGCTGTTGCAGGGCCACTGCCGGCGGCAACCCGTCGATGGCGTCCACATCGGGCACGCCGGCCTGGTCGATCAGGCGCCGTGCATACGGCGCAACCGACTCAAAGTAGCGCCGCTGCGCCTCCGCGAAGATCGTGCCGAACGCCAGCGATGACTTGCCGGAGCCCGAAACACCGGAAAACACCACCAATGCGTTGCGCGGGATGGAGACGTCGACATTCCTGAGGTTGTGCTCGCGCGCGCCGCGCACCTCGACGCAACCGCTGGCAGCGGCGGCACATGACGATTCACCAAAGGGGGGCTTGGACATCTTCGCGATCCTGCAGGCAGTGAGCGGCGCGCGTAGGGGCGCGCCCGATAGTGCATTTTCGCTGTTGTGGAGTGAATGCGGGTGATGGCGTGGTCACGCCATGGTGCGCCGATACAACTGATCGAGCGTAGCCGTGCGAACCAGGCGGCCGCGATTGTAGAAATGCAGCACCGGCTCGCTCAACGTCACGTCAGCCGGAACCAGGTTCATGCCTTCGCAGCCGACCACGACCGAGCCCCATCGTCCGACGGGAACAACCCGCGATGCCATCCGGGTATCAGCGAGGCATCCTGGCCCGATTCCTGTGGCATTACCCGCGTTGAATTGACGGCTGGATCCGAATCGGTACAGAGATTCCGCGCGGGGGGAGCATGCCGTGAACCTCTCCGGCGGCAGCAGCGGGGCATCGGCAAGCGCCGGGCCCGCAGCAAATGCGGCGATGAGCGTGATGAAAGCCTTCATGTCGCTGCACATCCCAAGGGAGCGGCCGCCGAACCGCAAACTAAGCGGCGTGCACGTAGGGCTCAACCGCGGCGGCCAGCACATCGATACCCCACGCAGAACCCGCAATCTCCTCGGGCTGGCTTCTCTTGAAGCGTGACCAGTCGGCCCTGGCAAGCCTGCCGACCAGAAGCTGGTCGGCAGGAAGCTGGTGCATCGACCAATAGGGGAACTGCCGGGTAGAGACACGTCCCCGGGCCAGCTCCACCACATCCGTGTGGCTGGTCGATTGCAGCACCCGCTCGTAAACGCTGGCCACCCCATCTTCCGGCCCTTCGAAGTACTGCACGAATCGCGTGCCGTCATGCAGCAGCACGCCTGTCACCCCTGCAAGCTTGTTGAACCTCGCGGCATCGGTGACGAGTGCTTCCAGGCGGTCAATCGAAAGGCCTTCAACGGCCTGGCTTGCGTATACAACGGCCCGGATGGGCATGGACTTCGCCTTGAATGCAGGGCCACGTCGGCACCTATTCACACTCTAGCACCCGGCGCAAGTCCGAGCCGTGATGCGTATTCTTAATTCTTCAGAATACGGTTCGCGCCTAGCAGCGCGACAGGCGGCATGATGAACGCCCCCATACGTTCAGGGCTTTATTCATCTTCATGCGCGACATCGGACAGTTCTATGTAAACAGCGTCGAAGGAGTGGCGCGTGAGGATGGCACCCTGCTGCAGGTCACCCGGATCGATTGTTCCTGCCTGAAGTGTTCAAGGCAGTTCCGCGCCATTCCTGATCATGGCCTCGTCGATCTCAACGGCGCTGCTTCGCTCAGTTGCCCAGGCTGTGGCAACCACCAGTCCGTCAGCCGGGCGCGGCTGGAGGAGTTCGTGCTGCGTAGTGATGCATGAGCTGAAGCGCGCCGTTTCTCGACACTGTGCCAACCCTGTCGACACCTTCGCCTCGCATCTTCCCGTAGTGCACCCACAACGGCGTTCCAATGAGTCATACCGGCCTATTCAAGATCAGGGACCTCACCTACACGCCAGGCGCGGAGGGCGACCTGGCCCGTGCCCTGCAGATCGAAGCCACCTGCACGGCCTGCGGCGCAACCAGCGTCTGGGGCGAGCAGGAAATGGAGCATGTGCGAGGAGGAACCGTGCTTGCGTGCCGGGCGTGCGGTACGCGCCAGGCCATCAGCAATGCGGGCCTGATCAGTACCCCGTCAGGGATACGCCACCGCCGGGGCTGAGCGGGGCGGCACCGGGTCATGCGCTGCCCGGCAGGCACGATTGATGGCCTGTCAGCGGCGGGCAACCGATGGCAGCGCCCGATGCTGGTTGATCCAGTCCAACGACTGGGCAATTCCACCGAACGGAAAGAAGTGCGGGCTGACCAACCCGTGGGCATCAGTCAAACCGCCCGCCAGACGGTCCACGAACACCTCCGGGCCCGCGCTGCCCAGCAACCGGCCGATCGAGATGCCATACCGGGACAGCATCAATGCACTGGCCCCCACCCCGCACATTGCGGCGTAGCGTACCAACCGCGCGATGCTTGCCGGGCCCGGCACGCCAACGAGCACCGGAACGTGGATGCCACGGGCGCGCAGCGCGTGCAACCAGGCCAGGACGATGTCGGCATCGAAGGCGAACTGCGTGATGATCATTGGCGCCATGCCGCGCGCTTCGATGGACTGGCACTTGTGTTCCAGTACCTGCCAGCACGCGTCACTGCCCAGGACCGGATGGCCATCGGGGTGACCGCCGATGGCGACGACCTTGATACCGGCCCTCTCCAGAAGGCCGCTCTCGATGATCGAAGCGCTGTCAGCAAACGGTCCGGCGGGCGTGGCCAGGTCGCCGGCGATCACCAAGCACTGGGCGACACCTGCCTCGTTGGCGGCACGCTGCAGGAAGCGCTCAAGCACCGCACGCGACCCGATGCGCCGCGCCGAGAGATGCGGCATCGGCTCGAAGCCCAGTTCACGCACCCTGCGCGCCGCTGCCAGGCGTGCGTCGTCGTCCTCGCTGGCCAGCCAGGGAATGGAGATCGTGGTGCCACGCGGAATGCGGGTGGCTTCGGCACCCAGCGCCGGCATGGCCCTGGCGCTCACCTCCAGCGAAAAAGCATCAAGGAAGGCCTGCACCCGCAGCGACGTAGGCGCGGACATCACGCGCCCACGCCTGCATTGCTGGCCAGGGGCGAACTGTTCCGCGCCAGTTCGATGAAGGCCTGCAGGTAGTCGATGCTGGTATCGGCTTCGCGCGCACCCAGATAGATCTGCTTGGGAATGCCCTTCGCACCGAGGCGCACCGGCACCACGTCCATGCGGGTGGCGTACTCTTCCACCAGCCAGCGCGGCATGGCGGCCACGCCACGACCGCTGGCCACCATCTGCATCATGATGTCGGTGGTTTCAATGGCCTTGTGCCGTCGCGGCGTAATGCCGGCCGGCAGCAGGAACTGGTTGTAGATGTCCAGGCGCTCGAACGGCACCGGATAGCTGATCAGCACTTCCTGGCCGAGCTGGCGCGGCTTCACGTAATCCACCTTGGCCAGGGCGTGGTTGCTGGCCACCACCAGCACCTGCTCGTAGTCGAACACGGGAATGAACTTGAGGCCTGGCTTGAGCAGTGGATCGGGGGTAACCAGCAGATCGATCTCGTAGCCGAACAGCGCGCCGATGCCGCCGAACTGGAACTTCTGCTTGACGTCCACATCCACATCCGGCCACGCGGCCAGGTACGGCGAGACGATCTTCAGCAGCCACTGGTAGCAGGGATGGCATTCCATGCCGATGCGCAGCGCGCCGCGCTCGCCCTGTGCGAACTGGCCCAACCGCTCCTCGGCCAGATCCAGCTGCGGCAGCACGCGGTTGGCGACGGCCAGCAGGTATTGCCCGGCCTGGGTCAGGCGCAGGCTGCGGCCTTCGCGCAGCCATACATCAGTGCCCAGCTGCTGTTCCAGCTTCTTCATGCTGTGGCTCAGGGCCGACTGGGTCAGGTTCAGTACGCCGGCGGCCGCGGTAAGCGAGCCCTGCTGCTCGACCTGCTGCACGATGCTGAGGTGGATCCGCTCCAGCATGACGATGAATCCTGCTCATGGATAGGTGAAGTAATACCATTTTACGTCATGGAAGGGCATGGCTAGCATCGGGTCATGCTTTCACCTGCCCGCCCCCTTCGAATCGTCGCCGTGTCCGGCGGATTGCAGCGCCCCTCCAAGGCCGCCACCCTGGCCGAGCATCTGATGGGCCTGATCGGCGAGGACATCCACAGCGAGCAGCACCTGGTCGAACTGGGCGAACTGGCCCCGCAGCTGGCCGGTGCGCTCTGGCGTTCGCAGTTGCCCGACACCGTGGAACGCCAGTTGACCACCGTCGAGCAGGCCGATGTGCTGGTGGTGAGCACGCCGGTCTATCGCGGCTCGTACACAGGGCTGTTCAAGCATTTCTTCGACTTCGTCCACCAGGACGCACTGGTCGACACCCCCATCCTGCTGGCCGCGACCGGCGGCAGCGAGCGCCACTCGCTGGTGATCGACCATCAGCTGCGCCCGCTCTTCAGCTTCTTCCAGGCGCGCACCCTGCCGCTGGGCGTCTACGCCACCGACCGGGATTTCGCCGACGGTCGCGTGCACAACGACGCCCTGGTCGAGCGCGCACGGCTGGCGGTGCGGCGGGCCATGCCGCTGCTGGACCTGCCTCGCCAGCGCCTTGCCGACCTGGAAGCGGCCGCAGCACTTTGAATGCCGGATGCCCTCGCCCGCATCCGGATGTCACCCCGCACTACGGAACGCCACCCATGACGACCGACACCTTCACCTTCAGCATCACGCAGATCCCCTTCAACGAGGATTACCAGCCTGCCGACGGGACGCGCATCACCACCAATTTCGCCAACCTTGCCCGCGGCGCGTCCCGCCAGGAAAACCTGCGCAACACGATCAGCATGATCAACAACCGCTTCAACGATCTGGCGCACTGGGACAACCCCAGCGCGGATCGCTACGCGGTCGAGCTGGACATCATCTCGGTGGAGATGCACATCGGCAGCAGCGGTGGCGGTGATCCGTTCCCGCTGATCGAGGTGCTGCGCCCGACCATCGTCGACACCCGCACCGGCGCGCGCATCGAAGGCATCGTCGGCAACAATTTCTCGTCCTACGTGCGCGACTACGATTTCAGCGTGGTGCTGCCGGCCAGCAACGAAGGGAAGGCCACCTTTGGCATCCCGGAGGGCTTTGGCGACCTGCATGGCAAGTTGTTCAAGCATTTCCTGGAGTCCGAGGCCTACCGCGCCAACTTCAGCAAGGGGCCGGTAATCTGCATCAGCGTATCCAGCAGCAAGACCTATCACCGCACCGAGAACCACCACCCGATCCTGGGCGTGGAATACCGCCAGGGCGAGTTCTCTCCCACTGACCAGTACTTCGACAAGATGGGCCTGCAGGTGCGCTACTTCATGCCGCCGGGCAGCGTCGCACCGCTGGCGTTCTACTTCCAGGGCGACCTGCTGGGCGACTACTCGAACCTGGAGCTGATCGGCACCATCAGCACGATGGAGGCCTTCCAGAAGATCTACCGCCCGGAGATCTACAACGCCAATTCCGTGGCCGGCAAGGTCTACCAGCCCAGCCTGAAGCACCAGGATTACTCCTCCACCCGCATCGTCTACGACCGCGAAGAGCGCAGCCAGCTGGCGGTCAAGCAGGGCCGGTTTACCGAAGAACACTTCATCAAGCCGTACCGCGCCGTGCTTGAGCAGTGGGCTGCCCGCTGATCCATTGATTCCCCATTCGCCCCCAGGAAACCAGACGCAATGTCGACGAAGAAACTGCTTCCCACCTCCACCGCAGGCAGCCTGCCCAAGCCCTCCTGGCTGGCCGAGCCCGAGAAGCTCTGGTCACCCTGGAAGCTGCAGGACGACGGCCTGACTGAAGGCAAGCAGGATGCACTGCGCCTGTCCCTGCAGGAGCAGCAGCACGCCGGCATCGACATCGTCAGCGACGGCGAACAGACCCGGCAGCACTTCGTCACCACTTTCATCGAGCACCTCAGCGGCGTCGATTTCGAGAAGCGCGAAACGGTCCGCATCCGCAACCGCTACGATGCCAGCGTGCCGACCGTGGTCGGCGCCGTGAGCCGTCCGAAGCCGGTGTTCGTCGAGGATGCGAAGTTCCTGCGCCGCCAGACCACGCAGCCGATCAAGTGGGCCCTGCCCGGCCCGATGACCATGATCGATACGCTGTACGACGCGCACTACAAGAGCCGCGAAAAGCTGGCCTGGGAGTTCGCGAAGATCCTCAACGAGGAAGCGAAGGAGCTGGAAGCCGCTGGCGTCGACATCATCCAGTTCGATGAGCCGGCCTTCAACGTGTTCTTCGACGAAGTGAACGACTGGGGCGTGGCCGCGCTGGAGCGTGCGGTTGAGGGCCTGAAGTGCCAGACGGCGGTGCACATCTGCTACGGCTATGGCATCAAGGCCAACACCGACTGGAAGCAGACACTGGGCTCGGAATGGCGGCAGTATGAAGAATCGTTCCCCAAGCTGCAGACCTCCAGCATCGATATCATCTCGCTGGAATGCCAGAACTCGCACGTGCCGATCGACCTGATCGAACTGGTGCGCGGCAAGACGGTGATGGTGGGCGCCATCGACGTGGCCTCCAATACGGTGGAAACGCCGGAAGACGTGGCCAACACGCTGCGCAGGGCGCTGCAGTTCGTGGATGCCGACAAACTCTACCCAAGCACCAACTGCGGCATGGCGCCGCTTGCACGGGAAGTGGCACGCGGCAAGCTGCGCGCGCTCAGCGAAGGGGCCAGGATCGTGCGTGAGGAGCTTTCGGCGTAACCCTGGCTGGGGAGGTGTTCCCGTTTCGGTGCGGCGAGGATGGATTCTGGCCGGGCACAGACCAGGTTCCACCTCGTCCCTGCACCTCGGGCCTGGCGGCCATCACGCGCGGCCGTGGCGCCAGCGCTTCCTTGATCCGCCCCATCTCGCTTGCGCCGGCCTCGGCCAGGCGCCGGGCCTGCTGCCGCTGCGTCCGGGTCAGTGGCGGCGCGAACACGGCGCCCGGTTCGGGTGCACTCTGCACCAGTCGGGCGACGGCGTCACGCAGTGGCAGTTGTGGGCAGAGCCGCGCCGCGCACCAGCGCTCGGCGTAGCGCTTCGCCTGGCGGGCGCTGGCGACGGACACGACCTTGCTCTGTGACATCCTGCGTGCGTCCAGTTTCAGGCGGAACCCGAGCACGGCATGCGGCACGATACTGGCCACCGAACGGCCGTTCCACCACAGATCCCAGCGCTCGCCGCTCTGCACCCAGCCGGACGGCCGGGTGACGATCATGAAATCTGGACGGTGAAATGATGAGCCCATGATGGGAAGCATACGAACGCCCGTCGCACCGGCTGAGATCAGGGTAACGCCCCCCTGCACTGCTACGCCTCCACGAAAAGCAATCAATGTGACGCGTCACGGCTGATGCTTTCGATCCAGTCGATGTAGCGCGATACGCGAACGTTGTAGACCACCTGGCCATAGAACCCCGCCTCGAGCGCATGCTCTGGAACCGCAGTGATCCACGAACCAAGCCCCACCAGCTGCGGCGTTCCGTGATCATCAATCACCAGCGGACCGCCGCTGTCACCGTTGCCGAGAACCCCCTCCAGCGGCAGGGCCTGCGGTGGCGGATCGAACCGGTACCAGAGATACCGTTCGTTGCCGCCGGTAATCGCGTTGAATGCCCGCCGCAGGGTCGTGCGATGCGGGCCGCCCGGCACCAGCCCTACGACGCCATTGCCGGTAGCCCCCTTTCCTATCAGGGCCGCGATCTGCGCGACTTCGGCAGCACCGCGATAGAGCGCTACGGGCTGTACATCCTTTACAGCAGTCGCAAGCCTGATCAGTGCGATGTCATCCGATGCTGCCAGGAACGCGTGGATCCTGGAGGGATTTCCTGTCGCCAGCGCCTCCTTGCCCAGGGCCTCCGGCATTCTTCTGAAACCGGGATGCACAAAGACGCGCTCGACCGCATAGGCGCGTCCATTGATGGAGATGGATTCTTCCATCCCTTCCATGGGTGCCGCATGCGCTGCGGTCAGTACCCAGCGCGGGGCGATGAGAACGCCATGTCCTTCACCCGGCATGTCAGCCAGCGCCGGGAAGACAGAGGCATCGATCTGATACCGGGCGTCGTCAACGTCATCACGGATGACCACGGCACCGGCAGTGAACGGGAGCGCAGCAAGCGCCAGGAAAAGCCAGCGGTTCATGGGGTCGTCATCCCTGCGGTCGATCGCTATAGCCTAGCCGAGGGCATTGCCGCGGCGCAGACCATGCGACCAACGATGATATCCAGCGACGAACGCCAGGAATGCGAGCGCAAAGCCCTGCGGCCGACAGCCGCCGGGGCCGAGCAGTCTGTCCAGATCGGTTCCAGGCTTGTCCGACACGTCGTCCTGCGAAGCCACATTGGTCCACGGACCGGGCCGCGTGGGCCCGAGCCTCAGCGGGAGGTTCAACGCGCCGCGATTCTCCCGACCAGGGTATCGATCGCCGCCTCCATGGCACGCGCGGTCCGGTCGCCGCTCTGGTTGGTGATCACGAAGATGCCCAGATCGTGCTCCGGCATGATGTAGATGTAGCACTGCGAGCGTGGAACGCCACCGTGGTGGGCGTAATAGACACCCTTCTGGCGATCGCCAGCGACGATGTTCCAGAAATAGCCGATGCTGAACTCGTCGTCGAATCTGGCCAGAGTGCGATGCGATTCCTGCACCACCGGGCCGTTGGCCAGCTGGAACTGAAGGTATTTCACCATGTCGGGCACTGTTGCCTTGACGTTGCCGGACGCGCCCCATGGCAACTGTGGCATCGGCGAGGTCGGCACCGGATTGTCGCTGTGGTAGCCGATGGCAAGACGGTCTTTTTCCGCACTCCCCAGCCTGATCCCGATGCTGGTCATTGCTGCGGCGTCGCTGAAGAAGCCACGCAGCAATGACGTGTAGTCGGTCTTGTAGACGCCTTCCAGAATGTGGGCCGTCAGCTCCGTCCCAGCACTGGAGTAGGCGTACTCTTTCCCGGGCATCCGTGGGATCCGCACGGCGTGCAGATCCCTCAGGAAATCCGGCTTGCCGTAATCCGCATAGAGGGCACTGAGTTCACCGGGCACGCGGTGATCGGTGAAGTCCTCCAACACGGTGTTCGCCCGCTCCGGCAGCATGTTCGGCAGGCCACTGGTGTGTGACAGCAGGTGACGGACCCGTATGGGCTGGCCCTGGTACTGCAGGTTCGGATAGTCGCCCTGCAGGTAGCTGCGAACGTCATCCTCCAGGCCCACCCTGCCCTCAAGCACCGCACGGGCCATCAACGTGCCCGCCAGGGTCTTGCTCAGCGAGCCGATCTCATACAGCGTTGCGTCGGTCGGCACATCGGGCTTGCCGGCTACCATCTCGCCGCGGTGACGGATGAAGGTCTTGCCCCGGTACACCACGCCGATGGAGGCCGAGTGCAGCAAAGGCTGTTCGATCAGGGCATGGGCCGCCTCGTCGACCGCCGCCCCCACATCGTTCGGCGGTGCCTTCCTGCCCTCGCAGCCGACGGCAAGGAGCACTGCGGATAGCACGACGGCATTGAGCCATTGCCGGTTTCGGGCAGTCGTTGACATGGATTCCATGCGCCGGCGCTTGAAGGTCGTGGGAACGGGCGCTCACGATAATCGATTGCCATGAGCGGCTGAAGGTGCCATCCGGCACCTCCAGTCGCGCCCCTCCCTGGAAGGCCCCCTGCCCCCCGTCAGCGCTGGTAGTCCTTCAGGAACAACCAGGTGATCAGCGTGGCGTCCGGCCCCTTCGGGTCGGTGAATGGCAGGCCCGACTGGCTGCCGCTCCAGGCATGCCCCATGCCCTGCACCACGTAGTGCTGGACCAGCGTCCTGCCACCGTAGGCGTAGGTGTCGACGGTATACCCGCGGCCGGCCGGCACCTGGCCGTGATAGGTGCTGGTCGGCACGTACTTCACCGAGTCGTTGTCCAGGCCGTCGTCGGCCAGGTCATTGGTCTGCAGGAACTGGCGCACGGCCTGCTGGCCGTTCACCGGATTGACGGTGAGATCGGCGCTGCCATGGAACACCAGCACCGGCAGCGGTCGCGGCGACGGCGAACCCGAGCACTGCCACGCCAGACGGCCATTGCTGTCCGGCGAATAGATGCTGCCGGCCAGCAGTGCGTAGGCGCTGCCGGAAATCGTGGTCGCGCCCTTGAACATGCCACCGGAGTGGATGGCGCCGGCAGCGAACACATCCGAATAGCAGGCCAGCATGATCGAGGTCATCGCACCACCTGCCGAAATGCCGGTGACATAGACCCGGCGCGGATCCACGCTGTAGTCCGCTTTCACCTCGTCCACGATGCCGGCCAGGATCGACGCTTCGCCGCTGTCGCGGGCCTGGTTGATCGGCAGCTGCCAGTTCCAGCAGCGGGCCGGATTGGAGGTGACGTTCTGCCGGGGGTAGACCACGATGAACCCTTCGGTGTCGGCCACATCATTGAAGCCTGACGCCTCCCCCATCAGGTTGGGCCCGTTGACGCAGCCGTGCAGCACCAGCAGCAACGGTAGCGGCTGCTGGTCGTCGTAGCCCGCCGGCACCCACACCTGGTACTCGCGGGCGCCGAACAGATTGCCGTACAGGCCAACGTCCCAATGCCCGGCCGGGCCTGAGGCGAGGGCACTGCCCGCCATCACCAGCCAACTGCACAGCACCAGCAATACAACCTTGATCGAATCGATTCCGGATTTCATGGCCAGATCCTCATGCGTGAGTCGTGGATGAAGTGGTACCGGGACGCGCTTCCGGCTGGGGGCGCGCCCAGTATCCGCATCCAGTGGCCGCTGCCGACTGGACCTAGGTCCACTCGCCGCTGCGTGATGACACCGCTAGCCTTGGCTGCAGGATGGCAATGGGCCATCTGCAAGCAGCTGCCTGGGGGATGACCGAATGAAACGGAATTGCCTGAGTCTCATGATCGGCGCATTGCTGGCCTCCGGGCCGGTACTGGCACAGGAAACGCCCCAGGCCACGCCGACGGCGGCCAGCACTGCATCACCCACCAACCTGGACAGCATCAAGGTCACCGCGCGCAAGCGCGAGGAAACCCTGCAGGAGGTCCCGGTAGCGGTTACCGCATTTACCTCCGAAGCGCTGGACAAGATGAATGTCCAGGACATCAGCGACCTGGATGCGCAGGTGCCCAACCTGACCATCTACGCCGCCCGCGGCGCCAGCAGCACGGTCACCGCCTACATCCGTGGCATCGGCCAGTCCGATCCCACCTGGGGCGCCGATCCGGGTGTTGGCATCTACTTGGATGACGTCTACATCGCACGTCCGCAGGGCGCGCTGCTGGACGTTTTCGACGTCTCGCGCATCGAGGTGCTGCGCGGCCCGCAGGGCACGCTCTACGGCAAGAACACCATCGGCGGCGCGATCAAGTACATCTCGCGCGGCCTGCCGACCCAGACCGAGGGCTTCGCCCAGATCACCGTGGGCAACGACAGCCAGCTGGATGCGAAGGCGGCCATCGGCGGCCCGATCGGCGGTGCCGACAGTGGCCTGCGCGCCCGTGTGGCGGTGGCCAGCATGAACCACGACGGGTTTGGCGAGAACACCTTCAACGGCCAGCCGGTCAGCGACAAGCAGATCAACGCGGCACGCCTGAACCTGGGCGCGTATGCGGGCGACGACTTCGACGTGCAGTTCGCACTGGACTGGATCGACGATCAGTCCGGCATGCGCGGCTCGAAGATGCTGGCACCCAATCCGTTCCTGCGCGCCTACCCGCCGATGGACAGCCGCTATGACATCCGCTCGGGCATGCGCAACCTCAACAACGTGGAGAGCAAGGGCGCCTCGGCCACGGTGAACTGGCGGCCGAACGAAGACATCGCGCTGAAATACGTGGTCGCCAAGCGTGAATCGGACAGCGAGGCCAACATCGACTTCGATACCGCCCCGGTCAAGCTCGCCGACGTGGGTGGCACCTACCACGACGACCAGGTCAGCAACGAAGTGCAGTTGAACTACGATGCTGGCGGCCGGGTGCGCGGTGTGGTCGGCCTGTACCAGTTCAGTGGCGAGGCTGGCGGGCAGATCCAGAACAACTACTTCAGTGCCCAGTTTGCCGACAACCAGGGCAAGGTGCTGACCGACAGCATCGCGCTGTACGCGGACTGGACCTTCGACCTGACCAGCAGACTGAAGCTCGATGTCGGCGCCCGCTACACCGACGAGGACAAGCGCGCGATCGTGCTCAACCGCCTCTACGCCGACCCGGGCTTCAGCCGGCCGGTGGCGGTGACCGCCGATTTCGACAAGAAGACCAATTTCAGGAACGTCTCGCCCAAGGTCTCGCTGGACTACCAGATCACTCCGGACATCATGGTCTATGGCCTGGCGACGCGTGGCTTCAAGTCCGGCGGCTACAACATCCGCGCCAACGCGGTGGCGGTACCGCGCTCGGCGGAGCCGTTCGATGACGAGACCGTGGACAGCTATGAGGTCGGCAGCAAGATGGCCTTCCTCGACCAGCGCCTGTTCCTGAACCTGTCAGCGTTCTACAACAAGTACAAGGACATCCAGCTGTCGGTGTTCACCGGCCTGGATACCAATGGCGATGGCATCGATGATTCCTTCTTCGGCGATTTCACCAATGCCGGGGCCGGTACCGTCAAAGGCCTGGAGGTCGAGTATCAGTACCTGCCCAACCAGCACTGGCTGATTTCCGGCAACCTGGCGTGGCTGGATACCAGATACGACGAGTACATGGACCGCGGCATCAACGTGGCCAGGCAGATGAAGTTCACCAATGCGCCGGAATTCTCCGGTGCGTTCAACGTGGAATACCGCACCGACCTGGCCAACGGCAGCAATTTGTCGGCACGCGTGAGCTACAGCTACCAGAGCGAAGTGTGGCCGACCACCGACCTCAGCCCGGTGATCCGCCAGCAGGGTTACGGGCTGGTCAATGCCGGCGTCATCTGGCGCCTGGATGATGCGTGGACCTTCTCGTTGCAGGGCACCAACCTGGCCGACAAGGAATACCGCACTACTGGCTACAACATTCCTGCAGTCGGCACGCTGATTGGCTTCTATGGCCCGCCGCGCCAATATGGCCTCAGCGTCCGTTACGATTTCTAGCGCATCCGTTACGATCTTCAGGAAGCTCCTGCATGACGCAGTCTTACGACGACCTGTACTGGAACAGCAATGATGGATTGCGCCTGCACGCGCGCGACCATGCACCCGATGCGGAGCAGGCAGCGCGTGGCACGGTGGTCTGCATTCCAGGACTGACCCGCAATGGCGCCGATTTCGACGCGCTGGCCGATGTACTCACCGCCGAGGGCTGGCGCGTGATCGCGGTCGACCTGCGCGGTCGTGCAGGGTCGGAACGCGCATATGACCCGTCCAGCTACAACCCACGTGCCTACGCGGATGACATGGTCGCGCTGCTGCGCGCGCAGAACATCGACAAGGCGGTGTTCGTCGGCACCTCACTGGGCGTGCTGGTGACCATCACCCTCGCTTCGCGCGCGCCGGAGCGGATCGCGGGCGCGGTGCTCAACGATGCCGGCCCCAGGGTGCCGCGTGAGGCGCTGGCACGGATCGGCAAGTATGCCGGCAAGCCGGTACCGCCGATGGACCTGGTGCAGGCCACGGCCTACGTGGAATCCATCGGCAAGGCTGCGTTCCCTCGCTTCAGCGCCGACGACTGGCGGCAGATGGCGGTGCGCACCTTCCGCCCGCGCAGCGATGGCCTGCTGGAACTGGACTACGACCCGGCAGTGATCCGCACCACCCGGCCATGGCTGCTGTGGCTGTTGCGTCCCCTGCTGTGGCGTGCGGTTCGCGGGCTGACCGCCCGGGTGCCGGTGCTGGTGGTGCGCGGCGCGCTGTCCGACATCCTGCCGGCCGATGTGGCGCGGCAGATGGCGGCCACCTCGGAAAGTGCCCGTCTGGTGGAAGTGCCCGATGTCGGCCACGCTCCGATGCTGTCCGAACCAGAGGCGCGTGACGCGATCCTTGCCTTGCTGGAGCGTGTGGTGTGAGTGCGGACAGCGACCTGCCTCCCGCCCTGCAGGCGGTGCAGCAGTGGGCCGCCAGTGAGCGGCTGAGTGGCGTGACCTGCCTGGACCAGGCGCGCATCGATGCCTTTGCCGACGCGACCGGCGACCACAACTGGATCCATGTCGATCCAGCGCGGGCACAGGCGCAGATGCCGGGCGGGCGTACCATCGCACACGGCTTCCTGCTGCTCTCGCTGACGGTGGAGGACGATGTGGCCGCCCTGGCCGGCTTCCCCGGCATCGCCCATGTGCTCAACTACGGCTTGAACAAGGTCCGCTTCCTGGCGCCAGTGCCGAGCGGGTCCGAGGTGCGGGTACGCTCGCAGCTGGTGTCACTGGATGCGCGCCAGCCCGGCCAGTGGCTGCTGATCCAGCGCAAGGCCGTCGAGCGGGTCGCCGATGGCGAGCTGGCACTGGTCGCTGAGCAGCTGTCACTGATCGTGATCACGCCCTAGCACCACCCCGCCCGATTCTCTCCCTACACTGGAGCGATGTTGACGCCCTCCATCGTCCTCTTCGCCTGCATTGCATGGACCGCACTGCTGTTTGGCGTGGCGCTGTGGGGCGAGCGCCGGGGGCACCGGCTTTCGAAGGCATGGCCGCTCATCTATGCACTGTCGCTGGCCGTGCACTGCACCGCGTGGACCTACTACGGTGCGGCCTCGCAGGGGCGGCAATGGGGTTTCCCCATTCCACCAACCCTGGCCGGCATGGCGCTGATCTTCGCGTTCGGCCTGCCGTTCCTGCTCCGTCTCGGGCGGCTGGCCAAGCAGCACAACAGTGCCACCATCGCCGATCTGGTCGTTGCACGACTGCGTGCCGATCGCGGCCTCGGCTTCACCATCACCCTGGTGGCGCTGTTCGGCATCATTCCGTACATCGCACTGCAGCTGAAAGCCGTCAGCCAGGGGCTGGGCACCCTGCTGGGTGATGGGTTCGCGCCTGCCGGTGCGCAGCTGGACATGTCGTTCTGGTTCGCGCTGACGATGGCCGCGTTCACCCTGCTGTTCGGTGCACGCAAGGCCTCGGCCACCGAGCCCAACCGCGGCATCGTGGTCGCGCTGGGCCTGGAGTCCGTATTGAAGCTGGTGGCGCTGCTGGCCATTGGCCTGTATGCGGCGTTGTCCGTACACAAGGCCGGCACACCGCTGCTGGAGAAGATGGCGCAGCTGCCACCACCGGCCATCGTGCCGGACTATCTCACCATGGTCGCGCTGGGGGCGATCTCCGCGTTCACCCTGCCGCACCAGTTCCATGTTGGCGTGGTCGAGCTTCGCCAGACATCGGACCTGAAGACGGCACGCTGGATGTTCCCGGTCTACCTGCTGCTGATCGGCCTGCCGTCGGTGCCGATGGCATTGGCCGGCGCCGCGCAGCTGCCGGCCTCGGTATCGCCTGACCTGTACGTGCTGGCGCTGCCGCAGGCCGGCGGCCATCATCTGCTGGCGCTGCTGGCCTATCTGGGCAGCCTGAGCGCGGCCACCGGCATGATGATCCTGTCCGGGCTGACGCTGTCGATCATGCTTGGCAACCATGGATTCGGTTCGCGCCTGCTCGGTGGCATCGGGGGCGGCGTGGCCAATGCCGATCTGCGCCCGCGCGTGCTGGCGTTCCGCCGTGCCGGCATCCTCGCCGTGTTCCTGATGTCGTGGCTGTACAGCCGCGCGATGAGCGACACCGAGGCACTCAGCGATTTCGGCCTGATGTCCTTCACCGCCCTCTCGCAGCTGGCACCGGCTGTGCTGCTGGCGGTGTATCGCCCACGTACGCCCTCCGCGGCCATCATCGCCGGCATCGTGCTGGGCTCATTGGCCTGGCTGTGGCTGGTACTGCTGCCGATGGTGATCCCGGCCGCGACGCCGTCGGTCGGCGCCGACGGGCTGCACTGGTTGTCGGTGGTCTCGCTGCGCGTGCAGCCGGGCCATATCGCCATCAGCATGGGGGCCAGCCTGGCGATCAACCTGCTGACCGTGGCCCTGGTGTCGCGGGCCGTGCGTCCGTCATTGCCGCGGCGGCGGGATGCGGTGGCTGCGGCGTCCCTGCGCAGGACCGCCGGACGCTTCCTTGGCCAGGAGCGTGCGCGCCAGCTGCTGGAGGGCCACGCCGGGCAGATGCTGGATGACGACCGGGTCACCGCCGTCGAGCGTGAGCTGACCGCCGTGGTGGGCGCAGGCATGGCACGGCTGCTGGTCGAAGCCGCACGCGAGGGCGGCGCCGCGCCGCTGGATGCGGTGACCCGCGCCGTCGGCGAAGCTACCCAGGTGCTGCGCTTCAACCAGCGCCTGCTGGAAGCTGCGCTGGAGAACATGAGCCAGGGCATCAGCGTGGTCGATGCGCAGCTGCAGCTGGTGGCCTGGAACAGCCGCTACGCCGCGCTGTTCAAGTTCCCGCCGGAGCTGCTGCAGGTCGGGCAGCCGGTGGTCAACCTCACGGCGTGGGCACTGGGGCAGCTGAAGATCGGCGATGGCCCCGGCGACACGCCCACCAGGGCGTTGCAGCGCCGCGTCGCGCATATGCGCCGTGGCACGCCACACCTGTCGGAACGGATATTTCCCGATGACACCATCGTCGAGATCCGCGGCAACCCGATGCCGGGTGGCGGCTATGTAGCCACCTTCACCGATGTCACGGCGTTCCGTCGCGCGGAGGATGCGCTCAAGCGCAGCAATGAAACGCTGGAACGCCGCGTACAGGACCGCACCGCGAGGCTGCAGCAGGCGGTGCAGGAGGCCGAGCGCGCGAACGCGGCGAAAACCCGCTTCCTGACGGCGGTCGGCCATGACCTCATCCAGCCCCTGCATGCGGCCCAGCTGCTGACCGAGGCGATGTCGCAGCACATCGAATCCGAGTTCCTCGACAGTTTCCTGCGGCAGATCCGCGGCGCACTGGATTCCACCGATGACCTGCTGTCCGGCCTGCTTGATATTTCGCGACTGGAAGCCGGTGGGTTGGTGGCCGATCCGCGCCCGTTCGCGCTGTCGACGGTGCTGGATCCGCTCGCGCAGGAGTTCGCGGTGCTGGCGACGGCGCGCGGCCTGCAGTTCCGCCATGTGCGGAGCCAGGCCTGGGTCCATAGCGATCCCCTGCTGCTGCGCCGGGTGCTGCAGAACTTCCTGGCCAATGCCATCCGCTACACCCGCCATGGCGGTGTGTTGCTGGGTGTGCGCCGCCAGGGGCAGGCACTGATGATCGGCGTGCATGACACCGGCCCCGGCATTGCTCAGGAGCAGCAGGCGGTGGTGTTCGAGGAGTTCCACCGGGTCGACCGCAGCAACGGCCAAGGACTGGGACTGGGCTTGACCATCGCCCACCGCATCGCCGATCTGCTGCATGCACCCTTGCACCTGCGCAGCGTGCCCGGGCACGGCTCGGCCTTCTCGATCAGCGTGCAACGCGCAGCACCGCCAGTGACCCTGCGCAGTTCGGCACCGACGGGTGGCAGCAACGCCCTCAAGGGTATCCGCATACTGGCAGTGGACAACGACCCGGACGCGCTGGAGGCGATGCGGCAACTGCTGCTTTCCTGGGGCTGCGACGTCATCGCGGCAGGCAGCGCCGATGCCATCGGGCCCTCAGCGCACGAGGCGGCGCTGTGGCTGTTCGACTATCACCTGGATGACGGCGATACCGGTGTTGCGCTGTGGCAGCGGCTTGCGGACATGCATGGACCGCGGCCGACGGTGATCCTCAGTGCGGATACCGGCAGCGATACACGCGAGGCGGTGCGCGGCGCTGGGCTATCCCTGCTCAACAAGCCGTTCAAGCCGTTGGCGTTGCGCTGGGCGATCAACCACCTGCTGGCGGCCACTGCCACGCGCTGACCGTTCAGCGCTCGGGCAGCGCTTCGATCAGCCGGGACGGATCGGCCAACCCCATTTCGTGCAGCACGCGGATGGCCTGCGCGCGGTTGCGTACGCCCAGCCGCTCCATGATGCGTGTCATGTGCGCCTTGACCGTGCGCAGCTGTACGCCCAGCCGGTCGGCAATCTGCTTGTTGAGCAGGCCCTCGGCCACCAGCCCCAGCACTTTGTATTGATGTGCGGACAGGCTGGCCAGGCGCGCGGCGAGGTCGGCATCCCTGCTGAACGGCGCTACCCGCGCCACCGGCTCGCGCAGCAGCGCCGGGATCCAGCGTTCGCCCTCCAGCACGGACTGCAGCGCGGACTGCAGCTCGTTCAAACCCGAGCTCTTGGGCAGGTAGCCCGCGGCGCCGAGGTCGATGGCGCGCCGGATCACCTGCGGCTCTTCATTGGCCGAGACGATGATGATCGCCAGACCTGGCTGAAGTGCGCGAATGGTGGCGAGGCCGGCCAGCCCATGATTGCCCGGCATATGCAGGTCCAGCAGCATCAGGTCGATCGACTGGTTCTCGATCGCCTCCAGCACGCTGTCCAGTGAATCCGCCTCGCTGATCTGCAGATCGGCGACCGCCTCTTCCGCCGCGCGATGCAGTGCCGCACGGAACAAGGGGTGATCATCGGCGATGAGCAGGGTTGGCATGTCCTGGCGAGATTATCAAATCGGCTGCGCGCGGGAACAGGTACCTAGGTACGCTGGTACAGCAGGAAGGGCTTGATAGTGTGGTGCGGAGAAGGCCGGCGACCGCAACGCCGCCCACGAGGAAATGCCATGTCATCCGCCCCCACTCCCGATGCCCATGCCTATCCACTGCTGATCAAGCAGCTGCTGCTGATGCCGCTGGCGGTGAGTCCTGAACAGGAAATCGTCTATGGCGACCAGCTCCGATTCGATTACCGCACCCTGCAGGCGCGCATCGGCCAGCTGGCCGGCCTGTTGACCTCGCTGGGCGTCGGCCACGGCGACACGGTGGCGGTGATGGACTGGGACAGCAACCGCTACCTGGAGGCCTACTTCGCGGTTCCGATGATCGGTGCGGTGCTGATGATGGTGAACGTGCGCCTGGCCCCCGAGCAGATCGCGTACACGCTGAACCACAGCGGCGCGCGGGTGATCCTGGCCAATCGCGAGTTCCTGCCACTGCTGGACGCCATCGACGAGCAGCTGCCGGACCTGCGCACGCGCATCCTGCTGGACGACGCCGGTGGCCCGCCGCCGCCAGGCTTCGCCACCGAGTACGAAGCGGGGTTGCGCGGTGCCACGCCGGTCGTCCGCTTTCCGGACTTCGACGAGAATGCCCGTGCCACGGTGTTCTACACCACCGGAACCACCGGATTGCCCAAGGGGGTCTATTTCAGCCACCGGCAGCTGGTGCTGCATTCGCTGGCGGCGATGGCCGCGCTCGGCGGCGCGCCCCGCCAGGGCCGCCTGCATCGTGACGATGTCTACATGCCCATCACCCCGATGTTCCATGTGCACGCGTGGGGCCTGCCCTACGTGGCTACCGCGATGGGCATCAGGCAGGTCTATCCGGGGCGCTACCTGCCTGCGAAACTGCTGGCGTTGATCGCCCGCGAAAAGGTGACCTTCTCGCACTGCGTGCCAACCATCCTGCACATGCTGCTGGAGCACCCGGACGCCGCGCAGACCGACCTGGAGGGCTGGAAGGTGATCATCGGCGGTGCCGCGCTGCCCCGTGCCCTGGCGCAGCGCGCACTGGCGCGGGGCATCGACATCTTCGGCGGCTATGGCATGTCCGAGACCTGCCCTCTGCTCACCATCGCCCAGATCGACGTGGACAGCGTGACCGATGCCGACGAGGTGCTGTCACTGCGCACCAAGGCCGGCATTCCGGTGCCGCTGGTGGACCTGCGCATCGTCGACCCGGACATGGGCGATGTCGTCCACGATGGCGTCGCCACCGGTGAAGTGGTGGCGCGCGCCCCCTGGCTGACCCAGGGCTACCTGCACGATCCCGAGGCTTCGGCAACGCTGTGGGCGGGCGGCTACCTGCACACCGGCGACATCGGCAACATCGACGAAGCTGGCTACCTGCGTGTCACCGACCGCATCAAGGACGTGATCAAGACCGGGGGCGAATGGATCTCCTCGCTCGCGCTGGAAGACATCATCGCGCTGCACCCGGCGGTCAGCGAGGTCGCGGTGATCGGTATCGCCGACACGAAATGGGGCGAGCGGCCATTGCCACTGGTGGTCACGAAGCCGGGAAGCCATGTGGCCGAAGCGGAGATCATCGAACTGGTCGCGGCGCGCAGCCGTTCCGGAGACATCTCACGCTATGCGATCCCGGAGCGCGTGAGCTTCGTGGATGCAATCGAGCGGACCAGCGTGGGCAAGATCAACAAGAAGAAGCTGCGCGGGCTGCATGATCCAGTCCTTGGCACCGGCGGGCGATGACGGCCTCTGCCGGCACCGTTCAAGCGCGCGACGCCCCACCCTGCAGCAGCTGGACCCAGCTCTGGAATCCCTCCAGGAAGCGCTGCAGGCGCTTGCGCGTCGCCGCGTCGAAATCTTCCGCGTCATCGTCGTAGGCGGCCGCTGCTTCGGCCACATAGAGCTGTGGCGAGGCCATGGTCAATGCGCCCATGGCGGTCAGTGTATGGCGCAGCTGCGACTGTGCCAGTTTGGTGCCCCAGTGACCCGGCGTAGCGCCGATGATCGCCACCGGCTTGGCCGAAAGGACCGTGCGGTACTCGGCATCGTCGCGGGACAGCCAATCAAGCGTGTTCTTGAGTACGCCGGGCAGTGACTGGCTGTACTCCGGCGTGGCGATCAGCACGCCGTCAGCGGCCGCAATGGCCGTGCGCAGGCGCTTGACCCCGGCAGGGCCGGCCGGGTCGGCGGCTTCCAGGTCTTCGTCGAACAGCGGAATATCGGCGATGGTGTCATGCACGGTCAGCAGCAGGCCCGCAGGCGCGGCGCCTGCTGCAGCCCTGACCAGGCGCCGGTTGTAACTGTTGCTGCGCAGGCTGCCGGCAAACGCCAGGATGTTCAGCGGTGGAGGGGTGTCGGACATGCGGGATTCCTGGAATGAGTCGGTGCGGGGTCACGGGCCAGGCATCGACAACGCGGGTGGGCCAGGGCCAGACTGGATCTGCAGAGGATCTCGGTTCCGGCGGTGTAGTGCCTTCGTCCCTGCTGCTCGCTCTTCCAGGGCGAACAGGGCACGGCAGGGCGATCCAGCACGTGCCACTGCCCGCGTTGCGGCCCCTGTCCTGCCACATCGTACGCCTACTGCACGGGCTGGCTGGCTTCAGTGATGGACACAGGTCGTGCCATGCTGTCGAACGTATTGACCTTCCAGATGTAGCGTACGCCATCCTGCTCGATGACCTTCTGCAACAACGGTATCTGCTTGGCTGCGATGATTCCGCTGGCACGCTGATATGCCGGTCGCCCGGCCAATGCCGGATAGCTGCCGGAAGCGTCAAGCTGATAGCTGAGGGTGGTGGCGCGGCCCGGCTGGACCGAGGAAAGCAGATAGCCTTCGTCCACATTGAATCGATTGCCAAAGGTGTGCCGGGTGGTGACACCCTCTGCATCCTTGACGTCCACCCACTTAGTGGCCGGCGAATTGGCCTGGCACAGTTCCTTGCTGCCGTCGGCATAGCACCCGTTGGCCGGGCCGTAACTGTAGGCCCACGTAAAAGGCTGGTCGATGCCCGGCCCGGTGACTGTCCTGGAAACCAGCGACCACGTGTAGTACCTGGCGGGCGTGTATTCGATCGAGTCAAGGAACCCGCTACCGGTGCTGTCGGGCATATTGCAGCCATAACGCGCCCACGAGCGGCCATGCAGCGTCGGCTCGAAGCGATACTTCGCCACTGCACCACTGGGATGGCGGATCGAACCGGAATGGCCGTAGGTCACCACACCCGGATTCCGGCAGAAACCCCGCTCTGCGGGAACGGCACCGGCACCCATGGTGCCTACGTTGAACCCCGTAGTCTGCCAGTAGGACTGGTCCGGGAAGGTGACCTTGTAGCCACCCACCACCGTACCGTAGGTCCACGTCCTCCCGCCCGCACGGACCGCGCTCACTTCGCTTGGCAGCGTGCTGGGCGATCCAGCCGTCCATTCGAGATCGACGGTGCGGCCATCGTTGGCTGCGATGCGCAGCAACTGCCGTGGATTTGCCGGATCCCACGTGTAGGTCACCGAATTTCCAAACCGGTCTCGGGCACTGGTCGGAAGAATATGGAACTCCTGCCGGAAAAGAACGAACTCGAACTCCGTAACCGAGCCGAAGTTTCCCCGCGAGTATCCCTTCTTGATCAATGGCGGTCCGCTGCCAAGGCTGGCCATATGATTGAGCGTATAGGTGATGCCGGCAGGCGTCGTGACTTCGAAGCCCTCACCCGCCCCATCGTCCATGGCGACGCAGCGGATGACATTGCCGCTCTTGGTTCGCATCGGGTAGGCATGGCCTGTACTCGGCACCGGCCATTCGTTGCTTTGCGCGAGTAGATCCTCGTCACCGGTCTCTGGCAGGTAGAGCTGCGTTCCATGCCAGAACTCGTCGGAGTTGAAGTACTCGGTGAATGTCCCCGGCCCTGTCGGCGTCTGTGCCTTCACCGTGACGATCTCGGTTGGAGGCGGGGTGAACTTCGAACAGCGGTTGAGCGGCTCGGCCACCACGTAATTCTTCCATCCCCCCTGGGTGCTGAACGTTCCATGCACCCTGGGCAGGGCCAGGTCCCACACCCCGAACATGCCCAATCCCTGCCGGCCCTGCGCACCTGCAACCAAGCGCCGCTTGATGCCCACCTCCAGCGCACTGTTGCCCGGCAGGTCGACGTCGGTCTGCAGAAATTCCACCGAGCCGGTAAACAGCCCGATCCTTTCCCCGAACATATCACCGGTATCCAACTGCAGAATCTGCCCGCGGGCATTCAGCGCCGCCGCGTAATCCTCCATCACCGTCGAGCCGCGGTTGGCGCTCGACGCAGGCAGGGCCGTCATACACAGCAGCGCAGCTGCCGCGATCCTTGCGTACATGGTGTCCCCCTCGTCGACGAAGCAGAGCTTACTTCGCGCTCGTCGGCACCGGCAAGGATGATTCCCCGCACGTCACAGCGTCCTGACCCGCCCCGGCGGCCCTGGAAACGCCGTTACTCAGATACGCGTCGTGGCCATGAACCGTTCGCGGTCCTGCTGCGTGCGGCGGCGGATCTCCTCCAGCGCCTGGCTTTCGGTCGCCTGCAGCATGGCCTCGAACAGGCGCTGGAAGTGATGGCGCATCGCATTGCGCGCGGCCACCGGATCGCGCGCGCGCAGGGCCTCGAAGATCGCCATGTGCTCGTCGGCACGGCTGGCGCCATCATCATGGCAGACCCGTGCGTAGACCTCGGTTACCCGCGGCAGTTCGCTGCGCATGCGCCAGATCTGCTGCACGAAGAACTCCACCACCGGGTTGCCGGAAAGCCGTGCGATGGCCAGGTGGAAACGGCGGTCGTACTCGCCGGCTTCCGCGTCGCTCAGGTCGCGACGGCACAGCGCTTCGGCCAGCGCCTGCAGCTCGGCAATGCCGGCATCATCCAGATTGCTTGCCGCCAGAGCGGCGGCCTCGGCCTCGAATACCGCGCGGGCAGCGGTGAGGTCGAAGGCGCTGACATCCGGCAGCCCGCCGGGCGCCTGCGTCGGGCGCGGCTTCACATGCACGCCCGATCCGATGCGGATGGCGATCCAGCCCTGTGCTTCCAGTGCGATCTCGGCTTCGCGGATGGTGACCCGGCTGACACCGAACCGTTCGGCCAGCTCACGCTCGCCCGGCAGCCGCGAGCCCGGCGGAAATTCGCCGTCCTCGATCAGCTTGCGGAGCTTGGCAGCGATGGTCTGGTAAAGGCGGTTGGCGGACATGCGGCTGACCCTTGGCGATTCCTTCCCGGTCCCTGCCCTGCCACCGCGGCCGGCAAGGGTCCGGTTGGAGCGACGGCGCGACCACTGGCCGCGCCGCCCTGTTCAGAACTTGTATCGTACACCGAAATACGCACGCCGCCCGTAGGTCACCACTTCGCGGAAGTTCCCATAAAGCGGCTGGTAGGCCACGCGCGGCTCGTTGGTCAGGTTCATCAACTCCAGCGACAGCGACAACTGCTTGTTCACCCGGTAGCGCAGGCGCAGGTCCACGCTGGTGTTGTCATCGTAGTAGCGGTTCTGCTGCGCGGTGTTGCCGGTGAAGTCCTGGTAGTAGTGCGAGCGGAACTTGCCGATGGCCTGGATGTTGAAGCGCCCGACGTCCCAGTAGATCGAGCCGGACAGGACGTGCCGCGAGAAGCCGCTGAGGCCCGCCGGCGGCACGATCGCCGGAATGATCGTGCCGTCACTGGCCAGCTGCTCGCCCAGTCGCGAGTCCTGGGTCCGGTAGTCGGCATCGGCGTAGTTGTAACTGACCTTGAAGCCCAGTCCGTCGAACGGCTTGGGCAGGTACGACAGTCGATGGGTGGCGGTCAGCTCGAAGCCGGTCAGCGTGCTGTCCTCGTCGGTGGTTACCTGCTGGCGTACCGGCACGGTCACGCTCTGGCCGTCGATGGTGTAGGTCTCCGGCACCAGCGCAGTGGCGGTGCCGCCGTTGAACTGCTTCCAGTACACCGCGCCGGCCAGCATCGTGTCCGGGTTCGGGTACCACTCCAGTGACAGGTCGCCGTTCCAGGACATCAGCGGCTGCGCGGCGGGGTTGCCGCTGGCGCTGATGTCATCCAGCGCGTCGGCCAGATTGCCGTAGGTGGCATCACTGCTCACGTTGATGGTGCGCCCGGCACCCAGCGCGGCGATGTCCGGCCGCGACATCGCGCGGTATGCACCGACCCGCAGCAACACGTCCGGGCGCAGTTCGAAGGCCGCGTTGAGGCTGGGCAGCAGCTTGTCGTTGCCCGCCTTGAACACCTGCGTGCTGTACTCGCCGGTGGGTTGCAGGCGTATCGTGCCGTCACCATTGTCCTCGATACGCAGCCCGGTACGCACGCCTTCGGAGCGAACGTCGGTCTTGACCCAGCGCAGGCCGAGGTTGCCGGTCACCGGCAAGCCGAACAGGCTGCTGCTGAACTCCCCCATCAGATAGAGCGCGCGTGTCTTCTCGGTGATATCGACATTGTTCGGATCCTGGAAACCCGGATCCAACCCACTGTCGAGGCTGCCACGGAACGACTGGTACAGGCAGTTCGGATCGAAGTACGCCCACGAGGAGATCGTGTTGCCGCTGGCGGCATCCATGAAGTCATCCTGCGGGAACGGCGCGCGGCAGGCCCGGTTGGCGGCGATGATCTTCGCCTTGTCGGCCGCCACGCGCTGGTCGTAGTCGGTTACCAGGGTGTTGTCGCGCAGACGGTAGTCAGCCTGGCTGGCACGCACGCCACCCTTGATGCGGGTAAAGAAACCGGACTCGGGCATGAAGCTGGCATCGAAGCGGCCGGCCTTGATCCTGTGGTCGTTCTCCGTTGCGCTGGAGGTGACGCGCGCCGCGCCGGTGTAGGCGTCCCAGTTGTTGGGGTCGAAGTTCGGCGCCAGCGCAACACTGGGCACTTCGCCGTGCCAGTCCCAGTCATAGTCCACGTAGCCGGTGGCACCACTGCTGATGCCCGGCACGATGGCATTGTTGACGTCGCGCTGGTTGGCACGCAGGCGGGTCATGCGCTCGCTGTCGAGGCGATTGGTGTGCGAGTACGAAAGATCGGTGGACAGTTCCCAGGCCGGGGTCGGTCGCAGGATCAGGTTCAGGCCACCCCCGGTGTACTCCTCGCCACGCCAGTAGCGGTTTGAAGTGGAATCAATCGAGGTGCTCCCATGCAGGTGGCGCACGATGCCGTCCTCGTCCACCTCGCGCCGGGTGATGCCACGGCGGGCGTTGGACAGGCTCAGGTCGCTGCGGTTCTCGTACCAGTTGCGCTCGGTGTGTTCGAAGTCGAGGTTCACTTCAACTACGTCATTGGGCCGCCACTGCAATGCGGCGAACTCGCTCTGCCGGTCGTTGCGCTCCTGCTTGAGCCGGTAGATGCGGCTGCTTGGCACCAGGTAGTACGGCGCGCCGTTGGCGATGGCCTGCGCGGACACTTCATTGCAGTTGGCATTGCCCACGTTCTGCGTGCCATCGCAGGCATACCAGGTGGAACCGCTGGTGATGCTCTCTTCCGGGTCGGTGCCATCCAGGCGCTGGAAGCCCAGCGAGATGCCCAGCTTCTGCCCGTTGCCGAACTCGAACTGGTCGATGTAGCTGGCGGTGCCGCGATAGCCGATGCCGTCGTCGTCGCGGTACTTCTTGTCATACTCGGCCCAGCTGCCGCGCAGGTCCAGCTGCGCCGCACGCTTGCCGTACTCCAGTGGGCGCACTGTTTCCAGGCCGATGGTGCCAGCCACGCCGCCTTCGATGATGTCGGCGCGCTGGGTCTTGTAGATGGCCACCGTATTGATCAGCTCGGCGGGGAACATGTTGAAGTTCACCGAGCGGTCGCCGCTGCCGTTGGTGATCTCGCGGCCATTGAAGTTGGTGCTGCTGAGGAAGGCGCCCAGGCCACGGATGGAGATTTCCGAGGCGCCGGTCTTGTCGCGGGTCGAAGCGGCGCCGGTCAGGGTCTCGATCGCATCGGCCAGCGAAGGCGCCGGCAGGTCGCCGATGTCATCGGCCGAGAGCACGTCGGCAATGACCGTGTCATCGCGCTTCTTGTTGATCGAACTCTGCATCGATTCGCGGATGCCGGTGACCTGCACCTGGTCCAGCGTGGTGGGATCCTGCCCTGCCGCGTCCTTGCCGGATTGCGCCTGGGCCGTGGGCAGCCCCGCCAGCACGGCGAGCAGCGCCACGATCAGGGGTGTGGGGGACAACGAGATGCTGTGCACTGCTCCGGCGGGTCGCCGCATGGTTTCCTCCTCCCAAAGGATCGCCTGCATGCCAGGCGTGGGACGCAGCTTCGGCACGGCGACATGAAAATGTCAACCAATTGGTATGCGATTGTTCAAATGCCTTTGATCCATACCACTTGATCGCAATTTAATGTGCTCATGCAGCATGACTTTGCGCGAAAGCTGGCTTACAACAGACCCGAAAGTGGTATGCAGGCCCACCCTGAAACGACGGCCCGGCCGTCCCTGGAAGGATTTCATGCGCATTCACTCGCTGGCGCGTCACCGATCCAATGATTCATGGCTGTTTTGCCTGACCACTGGTCTGGCAATGTGCCTGACCACTTCAGCAGCAAGTGCAGCCAGCTGGCTCGTCCACGATGTCGCGGAGTTCACTACCGCCGCCTCGGCGCTGCAGCCTGGCGATGAGATCGTGCTGGCTGACGGCACCTGGACCGATGCCCGGCTGCTGCTTAAGGGTCAGGGCACGGCAGCCGCACCGATCGTGCTGCGCGCGCAGACCGCCGGCAAGGTCGTCCTCAGCGGACGCTCGGACCTGCGCCTGGCCGGGAACTACCTGCAGGTGTCCAACCTGGTGTTCCGCAACGGCTATGCGCCGGGTGATGCGGTGGTGGCGTTCCGCGAGTCGAGCAAGGCAGTCGCCAGCAACAGCCGCGTCACCGGCCTGGTGATCGATGACTACACCAACCCGGATGCCAGCGACCAGGACTACTGGGTATCGCTGTATGGCAGCAACAACCGGTTGGATCACAGCCAGTTGCGCGGCAAGACCAACGCCGGGCCGACCGTGGTGGTGGTGCGCGATGCCACCCAGGGCCTGGACAACCAGCACCGTATCGACCACAACTGGTTCGGGCCGCGCCCGGCGCTGGGCGTCAACGGGGGCGAAACGATCCGCGTCGGCACCAGCGACAGCTCACTGAGCGATTCCAACAGCACGGTGGAGAACAACTGGTTCGAAGGCTGCGACGGCGAGACCGAGATCATCAGCAACAAGTCCGGCGGCAACACCTACCGCGGCAACGTGTTCTACCGTTCGGCCGGCGCGTTGACCCTGCGCCATGGCAACGGCAACCGGGTGATCGACAACGTCTTCCTCGGCGATGACAAGGCCGGCACCGGCGGCGTACGCATCATCAACGCCGACCAGACCGTCAGCAACAACTACTTCGAGCGGCTGGCCGGGTCCAGCAACCGCTCGGCACTGGCGGTGATGGATGCGCAGGCCAGTCCTCCGCTGTCCGGCTATGCGCCGGTGGTGAATGCCACGATCAATCGCAACACCTTCGTGGACGTGGCGAAGATCAGTTTCGGCGTCGGCCACGATGAAGCCAAAGGCATCCTGGTCGCCGCCAGCAGCAGCCGCTTCACCGGCAACCTGATCGTCAACCGCAGCAGCAGGAACCCGCCGAATGCCGCCAGTTCGCTGGCCGGCATCGACTTCAGCGGCAACGTGCAGTCGCCGGCAGCCAGCACCGTGTTCCCGGGTGGCGTAGAGGGCCGTGGCGTCAGCCTGCAGCAGGCTGCCAGCGGATTGTGGGTGGCCACGCCTGCCCTGCCCGCCGTGGGCGCCGATCCTGCCCTGGCGATGACCGCGCGCGAGGCGACCGGCGTCGACTGGTATCCCAAGGTGGGCGAAGTTGCCCTGTCACGCACCCGCAATGGAGTTGATCGATGAGGTTGCAGCCGCTGTTCGTTTCCCTGGCCCTGGCCGCCCCCTGCGCCCTGCTGCCGACCGCGTCGCTGTCCGCAGCGCCCGCTGCCGCCGCGCGGCAGGCCGACACCGCGCCGGTGCTGGTCACCGCTGCGCAGTGGCAGCAGATGGCCAGCGAAGGCCGCCGCTACCCGTGGTTCGCCAAGGAGCAGGCGCGCACCGAGGCAACACTGAAGAAGATGATGAAGGCCGGCATCGACGTGCCGGTGCCCAGGGACAAGGGCGGCGGGCGCACCCATGAACAGCACAAGCGCAACTACCAGGCACTGTTGGCGGCGGGCACGCTGTACCGGTTGACCGGCGACAGGGCCTACGTGGACTACGCGCGCGACATGCTGCTGCAGTACGCCCAGCTTTACCCCACGCTGGGCCCGCACCCGGAGGGTCGCGGCCAGATTCCCGGCCGCGTGTTCTGGCAGGTGCTCAACGATTCGGTGTGGCTGGTCAACGCCATCCAGGGCTATGACGCGATCCGTGACGCGCTGTCCGCCGAGGACCGCAACACCATCGAATCGAAGGTGTTCCGGCCGATGGCCGAGTTCCTCGTCAGCGAACCGAAGAACTACGACCAGATCCATAACCACGCCACGTGGGCGGTGGCCGCCACCGGCATGACCGGCTACGTGCTGCGCGACCAGGAACTGGTGGAGAAGTCCCTGCGCGGCAGCCAGAAGGACGACAAGTTCGGCTTCCTGCGGCAGATCGACCTGCTGTTCTCGCCCGATGGCTACTACGAGGAAGGCCCCTACTACCAGCGCTATGCACTGGCGCCGTTCCTGCTGTTCGCCAACGCCATCGAACGCAATGAGCCGCAGCGGAAGATCTTCGCGCGTCGCGATGGCGTGCTGCTGAAGGCGGTGGATGTGCTGGTGCAGTCCAGCTATGGCGGCCTGTTCTTCCCGATCAACGATGCGATCCTGGACAAGGGCATCGACACCGAAGAGCTGGTGGCCGGCATCGGCATCGCCTATGCGCGCACCGGTGATGACCGCCTGCTGTCGGTGGCCGAGCAGCAGAAGCGCCTGCTGTTGTCACCCGAAGGCCTGCAGGTGGCGCAGGCACTGGCCGCCAACAAGGCCAAGCCCTTCGACTACCACCCGATGCTGCTGCGCGATGGCCCCGACGGCGACCGCGGCGGCCTGGCGATCCTGCGCATGAACGGCGAACGCGGCCAGGCACTGGTGCAGAAGGACACGATGCAGGGCATGGGACACGGCCACTTCGACAAGCTCAACTGGCTGTTCTACGACAACGGCAACCCGGTGGTGACCGATTACGGCGCCGCCCGCTTCCTCAACGTGGAAGCCAAGCGCGGTGGCATCTACCTGGCCGAGAACCGCAGCTGGGCCAAGCAGACCGTGGCCCACAACACCCTGGTGGTGGACGAGCAGAGCCACTTCAACGGCAACTGGAAGCGTGGCGAGGCGCATGCCCCGCAAGTGCGCTTCTTCCAGGCCGATGCCGATACCCAGATTGCCTCGGCAACGATGCGCGATGCCTATCCCGGCGTGGCGTTCACCCGCACCCAGGCGCTGCTGCGCCACCCCGACCTGGGCTTGCCGGTGGTGCTGGACCTGCTGCAGGTGCACGGCGACAAGGCCGCGCGCTACGACCTGCCGCTGCACTTCAACGGCCACATCGTCACCACCGGCTTCGAGGCCGAGCACTTCCCCAGCCAGCGCCCGGTTCTGGGCAAGGACAACGGCTACCAGCACCTGTGGCTGGATGCACGCAGCAAACCCGGCAGCGAGCCGCGGTCGCTGGCGTGGCTGCTGGACGGGCGCTTCTACACCTACCGCTTCGGCAGCAGTGCGCCGGCGCAGGCGCTGCTGGTGGAAAGCGGCGCGAACGATCCGGAATTCAACCTGCGCCGCGAGCCTGCCCTGCTGCAGCGCGTGGACGGCCAGAAGGACGTCACCTTCTTCAGCGTGCTGGAGCCGCATGGCGAGTACAACGGCACCGCCGAGTACGTGCATGGCGCCGACAGCCGCATCAGGGAGATCGTGCGTACCCGCGGCAGCGATGCCGAGGTGATCGAGCTGCGCCTGGCCAGCGGTGCACGCATCGCCTTGGGTGTCGCCGATAACAGCGCCACCACGAGCGAGCACAGCGTGACCGTCGACGGCCACGTCTACCGCTGGAACGGCAGCCATGCGCGCCTGGACCGCAGCAAGGGTGACGGCAAATGAACGGCCCTGCGGTGGTGGCCAAGCTGCGCAAGGTGCCGGTGCGTTCAGCCGTGCGCTGGCTGATCGTGGGCCTGATTGCCGTGGCCACGGTCATCAACTACATCGACCGCAACGCACTGGCGGTGATGTGGCCGGAAATCGCCAGGGAAGTGGGCGCGACCAAGGATGACTACGCCCTGCTGGTGACGGTGTTCATGCTGTTCTACGCCGCCGGCCAGTTCCTGTTCGGCCGCCTGTTCGACATGATCGGCACGCGCCTGGGTTTCGCCCTGTCGATCAGCGTGTGGTCGATCTCCATCGCCCTGCACTCGATCACCCATTCGATGCTGTCCTTCAGCCTGGTGCGGGCGATGCTCGGCATCAGCGAAGCAGGCGCGTGGCCGGGCGCGGTGAAGGCCAATGCCGAGTGGTTCCCGGCGCGCGAGCGCGCATTGGCGCAAGGCGTGTTCAACGCGGGTGCGTCGATCGGCGCGATCGTGTCCGCACCGGCCATCGCCGGCTTGTACCTGTGGCTGGGCTGGCGCGGCACCTTCGTGCTGGTCGGTGCAATCGGTTTCCTGTGGCTGCTGCCATGGCTGTTTGTCTACCGCGCCGGCCCGGACAAGCACCCGTGGGTGAGCGATGCCGAGCGCCGGCTGATCCAGGAAGACCAGGCCGGGCAACAGGCGGTGGTGGCGCCGAAGGCCAGCGTTCGTGAGCTGCTGGCCCACCGGCAGAGCTGGGGCATGCTCGCCTGCCGCTTCCTGCTGGACCCGATCTGGTGGCTGTTCGTGTCCTGGCTGCCGATCTACCTGGCTGAAACCTTCGGCTTCGACATCAAGCAGATCGGCCTGTTCGCCTGGGTTCCGTTTGTCGGCGCGATGCTGGGCAGCCTGAGTGGTGGCTGGTTGTCCGGGCGCCTGATCCGCGCCGGGCACAGCGTGGACCGCGCCCGCAAGCTGTCCATCACGCTGGGCTGCGTGGTCATGGCTCCTGCCCTGCTGGGTGCCGTGCTGGCCAACCAGCCGCTGCTGGCGGTGCTGGCAATCGCTGCGGTGCTGTTCGGCTTCCAGGTGGCCATCGGCAACATCCAGACCCTGCCGGGCGACCTGTTCGACGGCCGCTCGGTGGGCACGCTGGCAGGCCTGGGTGGCCTGGCCGCCGTGGCCGGCACCTTGATCACCACCTGGCTGGTGCCGGTGCTGACCCGCCACTCCTATGCCCCGATCTTCATCCTCGTTGCCGCCCTGGTGCCGCTGTCGCTGGCCGCGCTGTGGTGGTGGACCGGCCCTATCCGGAAGCTCGACCGCCGCGGCGGTTGAGCCCACGTTTTTCATCCCCCCGCAAACCAAGGAGTTTTCCGCATGTCGTTCCAGGACAAGGTGGCCATTGTCACCGGCGGTGGCCGCGATATCGGTCGCGCCGTTTCGATCAAGCTGGCTGCCGCCGGTGCACGCGTCTGCATCAACTACGCCAATGACGAGGCCAGTGCCCAGGAAACGCTGGCACGGATCCAGGCGGCCGGTGGCCAGGCCATGGTGCATCGCGCCGACGTCACCGATGCCACGGCCGTCGCCGGCCTGGTCGCTGCGGCACAGGCCGCGTTCGGCGAGCGCATCGACCTGCTGGTGAACGTGGCCGGTGGCATGGTGCAGCGCCGGCCGCTGGCCGACATCGACCCGGTGTTCTTCCACACCGTGATGGACCTGAACCTGACCTCGACCTACCTCACCACCCACGCGGTGGTGCCGCACATGCGCGAAGGCGCGGCCATCGTCAACTTCGCCTCGCAGGCAGGTCGTGATGGCGGCGGCCCGGGCGCATCGATCTACGCCACCGCCAAGGCGGCGGTGATGACCTTCACCCGCGCCATGGCCAAGGAGCTGGGGCCGAAGGGTATCCGGGTGAACGCGCTGTGCTGCGGCATGATCGCCACCCGCTTCCACGATGAATTCACCAAGCCGGAAGTACGCACGGCCGTTGCCGGCGCCACCCCGTTGCGCCGCCAGGGCGCGCCGGACGAAGCCGCCGACGCTGCGGTGTTCCTGGCCTCGGATGCGGCGGCGTTCATCACCGGCGCGAATCTGGACGTCAACGGCGGCACCTACTTCTCCTGACACCTGACCGGACTCCTGCCCATGCAGCGCTGGACACTTCTGTTTTCATTGACGCTCTGCTCCGCCATGACGGCGCCCGCCGTGTGGGCTGCACCCGTGTGGGTCACTGCCTGGACGGCCGCGCCCGCGCCCGACCGCAAGGACGGAACGTCCGAGGCACCCGTACAGTTCGCCGCACAGACCGTGCGCCAGGACATGCGTATCGGCAGCCGTGGCGATGCGCTGCGGCTGCGCATCAGCAACGAGCTCGGCACGACGCCCTTGCGGGTCGAGGACCTGCGTGTGGGAGTGAAGGACGGCAAGGCCGCACCGCTGCCGGTAACGGTGGATGGCCGCGCGGTCATCGAGGTGCCGGTCGGAGCCGCGCTGCTGAGCGACCCGGTGCGGATGCCGGTGGCGGCGCTGCAGGAGATCAGCGTGAGTGCCTATTTCCCGCAGCCCACCCGCCCCGCGGTGCGCCGCACCGAGCTGCGGGTCGCAGATGGCAAGCAGACAGCCGTCGCCGACAGCGTGCGGCTGAGCTACCAGCAGAACGTGTTCTCGGCAGTGATGGTGCAGCGTGATGATCGTCCCCAGGTAATCGTGGCGCTGGGCGATTCCATCACGGAAGGCGCCACCGCACGCCGCGGCAGCTTCAACCAGTGGCCGGAGCGATTGGCGCAGCGCCTGCAGCAGGCCTGCCCGAACCGGTTCGTGGTGCTCAACCAGGGCATCAGCGGCAACAAGCTGCTTGACCACGGCCGCAGCCACAGTGCGCTGTCACGATTGGATCGCGATGTGATCGCGGTGGCCGACGCCGATCAGGTGATCCTGTTCGAAGGCATCAATGACATCCGCCACGGTGGTGGCGCGCAGCCGCTGCCTGGACGCAGTGCGGCGGACATGCTGCTGGGCTATCAGCAGGTTGCGGCGCGGCTGCATGCGCACGGCATCCGCGCCTGGCTGGGTACGTTGACCCCGTTCGGCGGTTCCGAGCGCTACGAGCCCGTGTCCGCCGCCACCCGCACCACGATCAACCAGTGGGCACGCGGCGGCAACAGCGGCTTCGATGGCATCATCGATTTCGATGCCGCGCTGCGTGACCCGAAGGCAGCCGAATCGTTGCCCAACGAGATCACCCGCGACCATCTGCATCCCAACGACGAAGGCTACCGGCGCATGGCCGATGCCATCGATCTGCGCATGCTGGGCTGCACCACCCCCGAGTGAGAGAGAACCGATGAGCCGCGTCGTTTGTTTCGGTGAGTTGCTGCTGCGCCTGGGTGCACCCGGTCGTGAACTGCTGCTGCAGACGCCGCAGCTGCAGGTTCATGTGGGAGGTGCCGAGGCCAATGTGGCGGTCTCGCTGGCCAGCCTGGGCCACGATGTGCAGATGGTCAGCACGGTACCCGGTAACGCGCTGGGCCGGCATGCTGTGGCCGAGCTGCGGCGGCATGGCGTGGGCGTGGGCGCCGTGCGTGAAGTGGAGGGTGATCGCATGGGCCTGTACTTCCTGGCGACCGGTGCGGTGCAGCGCGCCAGTGAAGTGGTGTATGACCGGGCCGGTTCTGCATTCGCAAACAGCAATGCCAGTGACCATGCGTGGCCTGCCCTGCTGTCCGGCGCGCACCTGCTGCATGTCTCGGGCGTGAGCCCGGCGCTGGGCGCCAACGTGGCCGAGTCGGTGCTGGGTGCCGTGCGTGCGGCTCGCGCGGCCGGTGTGCAGGTGTCCTTCGACGGCAATTATCGTCCCTCACTGTGGCGACGCTGGGATGGCGACGCAGCGGCGATCCTGCGCGAGGTCTTCGCCGAGGCCGACATTGTCTTTGCCGATCATCGGGACATCGAACTGGTGCTGGGGCTGCACTTCGCGCAGGACGATGCGGTCGCCCGAACCGAGGCCGCTGCGGCCGCTGCCTTTGCCGCGTTCCCGCACCTGCGGTGGCTGTCCTGCACCCAGCGCGAGGTGGTGAGTGCAGACCATCACGTGCTCGGTGCGCTGCTGCTGGGACGCGATGGAACCCGCGCGCAGGCGGCTCCGAGGCCGCTGCCCGGCATCGTTGATCGCATCGGCGGTGGCGATGCCTTTGCCGCCGGCGTCCTGCACGGATTGCTGTCCGGTCTAGACGCAGAAAGCACCGTCCGCTTCGGACTGGCTGCGGGCGCGTTGAAGCACGCCATTCCCGGCGACTTCAGCCCTGCCCGCGAAGCTGAAGTCCGGGCACTGATGGAGAGCCACCCGTTCGACGTTCGTCGCTGATCCCACCCCCGGGAGAATCCCGCTAGAATCCAACGGGCGCTGGAATCGCGCAGGGATCGCCCATGGATTACACCGGATACACGCGCAAGTTTCCCAACAACCGCCCACTGAATGCGTTTGATCGCGAGCACCGCCTGCTGCAGAAGCAGCGGCTGGATGTCGTGCCGCTGGCGCAGCTGTGCGTGGTGAAGATGAATTCGAACGGCCTGGTTTCGGTGGATCGCTGGTTCGCCGCGCGTGGCTTTGCAGCCCTGCTGGGCGCGATCGGCATTGCCTTCGGGCTGGGCGGCATGCTGATGCTGCTCTGGTTGCTGATCGTGAACAGGCTACCCAACGAAAATGGCCTGTGGGAGGCGATATTCATCGGCATGGCGATGCTGGCCGCCTTCACTGCAGCGAGCATCTGGGTGGCTTGCCTAGAGCTGTTCCGCTGGACCTACTATCCGATCGCGCTCGATCGCAAGCACCGGCAGATACACGTGTTCCGGCTGGATGGCACCACCCTCAGCGTGCCCTGGGACCAGGTCTATTTCACGCTTGGCCGCGGAACCGGAACCTTCGGATGGTACAACTGGGATGTCCGCGGACTGATCCTGGACGCGGATGGCGTCACAGTACGGGAGACGTTCGCGTTCTCCATCGCGACCTCTCGCATCGAGAACGCACATTCCCACTGGGAGTTCCTGCGGCGCTACATGGAAGAAGGACCGGCAGCCGTCGTGGACGCGGTGCACTGCTGCATGCCGCTGGACGCCAAGCGCGAGAGCTTCGCGTCCGGCAAGGAGCGCATCTTCGCCGAAGACGCGCAGCTCCCGGGTTTCATGTGGCTCACGATGCTGCCACTCAACTACCTGCACACGATCATGCGCTGGGTGGTGATGCAGACCAGCAGGATTCCGCGGTTTCCACCGGACATCGAGGCGCGCCTGACACCGGACGCCGGTGATCCCTGTGTCCGCGACGCTTCGATGAATCCACCGGACCTGCGCTGACCCAGCGTTGCGTCCGGCAACAGCACGTGGGAATCCCGCGTCATGGGCAGGCGCATCCTCACAGCGCCAGCAGCCACGCTTCCAGTGCGCGTGTGTCCCGCATGTCGCCGTCATAGCGACGATCCGGAACATGCGGTTCATTGGAACCGCGCACCCGCCCCCGGAAAACCTTCATCGGTACGGAAATCCTGGCCAGGCCGCTCGGCAGCCGCTCCGGCCTGACATCCATGTAGAGGCTGTCGGCCGAAGTCTCGACGCCGACCTGCATTGCGCCCAGCCGTTTCCACAGATCCAGCGCATCGAGGCAGGCCGAGCCGCAGGAGGCATCGGCCACGACCACCACCCTGCCCTTGCGCAGCGGTGCGGCCGGGCCCGCGATTGATGCTGTATCTGCCCTGGCCTCGGATGGCTCGCGCCACACTGCCTCACCCCGGCCGCGTGCCCGTGCCATGCCCGTCGTCACCGATTCCAGCATGCGACGCAGCTCTGGCGACGCGTCGGGCGCCTGCACCAGCTTCTGCAGGAAGCCGCGTAACTGGGCGATGTTGGCCTCGGAGGTCCGCCACTCCACCCAGCTGGGATCGGACAGCGCGTCCACGGCGGCACGGCCCCAGATCAATCGCGCCAGTTCGATGCTCCATTGCGAAGCACCGCCACTGTTGCCACGCACATCCAGCACGACCAACCGTGCCTGCTGCAGTGCTTCGGCTTTTGGAGCAAGCTGCTCGAGCAGCGCGGTCAGTTCCTTGAAGTTCTGCTCCGTAGGGTCGGCATTGAAGCTGCTGGTGGTGATCCAGTAGCCGCCATCGGGCATGATGTGCCAGCCATTGGCCGGGCGGAAGCTGCGACGGGTATCGGCCAGGCGCGCCTTGCGCTGTGCCGCCTGCAGTGGCTGCCACTGCAGCGCGTAGGGCTTCTCGTGTCCATCCACCTGAAAAACGCAGCTGCGCAGCGTGGGCACGAACGGATTGCCCTGCTCCAGCAGCACTTCGCCGCCACCCTGGATGCGGCTGGCCTGCAGGTTCCAGCGCCCGCTGAAGCCACCCACCCGGCGCGCAGCCAGTGTCTGCGCATCGATGCCGTCACAGGACAGCAATCGTGCTCCAAGTGGCGGATGGCCTGGGCCACCGTCCATGGTCATGACCACCTGCGCATCACCGTCGAAACCGGTCAGGAACCCCGGCCACTGCGTTGGAAGATCGGGAGCGTCGGCAAGCGCGTTGAGGCTGACGTGGCCGTCATTGAAGGAGGCCGCGTAACCCTTCATCGCCCACCAGTAGCCTGCGAAGCTGTCGACGTTGCGCGCGCGCGAGCGGGCAAGCGCCGAGGCAGCCTCCAGCTGCGGAACGAAGCCGGGATTCCGCAGATCCACGGCGCCCGGATGGCTGCCGCGCATGGCGGCGTCGGCAGCGTCCAGATCCTTCAACAGCGTGTCCGACCAGTCGCTCGGCGCGCCTTGCGCGGTGGGCGCCGCAAGCATCGCACCGAGCAGCAGCCCTGCAATGATCATGGATTCATCCCTTTGCCGGAACAAACGCCAGTCTCGCAGTTTTCCAGCCTGGCGTACCGCGCCCGCCGCAACGGGCGCGGCCTTCCATCAATGCAGCGGCAGCTTCAGCATCGACGGCGCGTTCGCCGGTGAACTGAAGGTCACCGTGCCACCCAACTGGCTGATGCCTGCGTAGCGCAGGTCCACGGTGTCCATCACCAGGGTCAGGCGACTGCCGGCCGGCACGTCCCAGCTGCTGGCCTCCAGCCGCAGGTCGATGGTCTTCGCCTGCCCCGGCGTGACACCGCGCAGCGTGTAAGGCTTGTGGCTGATCAGCTGACCATTGCCCAGCACGTCCTCGGCATACAGGTAGGCATACAGCGTGGTGTTGGCGCGGCTGGGCGTGACGGTCAAGCGCACTTCCGGCGTGCCGTCCAGGCGCTGCGCACTCCACTGGATCGGCCCCTGCCACACACCTGCGGCGTTGCGGCCCACGAACGGCACATAGGCGCCCGGCGGCAGATTGATCATCTGCAGCGCGCCGGAGGCCATCGCCACGCCAGAATTGGCAGCGGTCAGCAGGCCGCTGCCGATACGGTAGTTCCAGCCGGTGCTGCTTCCACTTTCGGCCAGGCCTCCGGTGGGCAGCAGCAGCCCTTTGGGTGCGGTCAGCGCATAGCTGATGGCGCCGGCATTGGTCGCCTGCCAGTTCGCATACGTGCTCCAGCTGCCCTTCTGTGACTTCAGCTGCACCGCAGGCTGCCGGTCGATGCCATTGGCCACCCCCTTCAGGTAATGGTCGAACCAGTCGCCCACCGAATCGTAGACCTCGTTGGGAACACCCAGTGCGCCAAAGGCTTCGTTGAGCGCGTGATCGCCATGGCGCAACTGCAGCTGCTTGGGGCCCTTCAGGCGGTTGAAGAAATCGACCAGCTGGCCCGGCGGGAACAGGCTGTCGTTGAAGGCGTTGGCCAGGAACACCGCTGGCTGGTTGGCGTTGATCTCATCGATGCTGGCCGCAGGACTGCGTTGCGCCGCCACCGGTAGCAGCGAGTCCACCGCGCCCTGGTAGTTGCCGACCAGCACATTGCGATTGATGGTGGACAGCTCCGGTCCCGGGCGACCGGTGGCCAGGCCTGCGGCAACCAACAGCGCGATGCCCTGTGCGCTGGGGGTGTCGTTGCTGTACAGCGAGGCCTGCAGGTCGGCCCATCCACTCAGTGCAGCCACTGCCTTGATGCGCGGATCGCGTGCGGCCGCCAGCAGGCTGGTGCCGGCCCCATAGGAGATGCCCGATACGCCGATTCGTGACGGGTCGGCGCGGGTGTTGTCCAGCGCCCAGTCAATCAGTGCACTGACGTCCTCCACCGTGGCCGGCCCGGCGATGTCGATGCTGCCGCCGGACTCCCAGAAACCACGCGAGCTGTAGCTGATGACCACATAGCCGCGACGGGCCAACGACTGCGCCACGCCCACGTACTCCACGCTGGGCACGGCCCAGCTGCTGGGCATCACCAGCAGCGGATACCGTCCGCTGCCCGCGTCCTGCGGTTCGATGACGAAGGCCCCGAGAGGCGTTCCATCCCAGCTGGGAATGGTGCGATGGGTGGTCTTGACCGTGGCCGCCCAGGCGGTGGGCGCCAGCCCGGTCAGCAGGATCAACAGCAGCACTACCTTGCGCATCGTGGTCTCTCCCCGTCGGTGGTGGTGGTGCAATGGATCGGACCGTACCAATGCGAATGGTGGGTGGCACCTTGCGACGCAGCATGGCGCTTTCGAAGCCGGCGGCCGGCTGGATCGATGCAGGATCACATTCAGGCGCGGTGGATCACCCACGCCACCAGGCCCGCAAGTGGCATCAATGCAAGTGTGGCAACGACGCCCAGGCATCCGGACACCCCGCGGTGCGGCGCGGACGCCTGTGGATGCGATCGCAGCCAGGCGGCATGACAGGCCCTGCAGTAGAAGCGCTGCTTCCCAGCGCGCCAGGCGCCACTGGTACGTTCGTCATGGAGGGCGGCGTTGCCGCAGCGCCCACACTTGAAGCTGCGATGGGGCGGGCGTCTCTGTCGACGCAGCGCAGCCACGATTGCAACCCCGATCAGGGCAGCTGCGGCGCCCCCTGCAAGCAGTTCACTGTGGATCATTCGCCTTGCTCGATCCTGCGGTTTCCGGTCCTGCTGCGCAGGATATCGAGTCGTACACCCCCTGCGCTACGACGCCCTAGCACGCGCGCATGTCACCCACGCGCCGCCTGATTTGACACATCACCAGTGCTTGCGGGCTGTCACAGCTTCGTCTTTTCGTCATTGACCGAAAGGCGACAGCTTGTGACGCTTGCGACACCGCAGGGCCTGCATGGCCCCACCGTGCGGTCAGGTCCCACCGCAATCCGTAGCCCCCGTCCCCGCAACGCCCTCCCATGACTTCGCCCCGGCCTGGTCGTGGCGGACGGCTGCGCCCTGAACTTCTGCTGGAGAACCGCAATGCGCCTTGCAAGCTTCTTCTTCGCGTTCGTCCTCAGTGCCTTCGCCGGCGCTGCCCAGGCCCAGGTCGTCACCCTCAACAAGGGTGGCTTCGTGCTCACCTACGACTGCAGCATCCACAGCGCCACCCGCTACGAATACACCCTGACCGCAGACACCGGTTCGGCCGCGCGCCCGTCCAGCTTCTACAAGGATCCGGACCTGCCGGCAGGCTGCCTCGGCCAGACCAGCACCGCCTCCTACGCCAGCATCACGTCCGGCTATGACCGCGGCCATCTGGTGACGTCCAACCACATGGACTACAACGCGACCTACATCCGCCGCGCCAACTACATGACCAACATCGTTCCGCAGGTGTCCAGCTTCAACCAGGGCATCTGGGTGAAGGCCGAGAACGTGGCCGAGTGCTACCGCGACATCGCGCCGGTGGATGTCTATGGTGGCGTGGTCTACGGCGACGCCTCCAACGACTACTTCCTTTCCAGCCACGGCATCCCGACGCCGGAGTTCTTCTGGAAGACCATCATCACCCGTGACCCGAACACCGGCACCGCCAAGGCGATCAGCTGGATCATTCCCAACGAAGCCAATCTGGGCAGCCTCGACAGCTATCTGGTGACCATCGCCGATCTGGAGGAGCTGCTGGGTGCGAGCTACGTAGCGATCAACGCACCGGCCTCGCTGAAGAACATGCTGCCGCCCAGCACCTGGCCGCAGCCGGCGGGCTGTGACCTGGGCTGACCGGCCGACCGGGAATGGGTGGCACCCAGTCCGGGTGCCACACAGGGATGGCTGTGGGAAAATGGCAGGCAATTGCACCACTGCATTGCCCCCTGGAGCTGTAGATGTCCCGTTTCCCGTTTGATGCCGTGCTGTTCGACTGCGACGGCGTACTCGTCGATTCCGAGCCGCTGGTCGCCCGCGTTCTCTCGGAAATGCTGACCGCACGCGGCTGGTCGCTGACCCCTGCGCAGGCGGGTGAAGTCTTCCTCGGCCAGTCCGTGGCCCATCTGGCAGGGCTGATCGCAGAGCGCACCGGCAAGCCGTTCACCGAGGAATGGCTGGAGGAGTTCCGCCAGCAGCGCAACCGGGCACTGGAACGTGACCTTGAAGCGATCCAGGGGGCACCCGAGGCCGTGCGTGCGATCGCTGCGGCCACCGGCGGGCGGATCGCCTGCGCTTCCGGTGCCGACCTGCACAAGGTGAAGCTGCAGCTGGGCAAGGTCGGCATCCTTGATGCCTTCGGTGCCCATGTGTTCAGTGGCCAGGACATGCCGCGCACCAAGCCGCACCCGGACGTGTACCTGGCTGCAGCTGCAGCGCTGGGCGTCGACCCGACGCGCTGTGCAGTGATCGAGGACACCGTCACCGGCGCCACTGCGGGCGTTGCCGCAGGCGCCACCGTGTTCGGCTTCAGTGAGGGTGGCCCGCACCACAGTACGCCCGAAGCCCTGCGCGCAGTCGGTGCAAAGGTGATTTTCCAGCGCATGGACCAGCTGCCGGGCCTGCTTGCAGCCTACGCGGTGGACGCCGTCGCCTGACCCTGCTCAGCCCGCAGTGCCCAGTGCGGCGCTGCGGCGCTTTCCGGCGTAGTGCAGCGCGAACAGGTACAGGCCGGTGAACAGTTGCAGGAACAGCGGCGGCAGCGGCGAATAGGTGATCCACGCTGCAGGTTCGCCCTGCCCCAGCCCGCGAACGGCGAAGTTGGCGATCACTGCCAGGGTGAACACGATCGAGGTCCAACGATGCACGGGCCGTGCCCAGCCACTGCGGCTCATTGCCGGCGCCTCGCTTCGGAACGGGCTTCGATCATCTTCCAACCATTGCCTGATGGGTCACGGAATCCGGCGTCGACGGCGCCATAGCGCTCGATCGGCTCCTGGGTGAATTCCACACCCTGTGCCAGCCATTGCGTGTAGCGCGCCTGGCAGTCATCCACGGCCAGCACCAGCGGCGGCATTGCGCCCTTGGCCACCAGCTGCTGCAGCGCAAGCGTGGTAGCGGCGTCGTGGGTGGGCGGGCCTGGCACGAACAGGCCCAGCTGGAAACCGTCCTGGCCCGGGCTGCGTACCGTCAGCCAGCGGTAGCTGCCATTGCGTACGTCGGTATGCACTTCGAAGCCGAGCTTGCCGACGTAGAACGCCAGCGCCTCATCCTGGTCGCGCACATACAGGCCGACCGTGTTCACAGTGTTCGTCATGGGACCTCCCTCAGGTAGGGTCCACGTTAGCAACCGCCTCGCGGCGGCGCTTCTCCAAAACTGCGATCTTCAGGTCCGGGCGCTGCGCGGCGCGTGCATGGCATTCCGGCACGCTGGCCGACGCCGCCTGGCCCGCACGCTCACGCTCACGCACATTGCCCGGGCTGTCACCGGTGATGTCACGGAAGATGCGGCCGAAGGTACCCAGACTGTTCCACCCGGTCTGCGCGGCGATTTCGGTGACCGGCAACTCGGTGTCACGCAACATCGCCACGGCCCGTTCGATGCGCCGGCTGAGGAGATAGCGGTGCGGTGGCAGCCCGAAGGCCTGCTTGAACGAGCGGGCGAAGTGCGCCGGCGACACCGCACTGACCTCGGCCAGGCGCGCGACCGGCCATTCCTCATGGCTGGCGCGGTCCATCCGGTCCTTGGCACGCAGCAGGCGCCGCAGCAGTTCGGGGCTCTGGTTCATGGCACCACCGCCTGGGCCAGGTAGTGGCGTGCCGCGTGCCGCGCCTCAGCGGCCTGCTCGACCAGCCAGTCACGCAATGCAATGACCTTGGCACTGCCATTTCGCGCCGTGGGTGCCACGAACCAGAAGCTGCGACCGTCGCTGGCGACACCCGGATGCGCCTGCACCAGCCGCCCGCTGTCCAGCTCGGCCTGGAAAAGGATCGGCGAACCAATGGCGATGCCTTGCCCGGCGATCGCGGCGCCGACATCCAGATGTTCGACGGCAAAGGGCGCGACGAAACTCTCCGGTGGCGGCGGTGGAATGTGTCCGTGCGCGGCAAACCACAGGGCCCACCAGTCCGGCCGCCCGAGCAGGGGAATCTCCAGCGCGCTGCTGCCCAGCCCACGCGCCTCGTGCAGCAGCGCCGGCGCACACAACGGTGTGAACACGCTGGGAAACAAGGGAGTTGCCTGAAGACCCGGCCATTCGCCCTGGCCATTGCGGATGGCGGCATCGAAGTGACCGGCAGCCAGATCCTGCGGCGCTGCCGACAGGTCCAGTTCCAGCACGAAATGCCGGTGGCGGGCGCGGAACGTGCCCAGCCGCGGCGTCAGCCAACTGGTGCCCAGCGTCGGCAGCACGGACAGGCGCAGTCGCGCCGCATCCCTGTCAGCGGCGCGCATGAAGCTGGCGCGCAGTGCATCGAATGCCCGGGTCGCCTCCTGGGCGACGCTGGCACCCGCCGCCGTCAGTTCCACGTGCTGTGCGTGGCGCAGGAACAGGCAGATGCCGGTCTGGGCCTCCAGCCGCCGCACGTGGTAGCTCACCGACGCCGCACTGGTGTCAAGCTCTTCGGCGGCGCGCGCGAAGCTGCCCAGCCGCGCCGCCGCCTCGAAGGCACGGATGGCGGCAAGCGATGGCAGCTGGCGTTGGGTGACCATAAGTGTGACTTAGCCTGAGCCCCGATATCTGCGTGGTCAATCCCCCTGGTACGCGCAACGATGGAGGCACCTTCGACAGGGGATCACGCACATGGATCGACGGCAGTTCCTGGCCACCCTGGCCGCCGCGGCGGCATCTACGGCGCTGCCCCCCGGGTGGGCCCTGCCCAGCCACGGCGAAGACTGGAAATGGTTGCAGGGCAACTGGCAGGTCCGGCACCGACGCCTGAAGGACCGCCTGGTCGGCGATACCCGTTGGGAGTCCTTCACCGGTTCCAGCGCGGTCTGGCTCACCCTGGGCGGACTCGGCACCATCGATGACAACGTCATGGCGCTGCCTTCGGGCCCCTACAGGGGCCTGGGCGTGCGTGCATTCGATCCGGTGTCTTCCACGTGGTCGATCTGGTGGATCGATGGCCGCAACCCTGCCCATATCGAAGCCCCTGTGCGCGGCGCTTTCAAGGGCGATGCCGGCAGCTTCCGCGGCACCGACCGGATCGACGGGCGCCCCATCGAGGTCTGGTTCCGTTGGCACGACATCCACGGCGAGGAGCCGTGGTGGGAACAGGCGTTCTCCGACGATGCCGGTGCGCACTGGGAAGTGAACTGGCGCAACTGGTTCCGCCGCACTGCTGCGGTCCCCTCTCCGCTTCCGAAGCTGCCGGATGCACCGGGCGATTTTGATTTCCTGGTGGGCCATTGGAACGTGCGCCATCGTCGCCTGCGCGCTCGGCTGACAGGCAGCGATGCATGGGACGCGTTCAACGGCACCCTGCACAACTGGCCGGTCCTGGGAGGATTCGGCAACGTGGGTGACAACCTGATGGACATGCCTGGAGCGCCGCTGTGCGGCATGGGCATCCGCGCCTGGAATGCGGCGGAGCGGCACTGGCTGAGCTGGTGGCTGGATGGCCGGGAGCCGACCCGGATCGGCGCGCCACTGCGCGGTGGTTTCCAGGCTGGTGTCGGCCGCTTTTTCGGCGAAGACCAGCACGACGGTCGAACAATCCGGACACGGGTGATCTGGTCACGCATCACCCCGCGTTCGGCGCGCTGGGAACAGGCGGCTTCGATTGATGGTGGGCGCAGCTGGGAAACCAACTGGGTCAGCGACTTCGAGCGACAGGCATGAAGGCGCTGCTGGCCGTGCTGCTGCTGGTTGCTGCGTCGCCTGCCGCGTCTCCATCCAGGGTGCTGCAGATCGTCGGCCCGGCCGAGCGCTTTGCCCCGGGCGTTGCATCCACGCAGTACGACGAGATTCGACTGACCTTGAGCCCGGACGGAAAAACCGCACTGTGGTTCAGCCGCAACCGGCCCGGCGGTCCGGGCGGGTATGACATCTGGGTCTCCCGCAACGATGGGCAGCGCTGGCGGCCGGCAACGCCGGTGCCGTTCAACACGCCGGGGCGCGACTTCGATCCCGCCTTTTCCGCCGATGGCCGCGTGGTGTATTTCTGTTCGGATCGCGCAGGCGGCCAGGGCGGCGACGATCTGTATCGGGTCAGCATGGGGAGCGACGGTCGATTCGGGGAGCCGGTCAATCTTGGCCCCGCAGTGAACAGCGTGAACGATGAGTTCGCGCCGATGCTCTCGCCAGACGGTCGTACGCTGTTGTTCTCCAGCGATCGTGCGGGCGGTGCCGGCGGCCATGACCTCTACAGCGCGGCGATGATCGGCGGCGTCGCGCAGCCGGCACAGCCGCTGCCGGGAAACCTCAATACCGCAGCGCAGGAGTTCGATGCCACCTTCCTGGGCGACGGCCGGACGCTGGTGTTTGCCCGCGCCCTGGACTTCGGCAGTGCACGGGTACGCCAGTTCATCGCCTACGCGCGTGGAGGCCGTTATGACGCGGGCCTTGCATTGCCCTCCCCCTTGAACGAGGCCTCCGGCGACAGCTACGGCGCGATGCTGGATGGCTCGCAACCCGACACCTTGACCTATTCGGCGCGGCGCGCGGACGGTGCAGGGTTGGACCTGTATCGCATCCGCTTTCGGATGATGCGCCCTTGAAGGCAGATGCTGTCGATTTTCGGCGCCCCGGTTCGTCGAGAGGATGAAACCCCAGGAGAAAACGCAGATGACCTCACACCAGTCCCTTGCCTGCGCCTGCGGCCAGGTGCGCCTGACCGCCACGGGCCAACCCATTGCCACCGTCGAATGCTGCTGCGACAGCTGCCGCAAGGCCGGCGCCATGCTGCAGTCGATGCCCCGAGCACCGGACGTCCTGGGCCCGCACGGCCAGACGCTCTTCGTAATGCACCGCAAGGATCGCGTCAGCATCGATGCCGGACATGCCATGCTGCGCACGTTGCGGTTGTCCAGCAGGGGCGGCAGCCGCCGCGTCGTGGCGGGATGCTGCAATACACCGCTCTTCCTGGAGTTCAGCGGCGGCCATTGGCTGAGCCTGTATGGCCTGTTGTGGCCGGCGTCGACAAGACCCGCCGTGGAGATGCGGACGATGGTCAGTGATCTTCCTGACCCGTCTGTCCTTCCAGACGATGTGCCGAACCTGAAGACCCGCTCGCTGCGGTTCTACGCCCGCCTGATGAAGGCGTGGATCGCCATGGGCTTCCGCAGCCCGCGCATCGAAGTCGCGGGAGATACCCATGTCTGAGCCCGAGCGGATCGAGATCGAGAGCATCACCACGCCCGGGCACATCCAGCGCGTGGATCGGGCCAAGTATCTCGCCATGCGCCACGCCTTGCTGCGGGCCCTGCCTGCGCAACCGCCCGGCCTGACCGTTGCGCAGGCAAAACAGGCACTGCTGCCACATCTGCCCGCCACCCTGTTCCCGGCAGGTGCCACCGCCGGCTGGTGGTTGAAGGCCGTGCAGCTGGACCTGGAAGCCAAGGGCGTGATCGAGCGCGTCGCGGCCAAGCCGTTGCGCCTGTTCAAGCACCTCGCGGCCGGCTGATCAGCGCTGCGCAGGCAGCTCCAGCCGGTGCTTGCGGCACAGGCGATACACCGTCACGCGCGATATCTGCATCTGCCGCGCACACTCGGAGACGTTGTAGCCGGTCTGGCGCAGGGTCTGCAGCAGCACATCGCGCTCGGCCTGCCCCCGTGCATCGTGCAGCATCGCCGCCGGCAGGACCGCCGTCGATGCGCCCAGCTCCAGGTCACGCTCACTGATCAGCTCGCCTTCGGCCATGATCGCTGCACGCTGCACACGGTTCAGCAGTTCGCGTACGTTGCCGGGCCAGTCGAAGCGCCGCATGGCCTGTACTGCGGCCGGTGCAAAGCCGCGTGCACGCACGCCGTGGCGCAACCGGAAGCAGCGCAGGAAGTGCTCGGCCAGCAGCTGCACGTCGGCACCGCGCTCGCGCAGCGGCGGCATCAGCAGGCGCAGCACATTAAGGCGGTAGTAGAGATCGCTGCGGAACCGCCCCTGCGCCACCGCGTGTTCCAGTTCGACGTGGGTCGCGGCAAGCACACGCACGTCTGCGCGCAGCGGCTGGCTGCTGCCCACGCGCTCGAAGGTTCCCTCCTGCAGCACGCGCAGCAGACTGGTCTGTGCCTCTGCCGGCAGATCGCCCACCTCATCAAGAAACACCGTTCCGCCGTGGGCCGATTCGAACACGCCGATCTGCCGCTTGTCGGCACCGGTGAACGAGCCACGTTCGTGGCCGAACAGCTCCGACTGCACCAGGTTGGCCGGAATCGCACCGCAGTTCACTGCAATGAAAGGCTTGCCGGCACGCCCCGACAGCGCATGCAGCGCGTGTGCGGCCAGTTCCTTGCCTGTACCGGTTTCACCTGTGACCAGCACCGGCAGCTCCACCGGCGCAAACTTGTGCAGCACCGCGCGCACCGCATGCAACGCGGCGCTTTCGCCAATCAGCGCGTGCGGTCCGTGCCCACCGCAGGTTGCGTCGACAGGCGGATCATCCGCGTCGAACTGCTGGCGCATTGCGCAGACCAGGTCCTGCAGGCCGAACGGCAGCGTGAAGCGCGCGCAGCATCGCTGCAGCAACGGCAGCCAAGCAGGCGATGTGGGTCCGGCACCCGGTGGCAGTACCGCCAACCAGGGCAGATGCTGGTGCTGCTCGATCCACGGCGCCAGCAGCTGCAGCGCGACCGCATCGAGATGGCGCAGATCGAGCACGGCGAGCAAACGATCGCGCCCACGCAGGCCAATCGCCATGGCGGGATCGGGATGGATGCTGCGCACATACCAGCCCGCTGCCGCCAGCGCACTGCGCTCGTTCGCCAACGGCTCGCCAAACCAGAGCACGCAACGCGACGTAGAAGCCTCCGGGACCGCTGCCATGCTTCCCCCAGCATCCGGACACCGTCGGCGGACTGTCAGGCAATCACCGGCGTGCCGCCCCCCGCCGGGACCTCTACGGCCACCGGGATGGCCTTTGTTGGGCGGATCCTAGCGCTTCCCTAAACGGCGGCGCAATGAGCAGTGCGTCAAGAAATTCGAGGCTGAAGCTGCACCGTTGCAGACGGCGACGCCACCTGTAACACCGATGCGACAGTCGCCCGCCGCCCTTGCCCTGCGGTGCCTGGGGCTTCGAAATCCCAACAATTCCGCGACGTGCCTGTAACAGCATGGCAGCAGCCCGGTCAGGTGCTGCACGATCACGGCGTTGGCGGGTGGACACTTCGAAGTTGGCACGGTTGATGCGTGGTTCCGCCGCACCCATCGCGGGAGATCGGCATGGACGGCACCACCCTGATTCGCGGCCTGGCCGCAGCACTGGCAACAGCCCTGCTGTCGGTTGGCGCCGACGCGTCCGCATCGGGCGCCCGCCAGGGCGTGAAGGCACAACCGGGCGAAATCGTCCTGTTGCGGGACGTCTCCGCGCGGCCGGCCTATCGCATGGCACCACGGGGCATGGCGCTGATAGCCGACCCGAAGCCACAGCGCGAGATCGCCGCCGCATTGGGGGTCGGCGGCACGACGACCGGCATGGACGAGTTGAGCGATGAGGACTATGCCGGCATGGGCGCCGGCCAGGCCGCGTCCATCGCGGCGCCGGGCGGAACCACCGTTGAACGGGTCACCCAGCAGGCCTTGGGCGGCACGCTGGGCCGCAGTGGCGACGGCATGGTCGGCAGCAGCCTGGGGGGCGCCATGAGTGGGCCGCTCGGTGCGGTCGGCAGCAGCACCCGCGGTATCGCCGATACCGTGCGCGGCGCACTGGCCCAGTTCCCGCTGCAGGGCACGGCCCCGGCAGGTGGAAAATGAAGCCCCTGCACGGCGTGCTTCTGCTGCTCGCTGCCGCGCCCTCGGCGACCCGGGCCGATGACTACAGCGGCATGCTCGCCTATCTCGACGTGGCCCGGATCGACGGCCGCGCGCTGGCCGGGGCGAATGGCGCCATCGCCGTGAACCAGGCCGCCGGCGACCTCAACGTGCAGGCCAACCTGCGGGGTATCGCCAAGGGCGATCGCGCCGACGTGGCGATCAATGCGCGGCAACTGCAGCAGGGCAACCGCGTGCTGTCCGGGCCGCTGCAGGCCACTGCATACATTGGCGGTGATGCACTGGCCGGTGCCAGTGGCATCGCGTCCATCAACCAGGCCAGCGGCATCGCCAACACGACGCTCAACGTCGTCAGCGCGACGCTGGCCAGACAGGGCATACGCGAAACCGACGATACGGCCTTGGCCGCCGAGGGTTCCGCGTTGGCAGGGGGGCGGGACGACACCGGTCGCGGCGTCGCGACGGGCACCCGCAGCGCCGGTGTAGCCAGCACCGCGCTGCGGGGATTCGACGGGGTCCTGCAACTCAATCAGATCGCGGGCAACGGCAACGATACGGCCAACGTGCTGGGCCTGGTCGTGCAGGACCGCCCGTGACAACCACCCAACCGATGCACCACCTGATGAGAGAGAGGGCATCATGAAAGCGACCGTCAAACAGACCATGCTCGCCATGGCGATTGCCACTGCCTCGACCGCCGCTGCGGCCAATGGCTGGGACAACCAGAACGCCAACGCGAACATCAACCACAACCACACCGTCAGCGAAACCCGCAACGATACGCACAACCGCACCGACAACGACGTGCGCAACCGCACCGTCAACGTCAATGTGCAGAAGCACAGCAACATCCAGGCCGACGAACGCAAGGAGAAGAACAACCACGGCGTCGACGTGAACCTGGAGAAGGACCTGCGGCTGAGCACCGACATCAATTTCTCCGGCGATCCGAACATCACCGGCGACATCGACCTCGACTCGGCGGCCATTGCCGTGATCGACAACCGCCAGTCGATCAGCAACAACGCCACCAGCAACAGCCTGGTCACCAACAGTGCGTCCATCGGTGACAGCGTGGGTGCCGGCGCATCGGGCAATCTCGGCTTCAACGTGGTCTCCGGCGACAACAATGCCCAGGACAATGCCGCGTCGTTGTCCGCTGCCGATGCGTCCTTCAGCTTCGGCATGGCTGACGCCGAGGTGTTCGTCAACCAGGCCGGCTTCGGCAACGCGACCATGAACTCCGGCGTCACCAACGCCGCAGGTCTTGGTGGCAACGCTTTCGGCGGCGCGTCCGGCAACATCGGCGTGAACATCGCCTCGGGCAACAACAACGAGCAGAAGAACGCGCTCGCGGCCTCGGTCGCGACCACGGCAGTGGCCCAGTCGAGCATCAGCTCCAACCAGGTCTCCACCGGCAACACGGTCAGCAACGCCGGCTTCGTGCAGTCCTACACCGATACCGTGCAGGTCGGCATGCATGGCGGCGTCAGCGGCCTGACCCTGGCCTATGGCGCGGGCACCTACCGCGGTACCGGCAACGCCTACCAGATGGCCAACTACTACCTGGATACGTGGAGTGGCGAGCTGCCACACCCGGGTGGCAACAGCACCGGCCACATCGACCTGGACAACCAGATCCAGAACGCCACGATGAACCCCAACCGGCCGGGGGTGGGCGGCCTGGGCTTCGATACGCGTGAGAGTGGCACCAGCCAGTTCGTCGAACTGGGCGTGGCCGACCTGTATGCCAGCCTCAGCGGCACGGTCAGCACCACGCGCTGGGTGAACGTCAACGCCACCAACACCTCGGCATTGTCCGGCAGCGCCTTCTCCGGCGCCTCCGGCAACATCGGCGTGAACGTGGCTGCAGGCACCGGCAACCTGCAGGCCAACAGCCTGGCCCTGGCAGTCGCCCAGCCCAGCACCGGCGGCGGTGGTGGCAGCGGCGAGTAAGCGCAACACCCCGGCCGTCCGCCAATGGCCGGGTTCCCGGGAGCCCCTGTCCCTCCTCCCCCTTGGGGCAGGGGCTCCCCCCTGCTGCCGGAGACCGTGATGATCCGTTGCCGTCTTTCGATGTGCCTGCTGGCCTGCCTGTTGCTGCTGGCCACTGTTCCTGCGTGGGCAGGCGACGTGCGCTTCAGTGGCGTACTGCCCAATGGCGCTCTGCTGCAGCAGAAGGTGGAGAGCATGCAGGAGCGGCGCTACCGCAACGTGGTACGCCAGCACACCGACTACAGCTGCGGGGCTGCGGCGCTGGCGACCATCCTTCGCCACGCCTACCACCTGCAGACCGACGAGGCGACGGTGATTGAAGGGATGATGGGGGTGTCCGATCCAGCGCTGGTGGCCGAACGCGGCTTCTCCCTGCTCGACATCAAGCGCTACGTGGAATCGCTGGGCATGCGTGGCCGGGGCTACCGCATCGATGAAACACGACTGCGCACCCTTCGCGTGCCGGGACTGGTGCTGATGGACGTGCGCGGTTTCCGCCATTTCGTGGTGCTCAAGCAGGTGCGCAACGGCATCGTGGAAGTGGCTGACCCGATCCTCGGCAACCGCAGCCTGGCGCTGCCGGAGTTCCTGGCCGCCTGGCCATCGCGCGCGGTCTTCGTGGTGATCGGCAGCGACTTCGATCGCAACACCGCTCTTCTGCAACCCAGCGAACGGCCCAGTGCCCGCGCGCTCTTCGCGCGGCAAGGGCCGATCACCGATGCCGAACTGGTCGACTTCGGCTTCAGCCACGCCGACCTGTTCTGAGGAGGTATGACCATGTTCCGCCAACACGTATGGATGGTTCTGCTGCTGATGGCCCCTGCCCTGCCCCTGCAGGCCGCCGACGGCAGGACCGGGCGTGGCCTCACGGAAATCCCCGATCCGGAGCTGAGCCTGATGCGGGGGCGCTACACCGTGGGCGGCAACAACGTCGCCTGGTTCGGGGTCACCATGGTGTCGCAGTGGCAGGCCAGCAACGGCACGACCCTGCAGGGCGGCCTGACCCTGGGCATGGACTTCCGTGGCGGTGGCGCGCCGAAACTCAGCTTCCAGCCCAGCGTGCATGTCACGGCAGCCGATGCGCCGCTGCCCGATACCCACGGACGCAGCATCGACAGCAGCGGCCTGGCCAACGCCAGCGGCCTGGTGCAGAGCGTGCAGGTGGCCGGCGATGGCAATGTCGCGCGCAACGTCACCACGCTGGTGGTGCGCGGCGGTGCCGTGCCCGCAGCCACATCCGACGGCGCTCACTCGGCCAGCGCACAGCAGGCCGGTATCAGTGCCAGTGCTGTGCTGGACGGCAACCAGGCACGCCTGATGCTGCAGGTGGACGGCCAGGGACTGGTGCAGCAATGGATACGCAATGGCAGTGTCGGCCAGGGTATTGCCCTGGCCGGTGACGGCCAGGCGGCCAGCAACCAGCTGCGGCTGGAACTGGTGAGGAACACCGCGGGCGGCAACCTGCCGTTGAGCCAGAACGTGGCCCAGGCGATTGCGTTGAACCGCGGCATGGGGCCGGGCCAGTAGCAGGGCCTGGCATTGGGGGAAACGCTCCACAACGCAGGACACGATCATGCACACCCTGATGAGGATCACCCCGTTGGCGCTGGCGGCGCTGGCGGGCACCGCCCTTGCCGCACCGACGACGCCGGATGATGGCGCCGACGTGCAGGCCCTGGCCAACCAGCTGGAACAGCTGAAGGCCAACTACGCACAGGAAGTGCGGCGGTTGCGCGAGCTGGACATGCAGGTGCAGGCCATGCAGGCGCGCCTGGGCGGGCGGGTTGGCCCAGCCTCGACCCCACCGGCCGCGCCATTGGCGCAGGCAGCGGCCGCCGCGGCTCCACCGAGCAGCGAGGGTTACGCCAGTACCGCCGCAGAAGCACAACAGGCCAGGCAGGAGTCGCGGCGCAGCGTGGACGATGTGAAGCAGCAGCAATCGGCCCTGTTCTCGCGCCGCTTCACCATCGAGAACAGCCTCACCTACGCACGCTACGACCGCAAGCAGCTCACCCTCAACGGCTTCCTCGCGTTGGACGCCATCTTCCTCGGCAATATCGCCATCGAGAACGTGGAGTCCGACTCGCTGACCTACAACGTGGCGGCCCGCTGGGGCGTCAGCCCGAACCTGACGCTCAACCTGGATGTGCCCTACCTGGCGCGGCGCACCGTGTACCAGAAAGGCGGCGCCGGCGGTGCAGCAGCCGCCATCGCGCAGGAGCAGACCAACGGCAACGGCCTGGGCGACATTGGCCTGAGCGCGAACTACCGGCTGTTCGGCGAACGCGGCTGGCGCCCGGAGACTGTGCTCACGGCCGGCGTCACCGCCCCCACTGGACGCGCACCCTACGGCCTGGACTGGAAGGTGATCGAGCGCGATGACGATGACTACATCCGCTTCGCCGTGCCGCGCGAGCAGCCCACCGGCAACGGCGTATGGCAGGCCAACCTCGGCCTGTCGATGGTGAAGACCGCCGACCCGGCCATCCTGTTCGCCAACATCGGCTATGTGCACTCCATCCCGCGCGGATTCAACGACATCGACAGCAATCCGGACACGGTCAATCCGGGCGACGTGAAGCTGGGTGGCTCGGTGTACTTCGGCGCAGGCGTGGCCTTTGCGTTCAACGAGCGGACCAGCCTGAGTCTGTCCTTCAGTGACCGCATCAGCGCCCGCGCCTCCACCCGCTTCCAGGGCGGCAAGTGGATGAAGGTGATCGGCAGTGATGCCAATGCGGCATCCCTGAACCTGGGCGTGACTTATGCGTTGAACCAGCACACCACGCTGGTGACGCTGCTGGGCATCGGGCTGACCCCGGATGCGCCGGACTTCACGTTGGCGTTCAAGATTCCGTACATGTTGTAGCAACAGCGCCAGGCACGGCGCTGCGCCGTGCATCGGCATGGCCCGGATTCATCTTCCGGCACCACAGCGGTCCCTGCCCGCTGCTATATTCAGTCCAGCTCGGCAGGCATGGTGCCTGCCCTTGAATCACAGGGAGTTGGACATGGGTCTGGTACAGGCGGTGAAGGGTGCGGTTGGCGGTGTGCTGGCCGACCAGTGGAAGGACTTCTACACCGTGCCGGCGGGCCTGCCGTCCACGGCCGCCCTGTTCGCGGCGGTGCCGCAGGGCACCAATGCCGGCCGCGGCTCCAACACCAGCGGCTCGTCCAACATCATCACCAACGGCTCGAAGATCATCGTGCCGGAAGGCTACGGCCTGCTGCTGTTCCAGGATGGCGCGATCACCGCATTCGTCGCCGAACCGGGTGGCTACGAGTGGCGCTCCGACGATCTGAACTCGCAGTCGATCTTCGCCGGCGACGGCCTGGTCAGCACCTTCATCAAGCAGAGCTGGGAACGCTTCAAGTTCGGCGGCCAGCCGGGCGCGCAGCAGGCGGCCTACTTCGTCTCGCTGAAGGAACTGCCGGACAACCGCTTCGGCACCCAGTCGGAAATCTACTGGGACGACGGTTTCCTCAATACCCAGGTCGGTGCGATCACCCGCGGCTCGTACACGCTGAAGATCGTCGACCCGATCCTGTTCGTGAAGAATTTCGTACCGGCCAGCTACCTGCGGCCGGGCCAGGTGTTCGACTTCACCGATCTGGACAACGCCGCTGCCAGCCAGCTGTTCAATGAAGTGGTCGGTTCGCTGGCCCCGGCCTTCAGCCTGTATACCAACGATCCGGGCAAGGGCAACCGCATCACCAAGCTGCAGCAGGACTCGCTGGGCTTCGCGCAGAGCCTGTCGGCCGCCGTCGAGCAGGGTTACCAGTGGAAGTCCGACCGCGGCCTGGCCATCGTCAAGACCGCCATCGTCTCGATCGAGTACGACGCCAACACCCGCGAACTGCTGAAGACCGTGCAGCGCGCCGATGCGCTGTCCGGTTCGCGCGGCAATTCCAACCTGCAGGCCAGCGTCGCCCAGGGCATCCAGTCGGCCGGCGAGAACGGCGGTGCGGCGGGCCTGGTCGGTGTCGGCATGGCCTCGGGCATGTTCGGTGTCGGCGGCATGCAGCAGCCGGCCACCCCGGCTGCCGACGATCCGGTCGCCAAGCTGAAGAAGGCCAAGGAAATGCTGGACCTGGGCTTGATCACCCAGAGCGATTACGACGCGCTCAAGGCCAAGGCACTGGGCCTGTAACAGCAGGACGCACAACCGACATGTCCGATCCCCGAAACGGCCCACCGCCGCTGCCCGGATCCGCGCCCGCGACGCCGCCGCCCCTGCCGGCGGCGTCGTTGGATGGGCCCGGTTCGCCGCAGGACGTCCCTCCCCTGCCCGGCAGCTTCCCGCTGGACACCTCGAAGCTGCCGCAGGCCATCCGCGATGAAGTGGAAGCGCCCGATCCCGTGGCCATCGATACCTCGGCCAGCGAGCTGAAGGACGGCCTCAACCGCTGCCCGAAGTGCGGCGCCACCGACATCCGGCCCAAGGCCGGCACCGACATCCTCGTCTGCCTGTACTGCCGTCACGAATGGCATGGCGCGCGGGTCGAGGAGGAATTCGGGCTGGGCGAAGCCATCGACCAGCTGCGCGGCACCGTCATCGCGTCCGGCGCACGCGACATCGATGCCGACACCTCGGCGTTGATGACTTTCAAGTGCACCGGCTGCGGCGCCGAAGTCACGGTCAATACCGAAAGCACGATGACGGCGCGCTGCCACTGGTGCCGCCACGTATTCGGCGTCAACGAACAGATCAGCAATGGCGCGGTACCTGATGCAGTGCTGCCCTTCCATATCAAGAAGGACGACGCGGTCGCGCGCATCCGCCAGTTCGTCGACAAGCGCCGCATGTTCGCGCTGAAAGCGTTCAAGGACCAGTTCACCCCGGAAAACGTGGTGGGCGTGTTCCTCCCCTACATGATCGTCGACAGCAATGTCAGCGCGGCCGTGGCCGGCAAGGGCGAGATCAAGACGCGCGAGTACACGGTGGGCAGCGAGAAGAACAAGCGCACCCTCTACGACGCCGATGTCTACCAGGTCGAACGCCAGGTCGATTTCACCGTTGATGACCTGCCGCTGGAATCCTCGGCCGAGCGCGGGAATCTTGATATCCGCGCCAACACCAACAACATCATCAACACCATCCTGCCGTTCGATACCAAGAACGCGGTGAAGTGGAACGCCTCGTACCTGGCCGGCTTCACTTCGGAGAAGCGCAACCTGGATGTGGAAAAGCTGCGGCCGCGGCTGGAAGACCAGCTGCTGTCGATTGCCCGCGCACAGGTGGAAGGTTCGGTGAAGCGCTACAACCGTGGCGTGCGCTGGGAGCAGGAACAGCTGGAGGTGCATGGCACCCGCTGGGTGTCGATGTACCTGCCGGTCTGGTTGTACTCCTACCACCAGCCCGGAAAGAACGGCGGCATGCTGCACTACATCGCAGTCAATGGCCGTACAGGCGAAACCATGGGCAGTGTGCCCGTGCAGCAATGGAAGATGCTGCTGGCGGCACTGGCCACTGGCACCGTCATTGAAGCCCTCGCAATTGCCTTCCTGGTGGCATCGACATGAGCGACGACAGTGGCCTCTGGCTGTTGGCGGCAGGTCCAGCCGGCGCAACCGCGCTGTACTGGGCGCTGTACCGCTATTACCGCAACACCGACAAATCGCATTCCTTCGAGCACGAGACCGAAATCGAGGCACAGCCCGTGACCGGTTCGGACCAGCAGGTGGGCCGGGTCACCGGCACCGAGGAAAAGCGCATCCGCGGTGACAACGTGTACGAGTACCGGAAACGGGTGGTGAGGGTGAAGCCCGACCCGTAGCGCCAGGCCATGCCTGGCTGCGGGAAGTGCCCGGCCGCTGGCCGGCATTCCTTCGGTCTCTGGGCGTCAAAAGGGGAGCCGGCCAGCGGCCGGCACTACCCTTCAGCGGACAGCACCTGTTCCTGGCTGGCTTGCCTCAGGGCGCGCCCTCACACCGTCTCCCACCCCACCGGTTCGATACTCGCGCGATCCACCCTTCCGAGGATCCTGCGATGGCTGCCCTGCTTGCCCGTAGCTGCCTGCCGGCGTTGTACTTCCTGGCCCTGCCCGCCCTTGCCCAGGACGCCTCGTTCGGCTTCGGCGAACAGACCACCCACACCGACCAGACCACGCAATCCAGCAGCACCCAGACCCAGAGCAGTGGCGCGGTGACCACCCAGACCACCACCAGCGGCAGCTCGCAGTCCGAGTCACGCAGCGAAAGCAAAGAGATCGACGTGGGCTTCGGTTTCCACGACGACAACGACGACTCGGGCCACGACCGCCACCGTGGCGGCCGCGATGTGCGCGACAGCGATCTGTTCGGCAGCTGGACGCTGGGCCAGGAGAACGGCAACACCTGCTCCATCGAGCTGAAGAACATCGAGTGGTTCGGCGGCTACAGTGCCTACGTGCCCGCCGGCTGCCCGGATGGCTTCTTCTCGGCCAACCGTTGGGTACTGTCGGGCAATCAGCTGCTGCTCACCGACACCAGCAACACCGTGTTCGGGCGCTTCCGCGCGTCAGGCGGTGGGCGCTGGACGGGCTACCGTGAATCGGATGGGGCGCGTTTGTACCTCAATCCCAAGGGGCGCTGATCGCACCGTGCACACAGTAGGCACGCGCTGATCAGGAAGATCAGGGATCCGCCTCACCCCGCCGCCGAAATGTCCGCTCCCACCGGTTCCCGTCTGGTCATCTACGCCGCCCTCGCGGGCAACCTGGCCATCGCCATCGCCAAGTTCATTGCTGCCGGCATCTCCGGCAGCTCGGCCATGCTCAGTGAGGGCGTGCATTCGCTGGTCGACACATTGAATGAACTCCTGCTCTTGTACGGCCTGCGCCGCGCCGGCAAGGCGCCAGACCCCGTGCATCCGTTCGGCTACGGCCGCGAGCTGTACTTCTGGAGCTTCATCGTCGGCCTGCTGGTGTTCGCCGCCGGCGCCGGTGTGTCGGCCTACGAGGGCATCCAGCACATCCGCCGGCCGGAGCCGGCCACCAACCACGCGTTGAGCTACAGCGTGCTGGGCATCTCCATCCTGTTCGAGGGGGCTTCATGGTGGGTCGCGCTACGGGAGTTCCGGCGTACCAAGGGCAAACTGGGCTACTTCGAAGCCTTCCGTCGCAGCAAGGATCCGTCCACCTTCACCGTGCTGCTGGAGGATAGCGCGGCCCTGCTCGGCCTGGGTTTCGCACTGATCGGGCTCGTGGCCGCCCAGGCCCTGGACATGCCGGTGCTTGATGGTGTGGCGTCGCTGTGCATCGCCGGCGTGCTTGCCGCCACCGCCTTTCTTCTCGCACGCGAAACCAAGGGACTGCTGGTGGGTGAGCCGGCCCACCCGGCCGTGGCCGAGCGGATCATGGCCGTGGCGGAAACCGATCCCGACCTGCGCCGCGCAAATGGCGTGACCACCATGCAGATGGGCCCCGAACAGGTCGTGGCCATGCTCAGCGCCGAGTTCGAGGATGACCGGAAGACACCGCAGATCGAGGCGTGCATCACCCGCATCGAATCAGCCGTGAAGCGCGAGTATCCGGAACTGGTGGCACTGTTCATCAAGCCGCAGACACCCGAGGTCTATGCCTCCCGCCGCGCGGCACTGGCCGTTCCGCCTGCGCAGGAATGACACTGCGTCTGCGCCCGTTTCACCTGTCTGGTGCCACAGTGCCATCACCGTTTTCCCGAGCCTGCCTCTACCGTGCCGGATTGGTTGCCCGCCTCTCTTCAGATCCTCCCCCCGCAGCTTCTACCGGCGCCCGCCCGTCGAGGTTGCGCCCGAGCTGCTCAACAAACTCCTGGTCCGTGACGATGGCCGGGCCGGTCGCATCGTTGAAGTCGAAGCCTACGCGGGCAGTGTCGATCCGGCCGCACACTCCTATCGCGGGCAGACGCCGCGCACGGCCAGCATGTTCGGCGAGGCCGGCCACCTGTATGTCTACTTCACTTACGGCATGCACTGGGGCAGCAACGTTGTCTGCGGCGAAGTGGGTGAAGGCGTGGCGGTGCTGCTGCGGGCCATCGAGCCGCTGGTGGGCCTGGAGCGCATGCGCGAACTGCGTCCCGCCGCGCGCCGCGACCACGATCTGGCCAGCGGGCCCGGCAAGCTCTCGCAGGCCTTCGGGCTGGACCGCAGCTTCGACGGCGCTGATCTGGTGACCGGCAACCACGGCATTGTCATCGCCAGCGACGGCGTGTCGCCGCCGGAGGATCCAGTGGTCGGGCCCCGCATCGGCATCACCCGCGCTGTTGATTTCCCCTGGCGTTGGCACATCCGTGATCATCGTCACGTATCGATCCAGCCACGTCGCGCTTCCGCCCCAGCGAGGAAACGATGATGACCCCGCTCGACAAGCCACTGCGCCGCGAACTGCACATCGACGGCCAACCCTACACTCTCACCGTGGCCCCTGAGGGCCTCAAGCTGGTTGAGAAGGGGCGACGCAAGGGCATCACACTGCGCTGGCAGGATCTGGTATCCGGAGACGCTGCACTGGCCACCGCCTTGCAGGCCTCGCTCCAACGGCACTGAGCCGGCGCGCCCACCTCACATCGGCATCACCCCGCCGTGGCGATACATAACGGCGCGCACACTAGCGTAGCGCGAGCCAGCCGCCGCAACCGCCCTCGCCACCCAGCCCTGAAAAGCGCCATGGACGAAGCCGAACGACTGCTCGAAATCGAACGACTGCACCTGTTGGATACGCCACCGGAGCCGGTGTTCGATGCCATCGTTGCCGCGGCCCGCGCCGCGACCGGCCTGACCATGGGCCTGATCACCGTGGTGGCCGAAGACCGCCAATGGTTCAAGGCCAACATCGGCCTGGAGGGCGTCAGCGAGACCGCCCGCGAGATCTCCTTCTGCACCCATGCCATACGCCAGGACGAGCTGTTCGAGATTCCCGATGCGCGCCAGGACCCACGCTTTTCCACCAATCCGCTGGTCACCGGTGGGCCGCGCATCCGCCACTACGCCGGCATTCCCCTGGGGTCGACGCACGGCGCACGCATCGGCACGCTGTGCCTGCTCGACCCGATGCCCGGTGTGCTGTCACCCTCCCAGCGTGAACTGATGGTGCATCTGGCTCGGGTCACTACCCAGGTGCTGGAACAGCGCAGCACCCTCATGGCGCAGGTTGGCCAGGCCAAGGCGCTGCATCGCGAGCTGAAACGCAGTGAGGACTTCCTGGAGCGTACCAACCGTGCCGCACGGGTAGGCGGCTGGGAGATGGACCTGCTGACCAACGAGGTGCGCTGGACACGGGAAACCAAGCAGTTGCATGGCGTACGCAGCAACTTCACGCCCACGTTGGAGACCGCACTCTCGTTCTATCGCGAGGACAGCCGCAATATCATCCAGGCGGCGGTACAGCGCTGCATCGACGAGGGAACATCCTGGGAAGTACAGCTGCCGATGACCACGGCCGACGGGCGCGCGATCTGGACCCGGGTGGTCGGCAGCCGGCAACAGGTCGACGGCCATCCGCGCCTGGTCGGGGCAATCCAGGACATCACGGACGAACGAGCCGCGCTGGACGCGCTGGAAGCGAGCGAAACCCGCTACCGTCGGCTGTTCCACTACAGCCTGGGCCTGATCTGCACCCACACGCTGGACGGCACATTGACCTCGGTGAATCCGGCGGCGGTGCAGTCACTGGGCTTCGAGGAAAGCCAGATGATCGGGCGCAGCCTGTGTGACTTGATGCCGCCGGAACAACGCGAAGGCTTCAGGGCCTACCTCGCCCGGATCCAGGCAAACCACACCGACGCTGGCGTGATCGAGCTGATTGCCGCCGATGGTACGCGCCACTACTGGGCGTACCACAACGTGCTCGACAACGAAGCCAGCCCGCCCTACGTGCTGGGGCATGCACAGGACGTCACCGCGCTGAGGATGCAGGAGCAGCAGCTGCGCGACATGTCCTTCAAGGATCCGCTCACGCAGTGCTACAACCGGCGTTACCTGCACCGGCTGGATGAACTGATTGACGAGCGCTGGGCCTGCGTGATGTTCGATCTGGACCATTTCAAGCACATCAACGACACCCAGGGCCACCGCCGTGGCGATGCCGTGCTGGTCGAGTTCGCCACCTTCCTGCGCTCGCCGCTGGGCAAGGACGAGACCGTGGTACGGCTGGGTGGCGACGAGTTCATGGTAGTGCTGGTCGCGCCAGCGAATGGCCGCCTAAGCGAACTCGAGCACTGGTACCAGGACCACGCCGCGCTTTCGCCCAGCGCGTTCTCGATGGGCGCGGCCATCAACACGGCCGGTGAGCCCGTGGCCGACACCATCCAGAAGGCGGACAGCCGCCTGTACCGAACCCGCGCGCGCGTGCGTCGGGAGCGACGCGAAGACCCTGCCGCGCGTTGATCACGCACGCACCGTCACCCAAGCCGGTGCGTGGTCGCTGGCCTTTTCCTGCAGCCGCACCCAACGGTCGACGCCCGCATCCTTCAGTCGTTCCGCCAGTACGGGATTCAACAGCAGATGATCGATGCGCAGCCCACGGTCGCGCTCGGCATGCTGGCGGAAATAGTCCCAGAAGGTATAGATCGTGGCGTCGCCGTGCACCTTCCGCAGCGCATCGGTCCAGCCCTGCGCGAGCAGCCGCTCGAAGGCATCGCGAACCTCGGGCTGGAACAGCGCATCGCGCCGCCAGGCCTTGGGATCATAGACATCGGCGTCTGTGGGAATCACGTTGAAATCACCCAGCAGCAGCGCCGGGTGCGGCAGCTCGACCAGGCTGCGTGCATGCCGGATCAGGCGTTCCATCCAGCGCAGCTTGTAGTCGAACTTGGGTCCGGGCTGCGGGTTGCCGTTGGGCAGGTAGAGGGCACCCACGATGACGCCGTGCACCGCCGCCTCCAGGTAGCGACTCTGCGTATCCTTGGGTTCGCCCGGCAATCGGCGGCGGCTCTCGACCGGCATGGTGCCCCGGGCCAGCAGCGCCACGCCGTTCCAGCGCGCCTCACCCTGCCAGAGTGCACCGTAGCCGGCCTGTTCCAATGCCGCAGCGGGAAACGCGGCGTCGGTCGCCTTCAGTTCCTGCAGGGCAACCACGTCCGGCGATTCCCTGTGCAGCCAGTCCAGCAGCTGCGGCAGGCGCGTGCCGATGCCGTTGACGTTGAACGTCGCAATACGAAGCGTTTTGCGGCGGGGCATGGATAAAGGTTCCTCGGCGCAGCGGGACGAGCATTCACTCTGCGCGCCCGGGCATGCACGGGCCATGGATGCCACGTCATGATGCGGTGCCATTCGGTTCACGAACCGCTGCCACGGCGCACAGCAGGCTGGTCACCCGTGAACAGTGCCGGAGAAGCCCCATGGCGGTGCGTCCGCTGCGCGCGATCTACCAGGTCGACCCGTATCTGTTCCGCGACAGCCAAGGCCGCGGCTGGGGCACCCTGGATGGCATCACCGAAAAGCTGGACTACCTGCAGTGGCTCGGCATCAGCCATGTGTGGCTGCTGCCGTTCTACTGCAACGCCGGCCGTGATGGCGGCTACGATGTCACCGATCACTACCGCATCGATCCACGCCTGGGCGACGAGACCGCCTTCCAGCGCCTGGTCGATGCGGCCGACCTGCGCGGCATCGGCATCATCGTCGAACTGGTGATGCAGCACACCGCCAGCGCGCACCAGTGGTTCGTCGCCGCACAGCAGGGCGACCCGGCCTGGCGCCGCTGGTACCTGTGGAGCGACCACATGCCTGACGACGGCCTGCAGCCGATGTTCCCGCCGATCGAGACCGCTGTCTGGACATGGGATGCCGAGGCCGGCGCGTTCAACCGGCACATGTTCTACCGGCACGAGCCAGACCTCGACCTGGCCCATGCGCCGGTACGCGAGGAACTGCTGCGGGTAATGACGTTCTGGCTGCAGCGCGGCGTGGCCGGCTTCCGCGTGGACGCCGTTCCGTACATGGTCAAGCGCGCCCGCCACGCCGACCCGCGCGACGGTGGGCTGTGGCTGCTGGAGGCGATGCGCGCCACGGCAGACGCGCAGCAACCAGGGCTGCCACTGATCGGCGAAGCGGATGTCCGCGCGTCCCACTACGGTGACTTCCTGTGCCACGGGCGGCGGCTTTCGCACCTGCTGGATTTCCACCTCAACAATCATTTCTTCCTCGCACTGGCACGTGGCGATGCCAGCGAAGTGGCGCGGGTCATGGCCGAGTACGGCCCGCACGCGCCGCCGGACACACGCATTGCCTGGCTGCGCAACAATGATGAACTGGACCTTGAGCAGTTGGAGCCGGATGAGCGCGAAGCGGTGATGGAACGCTTCGCCCCTGAGCGTGGCATGCGCATCTATGGCCGTGGCATCCGCCGCCGGCTGGCACCGATGCTGGAGGGCGACATCGCATGGCAGGCCATGGCCTGGGCGGCGCTGCTGTCGCTGGGCCAGGTGCCGGTGATCCGCTATGGCGAAGAGATCGGCCTCGGTGATTGCCTGGAACTGCCCGAGCGCAATGCCGTGCGCATGCCGATGCACTGGCATAACGGCCCAGGGGCTGGGTTCACCGAAGAACCGCGGCATGCCTGGCGCGCGCCACCGGCAGACGGCCCCTACGGTTACCGCACGGTGAACGTCGAGGCGCAACGCGCGACGCCAGGTTCACTGCTGCTGCGGGTGCGCGAGCTGCTGCAGCAGCGCAATGCACATCCCGCGCTGCAGCAGGGTCCTCACACGCTCGACCCGCCCTCACCTGCGCTGCTGATGCTCCGCTACGGTGAGGCACCCCATCAGGCACTGGCACTGATCAACTTCGGCGACGAGCCGGTCGAGGTGGACGTACCCCTGCGCGGTCCGCTGAACACGCTGGTGGGCCACGGCGCCAAGCTGCAGGGTCGCCGCTGTTACCTGGAGGGCCACGGCTATACGTGGCTGGCTGCCGAAGGTGCCTGAGTGCGCAGCGCGGGCAGCACGTGTTCGGCGAAGTCATCGATGAAGCGTTCCTGCTCGCGGTTCACGTTGTGCAGGTAGATGCGATCGAACCCCATTCCCTGCAGCTCCTGCAGCCAGGCCCGATGCTGGCCCAGGTCTGCCGAGACATGCACGTGCTGGCGCACCATCTCGGCGCTGACCGATCGGGCCTGTGCTTCGAACTGTTCGGGCTGGTCCAGGCCTTCGGCCAGTTCCGGCGACAGCACGTTGGCACTCCACTGCTCCATCGCACCTTCCAGCGCCGCCTGTTCGGCGCGCGCGTAGGAGAGCTTGGCCTGCAGGTACATCGGCTTGCCCCTGCCACCGCCTGCCTCGAACGCTGCCACCACACGCTGTAACTGCGCCAGCGGTTGGCTGATGGTGATCAGACCATCGGCCCAGCCCCCCATCCAACGTGCAGTCTCCTCCGTGACCGCTGCACCCAGCAGCGGCAGGGGAAGCGCCGGGCGACTGTAGAGCCGTGCCTGGCGCACCTGGAAGCCACCGTCGTGGTCGACGTGCTCGCCACCCCACAGCCGCCGCATCACCTCGGCCGCATCGCGCAGTGCCTTCTGCCGCTCGCGCTTGGCTGGCCACGCCTGGCCGGTGATGCGCTCGTTCAGGGCCTCGCCGGTACCCAGCGCCAGCCAGATCCGGCCCGGCGCCAGCTGCTCCAGCGTCGCCGCTGCCTGTGCCACCAATGCCGGGTGCTGGCGCAGCATCGGGCAGGTCACCATGCCCAGGGTCAACGCGCTCTGCACCGCCAGCGCACCGGCCCACACCCAGCTGTGGCCGGACTGCCCTTGCGCAGTCGTCCATGGATGGAAATGGTCCGAGCACATCACGGCCTCGAATCCCGCCTGTTCGGCGCGCAGCGCCAGGCCCAGCAAGGTGGCGGGCGGGAACTGCTCATGCGATGCGTGGTAGCCGATGGTCATCACGGATTCCGTGCGGGGACTGGACACGATGGCAACACCCCTCCAGCTAAAACCGCGTCATGGAAACGAACGCTTCCTGCATCGGGCATCGACGCTGGGCTATCGCCGAGGGCTACATTCCAGCCTGGAGCAACGGCCCGTCACCGGAGATGCAGAGTCACGAAACCTGCTGCGTACTCAATGCCGGCGACGAGCCCGCGCATGTCACGCTGACCCTCTACTTCGAAGACCGTGATCCGGTGGGCCCCTACAGGGTCACCGTGCCGGCGCGACGCACCTGTCACCTGCGCTTCAACGACCTGCAGCATCCGGCGCCGGTGCCGCGCGGCACCGGCTTTGCCACCCTCGTTGAATCCGACCAGCCGATCATCGTGCAGCACACGCGGCTGGATTCACGGCAACCGGCCAACAGCATCATGACCACGATCGCCCATCCGTTGTGAAGTCCTCCGCGCAGGCGTCCACGCTGCAACGACACCGCGCCCTCCGGCCGTTTACCCGTATGGAGGGAGACTGGCGCCGGTTTCCTTCCGGAGAGTGACGATGGCCCTGCCCGACTACCCACGCCCGCCCTTCCCCGCCCAACAGCAATCCTTCCCCGGCAAGACCGCGCAGATGCAACCGCGTCCGGACCACGGCGAAGACAGCTACCGCGGCCATGGCTTGTTGCAGGGCAAAAAGGCACTGATCACCGGCGGTGACAGCGGCATCGGCGCAGCCGTGGCCATCGCCTTTGCGCGCGAAGGCGCCGACGTTGCCATCGCGTTCCTCGATGGTGAGCAGGACGATGCCCGCCATGTGCAGCAGCAGATCGAACAGGCCGGGCGCAAAGCCGTACTGGTGCCGTGTGACATCAGCGACCCGGCACAGGCGCGCTCGCTGGTCGACCGCGTGGCCAGCGAGCTGGACGGTCTCGACATCCTGGTCAACAACGCGGCCTACCAGCGCTACTACGAGCACTTCGACGACATCACCCTGGATGACTGGAAGCGGACGTTCGATACCAATGTCCATGCCGTGTTCAATCTGACCCGGTTGTGCGTCCCGCACCTGCGCGGTGGCGGCGCGATCATCAACACCGCATCGGTCAATTCCAAGCGACCGACCCCGAACATCCTTCCGTACTCCGCAACCAAGGGCGCGGTGGCCAACCTGACGCTGGGGCTGGCGGGCCTGCTGGCCGAGCACCAGATCCGCGTCAATGCGGTGCTGCCCGGCCCGATCTGGACGCCGTTCATTCCGGCAGGCATGGCCGCCGAGGAGGTCGAGCAGTTCGGCTCGCAGACGCCGTTCGGCCGCCCCGGCCAGCCAGCCGAACTGGCATCGGCCTATGTGATGCTGGCTTCGGACAGCGCCAGTTATACCTCTGGTGCACTGCTGACCATTTCTGGCGGCGCGGCGACGCTGTAGCCTCCATGACCGGATTGCCTGCCTGGATCGAGGACTGGCTGACCGTGGTTGTGCCGGTGGCCGAGGTGCTGGCCATCCTCGGCGTCGCGTGGGTGATGGTGCGTGCGCTGGCGTGGCTGCTGGTGCAGGCCCGGCAGCGCGGCAGGCTGGCTCCAGAGCTTCATGTCGGCCTGCGTCGCGGCGGTGCCTTGCTGCTGTATCTGGCGGCCGCGCTGCTGATACTGGAGCGGTTGGGCGTTTCGCGCTCGGTGCTGTGGACCGCGCTGACCGGGTTCATGGCCGTCGGCGCGGTGGCGTTCTTTGCCGCGTGGAGCGTGTTGTCCAACCTGTTCTGTTCGTTCCTGATCGTCGCCACGCGCCCATTCCGCATCAATGACACCATCGAAGTGCTGGAAAGCGTGGACAAACCGGGCCTGTGTGGTCAGGTGGTGGACATCAACCTGATCTACACCACGCTGAGTGATCGTGGCGAAGGCGCGCGCGGTTGCCTGCTGCGTGTGCCCAACTCGTTGTTCTTCCAGCGCATCACCCGGCACTGGGGCGACAGCGGATATTCGCAGCTGCCAGGAAGCGTGGCGATCAAAGGCAAGGCGCGCTGAGTCGCTGTAGCGCCGAACCCATGCTCGGCTCGCTGCGCGCGGCGCAGGGCGCATCGCGGTCTGAACGGAGAGCAGCCGAGCGTGGGTTCGGCTTTACACGTGCCATAGCAGGCGAGCCTACTCCGCCGCCAATGCCTGGATCGGGTCCAGCTGCGCGGCATTGCGGGCCGGGAAGTAGCCGAAACCCAGCCCGATTGCAGACGAACATGCCAGCGCGGCGAGCACCGGCCCAGGCGTGAACAGGAACGGCACGCCCAGTGACAGCAAACTGGACAAGGCGCCCACACCCAACGCGGACAACACGCCCAGCACCCCACCGAACAGGCAGATCAGCACGGCCTCGATCAGGAACTGGCGCAGGATGTCGCCCTGCCGGGCCCCCACTGCCAGCCGCACACCGATCTCGCGCACGCGCTCCTTCACCGACACCAGCATGATGTTCATCACGCCCACGCCTCCGACCACCAGCGCCACCGCCGCAATCGCCGAGACCAGCGCCGCCATGGTCTGGCTGGATTTCATCACCGCCTTGCGGATCTGGTCCGAGTTGTAGATGAAGAAATCGCGGCGCCCATGCAGCCGCTGCAGTTCCGCACCCAGCGAGGCCTCAGCTGCACGGGTTGGCACGTCATCGCGCACGCGTACGGTGATGCTCTCCAGCCGCTGGCTGCCAAGCAGCCGCGAGGCCGCCGAGGTGTAAGGCACGTAGACCGTGGGCGTCGCGCCGCCTGCGAATGCACTGGCACCCACCACACCGATCACGTCCACCGGCATGCCGCCCAGCAGTACCGTGCCGCCGATCGGATTGCCGTTGAACAGTGCCTTGGCCGCCTTCTGGTCGAGCACGGCCACCGCGCGATGCGCCTCCACCTCGGCATCGGTGAAGAACCGGCCCGCCTTCAGGCGCAGCCCGCGCACGCGGGGTAGATCAGCGCCCACGCCAAGCACCTGTGTGTTGGCGCGCCGGTTGCCCTGCAGAGCGGCCACCGAGCTGCTCAGGTTGGGGCTTACGCTGTCTACGTAACTCAATGCGGCCAGGTGATCGGCATCGTCCACGACCAGCGTTTCGATCTCGGCCGAGCGCGGGTCGCCGAAATCCGCACCCGGGAAGATCTCCAGCGTACTGGCACCCAGTTCGTTGATCTGTGACTCGACCTGCGCCTGTGCGCCCTTGCCCAACGCAACCACGGTCACCACCGCAGCCACGCCGATGATGATGCCCAGCATGGTCAGCAAGGTGCGCAGGCGATGGGCCAGCATCGAACGTACCGCCATCCGTGCCGCTTCCCTGGTCGCATCCAGGCGCGCGCGGCGCTCGGCGCCCGGTTCCGTGCTGCGCTCGGGCGCGACGGCCTTGCGTGCAACCGCAGGATCACCCGTACCACGGTCGGATACGACCCGGCCGTCCGCGATCTCGATCACGCGTGAAGCGTGCGCGGCAATCGCCGCATCATGGGTCACCAGGATCACGGTATGGCCCTGCGCATGCAGGCGCTTGAGTTCGACCATCACCTGACTGCCGCTGGCATGATCCAGCGCGCCGGTCGGCTCGTCGGCCAGCACGATGGCGCCGCCGTTCATCAGCGAACGCGCAATGGAAACGCGCTGCTGCTGGCCGCCGGACAGCTGGCTGGGCCGGTTCGTGGTGCGCTCGCCCAGGCCAAGCGTTTCCAGCAGCAGGCGGGCACGCGTGGTGCGCGCATCGGCCTCCACCCCGGCATAGACGGCGGGCAAGGCCACGTTCTCGGTGGCGCTCAGGTTCTCCATCAGGTTGTAGCGCTGGAAGATGAAACCGAAATGCTCGCGACGCAGGTGCGCCAGTTCATCGGGCGACATCTGCTCGGTTGCGGCGCCGTGCACGCGGTAGCTGCCTTCGGTTGGCCGATCCAGGCAGCCCAAGATGTTCATCAGCGTGGATTTTCCCGAACCGGACGGGCCGATGATGGCGATGAACTCGCCCGCCGCGATGCGCAGCGACACGTCCTTCAACACCACCACCTCGCCGGCGGCCGAGCGGTAGGCGCGCGATACACCATGCAGTTCCAGCAGCGCGTCGGCCATGCTCACATCCCCAGCAGGCTGGTGGGTTCGGCTTCCGCGCCACTGGGCGCCTGCCCGACCACCACGTTCTCGCCTGCCTTGAGGCCGGACAGGATCTGCACCGCAGTAGCGGTGCGCAGGCCGGTCGTCACCGCGCGCTCGCGGGCACGGCCCTTGGCGTCGATCACCTGTACGGTCGCGCGGTTGCCCGCCTTGTCATCGCTCTCGGACACTGCTGTCAACGGCACCTGCAGCGCGTTGGCGGCGCGCGCCAGCTGGATCGTCACCTTCACCGTCATCGACGGCTTCAGTTTCAGGCCCGGATTGGGTACGTCAAACAGCCCGGCGTAATACACCGCCTTCGGCGTCTGCGCCGATCCACCGGTGTTGCCGGTGGCCACGTCGGCAATCGACGATGGCGCAGGTTCAAGCTGCTGCAGGTGCGATTCGTAGCGGCGTCCGCCCGGCCCCAGCGTGGAGAACCACAGTGGTTGGCCAGGCGCGATCAGCTCCACGTCGGCCTCCGCGATCTCGGTGCGAACCGTCATCGTGTCCATCTGTGCCAGCATTACGATGGTCGGCGTGGTCTGCATCGAGTTCAGCGTCTGCCCGGCCTTGGTGACGATGGCCACGATGTAGCCGTCGGAAGGTGAGACGATGCGGGTGTAGCCCAGGTTGATCCGCGCCGTCTCCACCTGGGTCAGCGCCTGCTCGATCTGGGCCTGCAGCGCGGCGACGTCAGAGCGCGCCGCTTCGCGCGCCACCCGCGCGGACTCGAAACCTTCCTGCGAAACCAGCCGCGACGCCACCAGCTGCGACTGGCGCTCATGCACGCGGATGGCCTGGGCGTAGCGCGCCTGGCTGGCGGCATGCTGGGCACGCAGCGCATTGGCAGCCGCTTCGGCGCTGCGCAGGGCGATGCGCTGCGGCTGCGAATCCACTTCGGCAATCAGATCACCAGCGTGCACACGCTGGCCCAGCACCACATGCAGGCGCTTGACCTGGCCCGATACCTGCGCACCCACCGCCACCAGTTCCTTGGGATTGACCCGGCCAACGGCCTGCACGGTCTTTTCCAGGTCCGCCACCCTTGCCGGGGCCGTGATCAGCGCGGCATCATCACTTTCGGCAAACAGCCACCAGCCGGTGCCGCCCGTAAGAAGCGCAACGATTGCGGCAATGATCCAGGTCCTGCGGTTGTCCATCGGAAGGCTCGCATGCACGCGGCCATCGGATGTGACCGCAGAACCCGCAGTCTGGAAGGTGGTGGTGGATGTTTCTTGGAGCCACTGTGGAGATTGCATGGAGGCCGCACATCCGTTCAGGCACGGCATCCGCTCCTGAACGGCACGGATCGCGTCCATGAAATCTCGACACAATCTCGACCAAGTCTCCATCAACGGCCCCTAGCCTTGTCGGCCTCGCCGACTGCGTCCCCGCCGTGTCCCTCCCGTTTCCTGACCTGCCTCCCATCGATGTCCGCCGCGCCTATCTCGCCTGGTGCGCGCCTTCGCCGTGGCTGCTTGCACTGGTAATGGCGTCGACCAGCGCCTGGATGCTTGCCAGCGCGAACCCGGCGCCGCCCCTGCTGGCGGGCGCCGGTGCCGCCGCGCTGGTGTGCTTCCGCAGCGAAGGCCCCGCCCATTCGGCGCGCACGGGCACCCTGGCGTCACTGGTGCTGATCGGCTTCGCGGCCTGGTCCGCCTCCAGCACTGGACTGAGTCTCATGCCTGCAGGGATAGCGGCGGTCCTGGTGGCTGCGTTGCTTGCCCGGCGCCTGCGGGCCCTGGTCCGCATGGCCCGCCGCTTGCAGGACCGGGTGGACGCAACGGGCATGCAATCACGGTGGAGCAAGCTGCCTGCGGCCGTATCGGCCCTGCTCGCACAGCACCTGCGCGGGACCGCAACGCTGGCGCCCGCCCTGCGGCACACGCTGGTGCTGGCCACCCTCGCCTGGGCCGCCCACGAAGAAGCACAGACCCTGGAACGGCCACGATGACACCGCCGCCGGCACTCCCCATCTCGCACTGGAAACTGCAGCGTTCAATGAAGACCGATGCACGCACGCACCAGGCGCCCCTGGTGCTGATTGCCGAGGATGAAGGCGAAATTGCTGACATTCTCGGCGCCTACCTGGCCCGCTCCGGGTTGCGCAGCGCCCGCGCCGCCGATGGCGAAGCCGCCCTCGCCAGCCACCGCCAGCTGCGCCCCGACCTGGTCCTGCTCGACGTGCAGATGCCGAAGTTGGATGGCTGGCAGGTCCTGAGTGAGCTGCGCCGGCGCGGCAACACCCCGGTGATCATGCTCACCGCACTGGACCAGGACGTGGACAAGCTCACTGGCCTGCGCGTCGGCGCCGACGACTATGTGGCCAAGCCGTTCAATCCGGCCGAGATCGTCGCCCGCATCCAGGCGGTGCTGCGCCGTAGCGCGAAGCCCATGGCAGAAGAACCCAACGGGCTGATCCGGCAGGGGCCATTCGAGATCGACCTGCGCAGCCATGAGGTCACCGTGCGCACCGATGACCACGTGCATGCTTTGAATTTCACACTCACCGAGTTCCGTCTGCTGGTGCACATGGCGCGCGCACCGCGCATGGTGCACAGCCGGCTGGATCTTCTCCAGACCTGCCTGCCGGAAGGCGATGCGCAGGAGCGCACCGTGGACAGCCACGTCAGCAAGCTGCGCCGCAAGCTCGAGGACGTCGGCATCATCGGCATTCCCGCCACCATCCGCGGTGTCGGCTACCGCTTCCTGGACTGAACCGATGAACCGCAAAGGCAAGAGCATCGGGCGCCAGATCACGCTATCCATCACGGTCGCATCGCTGTGCTCGACCGTACTGTCGATCAGCGGTTTCTACCTGTTCTATTACCTCATGGAGGTGTTCTATCCACGCTGGTATGACGAGCCGGAAACCATCATGCCGTCAGGGCTGGAGTGGCTGTGGATCGGCCTGACCGCCACCGTGGTGGTGGCACTGGCCACGTTGATCGCCTCGCGCCTGACCCGGCGCATCATCACCCCGCTGAACTCGGTGGCCGAAAGCCTGCGTCGCGTCGCCAGCGGTGATCTTGAGGCGCGTGCGCGCGGCGGCGACACCTCGATGGCCGAGGCCGCCACACTGGTCAGCGACTTCAACTCCATGGCCGAGCGGCTCAGCCGGATGTCCGAGAACCGCGTGTTCTGGAATGCAGCGATCGCACACGAACTGCGCACGCCGATGACCATCCTGCGCGGCCGCCTGCAGGGCATCGCCGAAGGCGTGTTCGAGCCCGGGCCGGAGCAGTTCAACAGCATGCTCACCCAGCTGGAGGGCCTGACCCGCATCATCGAAGACCTGCGCGTGGTGAGCCTTGCCGAAAGCGGTCACCTGGATCTGCGCCTGCAGCGCAGCGATGTCAGCGTGCAGGTGGCGGCGGTGGTCGAAGCGATGTCCGAGGCGCTGACCGAGAGTGGATTCTCGGTGACATTGGATGCACGGCCGTCGCTTGCCGACTGCGATCCGGCACGCATCCGCCAGGCGGTGCTGGCGCTGCTGGAGAATGCACGACGCCATGCCATCCCCTGCCCCCTCCGGGTTCGCGTCACGCTGGCCGAAGGCCATTGCACCGTGACCGTTGAGGATGGTGGCCCCGGTGTGCCGGACGACCTGCGCGACAGCATTTTCGAAGCCTTCCAGCGCACCGATGTGTCGCGCTCACGGCAGAGCGGTGGCTCCGGGCTTGGCCTGGCGGTGGTGCGCGCGATTGCCGTGGCCCATCACGGAACGGCGCGATGCAGGGCGACCGAACGCGGTGGTAGCGCGTTCGAGATCCGCTGGCCGGTGCACGCGCGTCGTTGAGGGCCATCGCTGCCCTGGAAAGCCCGAAATGCCGGAACTGCCTGGGTAGAGTCGACTGTCAGGCGACTTGCGCGCGCAAGCGCGGGTTCTTCCAGCAGTTCGCAAAGAGCAGTCGACCAACAGTCGACTCTACCCCCGACCCACCCAGGCATTCCATGAAACACCCCCACGATCCAGCGGCCGCCGCCGGCAGCATCGGCCAGCAGAATGCGGCCGCCACCCTGAAGGCCATCCTGCGCACCTACCCCTGGCAGCTCACCGGCACGTTCTCGCTGGTGGCACTGGAAAACGCGCTGCTGCTGGCCTATCCGCTGTTCGCCGGCTTCGCGGTGGATGCCATCATCCGCGGCAACATCGGCCATGCCATCTCCTACGCCGGCGTAGTGCTGCTGTTCTGGTTGGTCGGTGCCGCCCGCCGTGCGGTCGATACCCGGACGTTTACCCGCATCTATGCCGATCTGGCAGTGAACGTGGTGCAGGCGCAGCGCCGTTTGGGCCAGGCCACCTCCACTTCGGCGGCCCGCGTCGTTCTGGCCCGCGAGTTCGTCGACTTCTTCGAAAAGCACGTGCCGATCATCGCCACCGCACTGGTATCCATGTTTGGCGCTGCGGTCATGCTGCTCGCAATTGAACCGCTGGTCGGTGGAGCCGCTCTCCTCGCGCTGTTCGGTGCTCTCCTGCTGCTGCCGTCGTTCGCGCGTCGCAACGAGCAGTTGCATGGGCGCCTCAACAACCGCCTGGAACAGGAAATCCGACTGGTGGACCGGGTCAGTCCCTCGGTTTTGCGCCGTCACTACACCACGCTGTCACGCCTGCGCATCCTGCTCTCCGATCGCGAAGCCGGCGCCGTGCTGGCCGTCGGCGCGACGGCAGCGGCCCTGTTCGCACTGACCATCGGCCGCCTTGCCACCACCGATGGCGTTACCCCCGGTCACGTCTATGCGGTGATGACCTATCTGTGGACTTTCGCCGGCAGCCTGGACGATGCACCGTCGATGGTGGATCAGCTCGCGCGGCTGAAGGACATCGGCCGGCGAGTCAGCCCCGGCATGGACGATGCGGACCACAAGGACGCCGCTTGACCGGTAGATGCCCACCTTGGTGGGCACCGATGGAAGCCAGCGCCAACCAAGGTTGGCGACTACCGGGCGCGATGGCTACCCATGCGCCGCTCGGCGCTACAGGAACTCCGCCATGCGCTGCAGCTCGTCGTCCAGCGCGCCACGAAATACCTTGTCGCGGGCCAGCGACTTGCCGGCATAGCCCACGTTCGACACCAACTCACCTTCGCGCATGCTCAGGTTGGCCCAGCCCACCACCTGGTCGTGCCACAACACCGGCAGTGCGTAGTAGCCATACTGGCGCTTCGGTGCAGGCGTGTACGCCTCGAACTTGTACACCCAATCCCACAGCAACTCGAAACGGCGGCGGTCCCACACCACCGGATCGAACGGCGCCAGCAGGCGCACCTGTTCGTCCGGCGCATGGCGGCGCGAGCGCGGATTTTCGTCCGCCGGCCAGTACCAGGTGGTGCCCTCCAACGTGCAGCTGGCCAGCTGCTGCTTGGCCAGTGCCAATGCCTTGCGGGTCTGCTCGGCCAGGTGCGGAGCGCCATGGCCCAGCAGGCGCACCAGATAGGTCAGGCCGGCCGAAGGCAGCGGTGCGTACTTGCGCACCACCAGATCGATCAGGGCGGCAGCACGTTCGATCTGCGCCTGTTCGCTGGAATCGGGCTCGGCATGATCGGCCACCGCGTAGATGCGCGTACCGCTGTCGCGCCGTTGCACGCGCAGCAGGCCGCGGTAGTGCATGCCGTCCAGCAGATGGGTACTGGCATTGCTGGTGCCGCCCCAGTAGTTGGTCACCCGCCCATGCGCGAACGCCTGGTCGACCTCGCGTGGGTGCACGCTGCCACGCTCGCGCACAAAGGCCAGCACATCGGCCGCACGGCGATGGGTCTCGGCATCCCACTCGCGCTTGGAAACCCGTGGGTGCATCAGCGCCAGATGCTCGCGCGGCAGGAAGCCGTAGTTCACCAGGCAATCCTCTTCCACCGGCAGACGCGTGTAGCGGCGCTCAAGATCGCCCGCGCGGTAGTCCTTCACCCGGTGGCGCAGGGTCAGGTCCTGCGCGCGAGCGGGTGCCCGGATCGGGTCGGCCTGCACGAAGCCCAGCCGCCGGATCGCGGTCAGCAGCGTGGTCGGCTTGAACAGGGTGCGCGCCACCGCGTAGCGGCGAAGATCATCGAGAGTGGGCGTGGCAGGCATAGCCGCATTGTATTCTCGACACTACGCGATCCGTCCAGTAGAGCCAGGCCATGCCTGGCTGGCGTCATGGTGAACGGCCACGATCATCCACTCATGGCGTGGATCTACCGAAGCCGCGATACCTCCAGCGAACCGATCACCAACGCCCGCATGCCCTGCTTGAACTCGGTGATCACCTGCCCCTCCTCGTCGTCCGCAATCGCGTAGATCGTGTCGGCGCCGGCGATGCAGTAGAACGCGATCGTGGCCAGCAGCCAGCGCGCCTTGTCCACCGGCAGGCCGAACACCTCGGCCACGTGCGCCTGGTGCGATGCGATCTTTTCCAGCATCGGCGCGGTCGCCACCGTGCGCCGCAGCAGGTAGGGCGGTAGCCCGGGATGCGCCTTCACCACTTCGCACAGTGACTGCACGAACCCCATCAGGTAGGCCTCCAGCCCACCCGGTGCGTCGACCGACGCGCGAGGAATCTGCCAGCGCTGGAACACCGCCTCCGCCACCAGGCGCTTCAACGCCTCCAAGTTGGCTACGCGCTTGTACAGCGCTGCCTGGGTCACCGCCAGTTCGGCGGCCACGTTGGCCATGGTCAGGTTGGGCAGGCCCAGACGGATGCCGATGTCGGCCAGGCGCTCCGGGGTGATGGTGGGCGGGCGGCCACGGCTCGGCGCCGTTGGATCGGGGTGCGTGCTCATACGGTGCCTGCTCTTACGGTGCGCGTCCATACCCTGCTGAGGGTGCCAGTAAAGGGACCCTCTTGTCCGCTTCGATTGATTTAGTTTAACTTACTCAACTAATTCGGAAGGCGTCCAGCACGCTGCCCGTGATCGAGCCCATGGCTCACCTCCCGCCAGGTCCCCACCCAGCCAACAACCCTGCGCTGCGCCCTCTCCCCGTGCTTGCCGTCGGCAGCGCGCCAGGCGCGCTCGCGCCTGCGATTCACAGGACTCTGGCATGACCGTTTACAACTTCACTTCTGCACAGCATCGTGCTGCCGCATTCTCAGGCCTGATGCATCCGCCGGGCATGCACCTGCGTTATCGGGTGTCCGCCTTGGCGTTAGGGCTGCTGGCCTCGTTTGCCGCCCTGGCCGACACTGCACCGTCCACCCTGCCCTCGGTGCAGGTGCAGGAACAGCGCCGGGTCACTGCGGACTATGCGGGCGGGCAAGTGGCCGCCGGCAGCCGCGTCGGCCTGCTCGGCGACAAGGACTTCATGGACACGCCGTTCAGTACGGTCAGCTACACCGAGTCCTTCATCCGTGATCGCCAGGCCAAGGACCTGACCGACGTCATCGCCGCCACCGACCCTACGGTGTTCAGCAACGGCGTCACCGGTGCGTGGAGCGAGAACTACGCGATCCGAGGCTTTGCCTCCAACACCAGCGACACCACGTTCAATGGCCTCAGCGGCATGGCGCCCTACTACCGCACCTCGCCGGAAATGTTCGAGCGCATCGAGGTGCTGAAGGGACCGTCTGCGCTGCTCAACGGCATGCCGCCGGGCGGCTCGGTCGGTGGCAGCGTCAACCTGGTGCCCAAGCGTGCGGGTGAGCTGCCATTGCTGCGGGTCAGTGCCAACTTCGCCTCCGACGCGCAGTTCGGCACCCATGTGGATATGGGTCGCCGCCTCGGTGCCGACAAGCAGTTCGGCATCCGCTTCAACTTTGCCTACCGTGATGGTGACGGCGCCGTCGGCAAGCAGCGCAAGAAGGTACAGCTCGGTTCGCTGGCACTGGACTGGCGCGGCGAACGTGCGCGGCTGTCGGCCGATCTGTACAGCGCCGACGATCGCGTGGACGGCCCGGCACGTGGCGTCGGCCTGGCACCGGGCGTGGCCATTCCGCGGCCGCCGCGTGGCGATACGCTGATCAACCCGGACTGGGCCTACGTGGACAGCCAGGACAAGGGCGCAATGCTGCGCGGCGAACTGGATATCAACGATAGCCTGATGGCCTATCTGGCCTACGGCACCAGCAAGACCGACTACCGCTACAACGGTTCGATCAGCGCGCAGATCCTCAATCCGGCTGGCGACTTCACCACGGTGATCGGCCAGCTCGCCTTCGACATCAAGAAGCAGTCCGGAGATGCCGGCCTGCGCGGTTCCTTCCACACCGGCAGCGTCGGCCACCAGTGGGCCGCCAACGTGACCCACTACCAGCACACCCAGAACGACTACGGCCGGCGCAGCGTACCCGGCTGGGACTGGACCACCAATCTGTACAACCCGGTGTGGGGACCGGCCGCGCCGTTCATGGCACCGCACATCTCGCATACCGAGCTGACGCTGGACAGCCTCGGCTTCGCCAACACCCTGTCCTTCTCCGATGACCGCGTGCAGTTGACGCTGGGTGTGCGTCGCCAGCAGGTGGTCAGCGAGACCTTCAGCGTCGCTACCAGTGCGCGCACCTCGCGCTACGACAAGAGCGCGACCACCCCTGCGGCTGCATTGCTGGTGAAGGCCACCGACACGCTCTCCCTCTACACCAACTACGTCGAAGGCCTCAGCCAGGGTGCTACCGCGCCGATGACCGCAGCCAACGCCGGCGATGTGTTCGCACCGTTCCGCACCAAGCAGAAGGAGCTGGGCCTGAAGCTGGACCTGGGCAGCTTCGCGCACACCTTCAGCGTGTACGAGATCAAGCGACCGAGCAGCTACACCGATCCGATCACGAACATCTTCTCGCTTGGTAGCGAACAACGTAACCGCGGGGTGGAATGGGGCTTCTTCGGCGCACCGATGGACGGCGTGCGCCTGCTCGGTGGCGTGGCCTATGTGCAGCCGAAGCTGACCCGCACGGCCGGCGGCGTGAATGAAGGACGCATAGCCACCGCCGTGGCGCAGCGGCAGGCCAAGCTGGGCATGGAATGGGATGTGCCGACCTTGCAGGGCCTCACCTTGACCGGCAATGCCACGGCGATGTCGAAGCAGTACATCAGTGCCGACAATAGTCTGTCGGTGCCGGGGCGTACGTTGTTCGATGTCGGGGCGCGCTACAGCACCACCGTGGCGGGTCGACCGCTTGCGCTGCGCGCCAGCGTGAACAACGTGACCAACAAGGCGTACTGGGGCATGCCGTTGCTTTCAAGCCTGGCGCTGGGTGCACCGAGGACGGTGTTGCTCTCTGCGACGATGGACTTCTGAGCCGGGCGACAAACTGTCAACGGGATCCACGCATGGCGTGGATCTGCCGGAAACTGTAGAGCCAGGCCATGCCTGGCTGGGTTCCATGGTGATCCGCCAAACGCATCCACGCCTGGCGTGGATCTACCGACACAAGGCACGACCACGCACGCACTGATCACGAAAGCACGCGCGCCACCACCGCCAGCACCGCCAGATGCCCCACGTAGTACCCATAGAACACCCAGCGCCAGCGCGGCAGTCGCCACGGCACCCGCGTCGCCAGCACGACCACCGGAACAGCCAGCAGTGCCCAGCCGTTGTGGTTGACCCCGCACACCGCTGCAAGCCCAACCAGCAACAGCCACCACGCCCGATGCCGGAACGCGATCCAGGCCAGCAGCACAGCGCCAACACCGGCCCACTGGTAGTCCACGAACATCGGCAGCACGCCGGCAGCCAGCAACAGCAGCACAGGCCGATTGTTCGCAAACGCATGCACGGCCACCACTGCCAAGGTGAAGGTGAGCAGGATGTTGAGCGGCAGCCAGGAACCGAACGCCAGTGCGTGCAATGGCTGCGCAATCAGCCCCCATAGCGCCAGCCGGCGGATCGATTTGCGCAGGTCGGCGCCCGGCTGGGCCAGGTTGCAGGCCATCACCAGCGCGAACAGCGGGAAGGCGATACGCCCCAGTTCGCTGACCACCGGCACGTAGCCCCCGAAGACCACCTTGGCCACGTGGTCGCCGGTCATGGCCAGCAGCGCGATCCACTTCAGCAGCTCGCGCGCGCCGCTGCCGAGGGTGAGGTTGAACGTGGACGTCCCGGTCGTGGTCGCTTGCATCGCGGAAGCTTATGCGCATCGGCCAGCGCATTTCCAGCGCCGCGCAGGAGGCCACCGCTGCAAGCCGCAGGTGGCGGCGCTATGCTGGCCACCCTGCTTGTGAGATGCCCGCCATGCGCACCCTGTACCCCGCCATCGAACCCTACCGCGAGTTCACCCTGAAGGTGAGCGATCTGCACACGCTACATGTAGAAGAGTGCGGCACGCCCGAGGGCATTCCGGTGGTGTACCTGCACGGCGGCCCGGGCGCCGGTATCTCGCCGACCCATCGCCGCTTCTTCGACCCGACGCGCTACCGCATCGTGTTGATCGACCAGCGCGGCAGCGGCCGTTCCACGCCGTTCGGCGAGCTGCGCGACAACACTACGCAGGACCTGGTGGCCGATATCGAGAAGGTGCGTGAGCATCTGGGCATCGAACGCTGGCTGGTCTATGGCGGCTCGTGGGGTTCGACCCTGTCACTGGCCTACGCGCAGGCGCATCCCGAGCGCGCCACCGGCCTGATCGTGCGTGGCGTGTTCCTCGGCCGCGAAATGGAGAACCGCTGGTTCGCCGAGGCCGATGGGGGTGCGCGCTGGATCTTCCCGGAGCGCTGGGACCGCTATCAGGCCTATATTCCGCACGCCGAACGTGGCGACATGATTGCGGCCTACTGGACGCGCATGGATGGCCCGGATGAGGCAACCCGCGTCGAAGCCGCGCAGGCCTGGCTGGGCTGGGAAGACAACGCCGCCACCCTGCAGCACGACGTGGATGCGCAATCCACCGATGATCCGCTGGATACGCTGGCCAAGGCCCGCATCGAAGCGCACTACTTCCGCAACGGCATCTTCCTGGAACCGGACCAGCTGCTGCGCAACATTGATCGCATCCGCCACCTGCCCGGCGTGATCGTGCAGGGACGCTACGACATCATCTGTCCGCCGCGCAGCGCGTGGGACCTGGCCAAGGCGTGGCCGGAAGCGCGCCTGGAGATGGTGACCTCCGGCCACAGCGCCAACGAGCCGGCCACGGTCGATGCGCTCGTGCGCGCGACAGATGCCTTTGCCGACCGCTTCTGAACAGGTGGGTAGTGCCGGCCGCTGGCCGGCATCCCACCGTGCGAGGTAGTAGCGTCGACTGTGAGTCGACTGCAGTTGGCGACACTGCTTCGAGGCCCGCGCTGCGCGCGATAGTCGATTCACAGTCGACTCTACGGGGCCGGGTATCAGGTGCCAGTCACACCACCCGGCAATACCAAGGTATAGCCCAGCTAACCCACGAGCCTCTAGGCCAGCCCCATTCAGGGGCGGACAATAGCGCCATTGGCCAGGGCAATCCTGGCCGGCACCCTCCCCTCCTGGAGACGCAGATGGACCCCGACCCTGCCGGGCGCACCGCGCCCCCGATGCACGCAATCCGCCTGTTCCTGGCGCCTGCCCGCCGGTCCCTGCCTGCCTGAGTGACGGGGGACCGCCAGGCGCTGCTTGCCTGGAGATCGCCCCCATGTCCTACAAGATCCTCTACATCACCCTGCGCCGCCTGATCGGTGAGCGCGATGTCGCCGGCCTGCGCAGCCAACTGTTGCAACACGGCCCCGTGATGTTCGCCCGTTCGCTGTCGCTCGGTTCGCCGCGCGTGGTGGCCGACGCGCTGTCGCTGCTGCCGATCAGCGAGCGGATCACCGTGCTGCGCCATCTGCCCTACCCGCTGCGCGATGCCATGAAGCCGCTATGCATCGGCGGCAGCCAGCGCCTGCACATGCAGCCGTGGTCGCCGGCGGTGCTGGCGATGCGCCACGCCTGATCTGTTCCATCCGTTCCGTTCGTGTTCCGGCCGCGGCCGGCTCTGACATTCGAGGAGAGTCCCATGAGCCTGCTCAACGCCTGGTTCAATGCCTTCCTGCGCAGCCGTCGCGCAGGCAACCTGTTCCGCCGCCGCGCGATGCCCGAAGCCGGCTTTGGCCCGGGCAGCGCCGAGGCCGCGCCGTTCGCGCTCACCACCGGCCTGGTTACCCTCGCCCAGCAGGAGGAAGCCGAGCTGCTGGCCACACTGGAGTCGCATGCCGATGGCCTCAGCCCGCATGAGGCCGAGGAACGGCTGGCCACGCTCGGCCCCAACGAGGTGGATCACGAAAAGCCGCTGCCGTGGTGGCGCCACCTGTGGCAGTGCTACCGCAATCCGTTCAACCTGCTGCTGACCGTGCTGGCGGCGGTGTCCTGGCTGACCGAGGACATCAAGGCCACCGTGGTGATTGGTGCGATGGTATTGCTGTCCACGCTGATCCGCTTCGTACAGGAGGGGCGTTCGAACCGTGCCGCCGAGCGGCTGAAGGCACTGGTCGGCAACACTGCGCGCGTGCTGCGCCGCAATCCCGGCACCGAGGCCGCCGATGTGGCCGACCAGTACTTCGGCGCGCACCTGCACAGCCGTCGCCCGGCACGCCTGCTGGACCTGCCGATCCGCGAGCTGGTGCCCGGCGACCACATCGTGCTGTCGGCCGGAGACATGATTCCGGCCGATTGCCGCGTACTGACCGCCAAGGACCTGTTCGTCGCCCAGGCCGCGATGACCGGCGAATCGCTGCCAGTGGAAAAGTTCGCGCACCCGGGCGACGGCCTGGCCGGCCTGCTGGAACAGCACAACCTGCTGTTCATGGGCACCAATGTGGTGTCCGGAACGGCCACCGCCGTGGTGCTGGCCACCGGCAACCGCACCTACTTCGGCACGTTGGCCCAGCGCAGCACCGCCACCGACCGTGCGCCGACCGCATTCCAGGCCGGCGTCAACAGTGTCAGCTGGCTGCTGATCCGCTTCGCGCTGGTGATGGTGCCGTTCGTGCTGCTGATCAACGGCTGGACCAAGGGTGACTGGACCGAGGCGTTTCTGTTCGCGCTGTCGGTGGCGGTGGGCCTGACGCCGGAGATGCTGCCGATGATCGTCACCTCCACCCTGGCCAAGGGTGCGGTGCTGCTGTCGCGGCGCAAGGTGATCGTCAAGCGCCTGGATGCGATCCAGAACTTCGGCGCCATGGAAGTGCTGTGCACCGACAAGACCGGCACGCTCACCCAGGACAGGATCGCGCTGGAGCGTCACACCGATGTGTTCGGCCACGATTCGGAAGACGTGCTGAAGTTCGCCTATCTCAACAGCCACTTCCAGACCGGGCTGATCAACCTCCTGGACCGCGCGGTGCTGGAACACGTGGAGCTGCAGAGCTCGCTGCGGCTGTCGCAGGACTACCACAAGGTGGACGAGATTCCGTTCGACTTCGAGCGCCGCCGCATGTCGGTGGTGGTGTCCGAGCGCGAGGACCACCACGAGCTGATCTGCAAGGGCGCGGTGGAAGAAATGCTGGCGGTATGCAGTACCGTTCGCGAGAACGGCCAGGACATGCCACTGGACGAGCACCGCCTGGCCCGCGTGCGGCAGACCACCGAGGAACTGAACGAGCAGGGCCTGCGCGTGGTGGCGGTGGCGATGAAGGAGACCGCTGCCAGCCAGACCACCTATTCGCAGGCCGACGAATGCGGCCTGACCCTGGTTGGCTACGTGGCCTTCCTGGACCCGCCGAAGGAGTCGGCTGCGCAGGCGCTGCAGGCGCTGGCCGCACACGGTGTCGAGGTCAAGGTCTTCACTGGCGACAACGAACTGGTGACCGCCCGTGTCTGCGCACAGGTAGGGCTGGACGCCGACACCATCCTGACCGGCCCGCAGATCGAGCGCATGGACGACGGCGCGCTGTCGCGGGCGCTGCACCACCATCGCGTGTTTGCCCGGCTGACGCCGCTGCACAAGGAGCGGCTGGTACGCGAGCTGCGCGCGCAGGGCAAGGTGGTCGGCTTCCTCGGCGACGGCATCAACGATGCGCCGGCGCTGCGCGCAGCCGATATCGGCATCAGCGTGGACAGCGCGGTGGACATCGCCAAGGAGGCGGCCGACATCATCCTGCTGGAAAAGAACCTGATGGTGCTGGAAGAAGGCGTCATCCAGGGCCGGCGCACGTTCAACAACATGCTGAAATACATCCGCATGACCGCCAGCTCCAACTTCGGCAACGTGTTCTCGGTGCTGGTGGCCTCGGCTTTCCTGCCCTTCCTGCCGATGCTGCCGCTGCAGCTGCTGGTGCAGAACCTGCTGTACGACATCTCGCAGATCACCATCCCGTTCGACAACGTAGACGAGGAGCTGGTGCGCAAGCCGCTGAAGTGGAACCCGGCGGACATCGGCCGCTTCATGGTGTTCTTCGGGCCGATCAGCTCGATCTTCGACCTGACCTGTTTCGCGCTGATGTGGTACGTGTTCGATGCACGCACGCCGGCCGACCAGGGCCTGTTCCAGTCCGGCTGGTTCGTGGTCGGACTGCTGACCCAGACCCTGATCGTGCACATGATCCGTACGCCGAAGGTGCCGTTCCTGCAGAGCATCGCCGCGCCGCCACTGCTGCTGATGACCGGCCTGATCATGGCCATCGGCGTGGCCCTGCCGATGAGCCCGCTGGCCGGCTACTTCAAGCTGCAGGCGCTGCCGGCCGGCTACTGGCCGTTCCTGGTGGCGATCCTGTTCGGCTATGCGGTGCTGACCACCGCGCTGAAGCGGTTCTACATCCGTCGTTACGGATGGCAGTAAGCGCCCGCCGCTTTGTCCAGGGAGAAACACAATGGACATCAATCCGAACCTGCCGGCGTTCAACGCCGGCGCCACGCTCAGCTCGCTGATCAGCCTGTCGGTGGCGTTCTTGCTGGGCACGGTCATTGGCCTGGAGCGGCAGCTGCGCCAACGCACCGCCGGTCTGCGTACCAACACGCTGGTGGCGGTGGGTGCGGCGGTGTTCGTCGATCTGGCCGTGCGCTTCCATGATCTGTATGGCGGACCACCCTCGCCGCTGCATGTGGTTGCGTATGTGATCTCCGGCGTTGGCTTCCTCGGTGCCGGCGCGATCATGAAGGACGGCGCGCAGGTGTCCGGCCTGAACACCGCCGCCACCCTGTGGGGATCGGCGGCGGTGGGTGCCTGTGCCGGTATCAAGCTGCTGCCGGAGGCGGTGTTGGCAGCGGTGTTCGTGCTGGCCGCCAATACCCTGCTGCGGCCGGTGGTGAACCGCATCCAACGGCAGCCGTTGCCGGAAGCGTTCAGCGAGGCGATCTATGCGATCAACGTGGTCTGCCAGCGCGAGCAGCAGGCCGAGGTGCTGGACCAGCTGTTGCTGCTGCTTGAGCAGGCGCACTACCCGGTGCGCGCGGTGGACCAGCGCCCGTTCGGCGAGCGCGACGTGGAGATCGAAGCGGTGCTGTATGCCACCACGGTGGATGCCGGTGAGCTCGATGCCGTGCTGGCCACCCTGGCGACCACGCCCGGTGTGCTGCAGGGCTTCTGGAACGCCAGCCTGGAGGAGTAGTGCCGGCCGCTGGCCGGCAACCTCATGATCCCCGGACGCACCGTGCATCGCTTTGGTGGGTGCCGACCGTTGGTCGGCACAGAGCCTTCAGAGACCGTGTCCATCCCTGCGGTAGTGCCGGCCGCTGGCCGGCAACCTCATGAGCTCCGGCAACACCGTGCAGTTGCCGGCCAGCGGCCGGCACTACCAGGCATCGTTCTGGCTTGTGCCGACCAACGGTCGGCACCCACAGCACAAGAGCCTGCCGACCAAGATCGGCATCTGCCGATGGCGGCTTTGCTATCCTTTCACCCCACGTCAGGGAGCCGTCCCGATGCCATCGCTGTCGCCCCGCCGCCCGCTGGTGCTGCTGGCCCTGATCGTCGTGATGGCGGCGATCTTCCTGATCGACACCGTCACCGATTACGCCGTCGCTGCGGCCTGCTTCTACGCAGCGGTCATCCTCGCGGCGTCGCGCGTGCTGAGCGCGCGCGGGCTCATCACCCTGGCCATCGCCTGCATCGCCCTGACAGGACTGAGCTTCTTCCTGACACGCTTCGGCACCTACCGCATCGGCCTGGTCAACTCGGTGATCGGCATGCTGGTGATCGGCATCACCACCTATCTCGCCCTGAACATGGAAGCGGCCAAGGCCGCCGTGCAGGAAGCGCAGGGCCGCCTGCTCAGGGTGGCACGCGCCTCCACCGTAGGCGAGCTCACCACCTCCATCGCCCATGAAGTCAACCAGCCACTGGCCGCCATCGCCAGCAGCGCCGAAGCCTGCCAGCGCTGGCTGGCACAGGACCCTCCGAACGTGGACAAGGCCCGGCAGACCGTGGCCCGCATCCTGGCCGACGCGCACCGCGCCGGTGACGTGATCGCCCGCATCCGCGGCCTGACCCAGGGCGCGGCACCGGAACGACGCGCCTTCGACCTGAACCAGGCGGTGGAGGAAATGCTGGCGCTGTCGCGCAGCGAGCTGGACCAGCACGGCGTGGCGGTGGCGCTGCTGCTGGACGCCGACCTGCCGCCGGTACACGCCGACCGCGTGCAGGTGCAGCAGGTGATCGGCAACCTGATCCTCAATGCGGTGGACGCGATGGAGCCAGTCCCTGCTGCGGACCGGCGACTGTCGCTGCTGACCCGGCGTGACGGTCAGCGGGTCAGTCTCAGCGTGCGCGACCGTGGTGTCGGCCTGCCCGCCGATCATCCCGAGCGAGTATTCGATGCATTCTGGACCACCAAATCACATGGGCTCGGCCTGGGCCTCAGCCTGAGCCGTTCGATGATCGAAGCCAATGACGGCCAGATCCGCGCCGAACGACCAGCAGGCGGCGGTGCCTGCTTCGTGTTCGACCTGCCCATTGCCTCGGACGTTCAACATGCGTAAGCCCGCTGCCCCAGCCATCGATCCAGCGCCCATCGTCTACGTGGTCGACGACGACCCGTCGGTGCGCGCCGCACTGGAAGACCTGCTGGCCTCGATGGGCCTGCAGGTGCGGGCCTTCACCTCCACCCAGGCCTTCCTCGAACACGACCTGGAAGACGCGCCAGCGTGCCTGGTGCTGGACGTGCGCATGCCCGGCCAGAGTGGGCTGGAGTTCCATCGCACGATGGGCAGCCTCGGCCTGCAGCTGCCGGTGGTATTCATCACCGGCCACGGCGACATCGCGATGGGCGTCAACGCGATCAAGGACGGTGCCATCGAGTTCCTGACCAAGCCCTTCCGTGACCAGGAGCTGCTCGATGCCATCCACAAGGGCATCGAGATCGACCGCCAGCGCCGCCGCGACGGCGAGGCACTCGGCGCGCTGCAACTGCGCTGGGACACCCTCAACGCCGGCGAGCGCGAGGTGGTCGATGGCGTGGTACGCGGCCGGCTCAACAAGCAGATCGCCGGCGACCTCGGGGTGAGCGAGATCACGGTGAAGGTGCGCCGCGCGCAGGTGATGCGCAAGATGGGCGCGCGCACCCTGGTTGACCTGGTACGCATGTATGACCGCCTGCAGGCGGGGACGCCATGAACGTCCACGTCGCCTTGCTGCGCGCGGTCAACGTCGGCGGCACCGGCAAGCTGCCGATGCGCGAACTGGTGGCGATGTGTGAGGACGCAGGCTTCGCCGATGTCCGCACGTACATCGCCAGCGGCAACGTGGTGTTGCGCAGCTCGCTCGACGAAACAGGCGTGCGCCAGGCCCTCGGCCAGCGGCTCCAGGCCTATGCCGGCAAGCCGGTGGGCGTGCTGGTGCGCTCGGCCAACGAGATTGCCGGCGTGGTGGCACGCAATCCGTTTGCGCAGGCGGCCGGCAACCGTGTGGTCGCCCTGTTCCTCGACGGCAGCCTGCCCGCCGACCCGCTGGACGGCGTGACCGGCCGGCGCGACGAACAGCTCGCACTCGGCACGCGCGAGATCTTCATCCACTACGGCGCCGGCATGGCCGACTCGCGCCTGCGCATTCCCGGCGCGGCACAGGGCACGGCGCGCAACCTCAACACCGTCGCCCGGCTCGCGACGATGGCAGCGGAACTCCGCTAGGGTTCTTCCGGAAGGCTGTAGAGCAACCGGTAGTCATGGCGGCCCTCGCTGATGGTGATCTCCAGCGTGCCGGCCAGGCCGAGCAGCCCGTCGCTGCCGGAATCGGGTACCACCACCACCCTCAGCTGCGGCGTGCCACGGGTCATCAAGCCGTTGTGCTGCAGGGTGAACCCACCGTGGCGCCCGGCCAGCGTGGCCGTCACCCGCTCCATCGCCACGTAGCCGGCCGAGCCCTGCACCGGGCTGCGGAAGGCCAGCATCTGGCCGACACTGCTGCCCTGCAGGTCACCATGGAAGACCTTGTCGATCGACATCACCCCGATCGGGCCGTCGTTGCCACTGATCGGCAGCAGGTTCACTTCAAAGGTACCGCGCGCTTCGCCCTGCATCCTGCTCTCCCTCGTCGATGGGTTTGAACGCTGCTACTTCTTCGTCGCCAGTACGATCACCCCGGCCAGCACCAGGCCGATGCCGCTCCATTCCCGCAGGGTCGGACGTTCACCCAGCAACAGATAGGCGAGCACGATCACCAGCCCCACGCTGAATTTGTCGACCACTGCCACCTTGGCCAGCTCACCACTCTGCAGCGCGCGGAAGTAGAACAGCCACGACGCACCCGTGGCCAGCGCCGACAGCACCAGGAACAGCTGCGTGCGCCCGGGCAGCAGCAACGGATTGGACCACTTGCCGGTGACCACCACCAGCGGCAGGATCACCGCCGCCACCACCAGGGTGCGGATGGCCATGGCCAGATCCGAGTCGACGCCCTTGACGCCCACCTTGGCGAACAGCGCGGTCAGCGCGGCGAAACAGGCTGACAGGCCGGCCCAGACCAGCCACTGCGGAACGTTCTGCATGCTGCGCCACTCCCGGTTCCCAGAGCACCCACTGCCCACGCTACTCCCATTGCCCGCCCGCGCAAGCACGGCAGCGACGCGTGCGGATCACGCCCGCTTCAGGCGACGCTTCAACCGCGTATCCATCAACCCCACGGCCAGCAGCACCGCACTGGTCAACCAGCCAGCGGCCAGCAGATGGGTGTGCGGCAAGACCACGCCCAACACGACCAGCGCCACGGCACCGATCAGATGCGAATACGGGGCGCGCCCGTACACAATGCGCTTGTACAAGGCGCTGCCCAGCAGATAGATCAACGGCCCCGCTACCAGCACCGTGGCGTAGACCGGGGTCACCGCCGCTTCCGGGTGATCCATCACCAGGTCGTTGCCCACCGCGGTGGCGATGATGCCGGCGATCAGCAGCGCATGCACGTAGTGGAAATTGGCGCCCATCCGCCCGGGGTCCTCGGAATGGGTGATCGCCGCGGTGGCGTCGCGGCTGGAGATGCCGAAATACAGCCACCACATGGCGATGGTGCCGGCGAAGGTGGCGAGCACCGCAGACACCACCGCAGCACTCCACTGCTCGACCTCGCTGAGCACGCCACCGGTAGCCAGCAGCGTCTCGCCGAGTGCGACGATGACGAACAGCTGGCAACGCTCGGCCAGGTGCCCGCCTTCGATGGTCCACTCGCGGGTGTGCGACCGGCCCAGGCCCGGAAACGCGAAACCGAACATCGGCGAGATGTATTCGCAGGCCACCGCCACCGCCCACAACGCCAGGCGCAGATTGCCCTCGGCGGCGGCGCCCGCCAGCCAGAAGCAGGCCGACACGCTCACCCACGCCAGCATGCGTCGGAAATTGGGCGCCAACGGATGGCTGCGACCGACCTCCAGCAGCACGAACGCCGTGCGCCCGACCTGCATGGTGGCGTACGCCCCCGCGAAGACCCAGGCGCGTTCAGCGAAGGCCTCGGGAATGGACGAGGACATCAACAGCGCCAGCAACATGGTGACGAACAGCAGGCTGCGGATGCGTGGCGCCTCGGGATCGAACCAGTTGCTGACCCAGCAGGCGTACTGCCAGCCCAGCCAGACCGCGAACCACAGCACCAGCGTCTGCATCACCCCGATCAGGTCCAGGTGATGCAGCAGATGGTGGCTGAGCTGGGTAACCGCAAAGACGTAGACCAGATCAAAGAACAGCTCTTCGTAGGTCACGCGGGCGTGGTGGCCATCGCGCTGGCGCAGGGCAGGCGGTCTCAGTCGTGTGCTCATGGCCGTCCTTCAGCGCGCCAGTCGCCAGTACAGCAGTCCAGCCAGCAGGGCCGGCACCGCGAACACCAGCAGCAGGATCGGCAGTTCTTCCCGCACGGCGTAGTCCGCCTTGCTCACGCCCACCCACATGTTGGCCAGCGTCACCAGCAGCCAGGTGGCGATGAACGCGAGCAGGGCCGTGGGCAACTGTGACTGGCCTACGCTCCACAGCCGCCCGAAGAGCAGGAATACCCCCAACAACAACACCCCACCCACCATCACCAGAAGCACGTGCATGGTCCATCTCCTTGAGCCTGCTTGCAGGCTAGCCGCGGCCGATTCTGCGCTCCAGACGATGATCGTGGTTTCACTTTCCAGTTCCGACGAACAATCCCCGACCCGCGCCCCACATGACAAACGCGAACGGTTCCCATTAGTATTGCGTCATCGCGCAGGGATGCCCTCCCCCGCGCGCGCCCCTTGCCCTTGCTTCCGGTCCGGATGTCCCAGCTGCCTTCCCTACCCCCTCCCGCGCTGCCGCTGGTGTCCTCGCTGGTGCGCCATTACGAGGAACTGGTGGAGTACCTGCGCCGCCGTTTCCGCTCGCCGGGGTTGGCTCGTGAGGTGGTGCACGATGTCTGCGTGCGCCTGCTGGAACGCCCGGCCGCCTACGATGCACGGCAACCCATCGCGCTGCTGCGGCGGATCGCGCACGATACGGCGGTGGATCGCTGCCGCGCCGAGGATCTGCGCCGGCACTGGGTGGAGGCGCGTGCCGAGCTGCCCGATGACGCCTGCCCGCGCCCCGGGCCTGAGCAGCAGGCGCAGGGACAACAGGCACTGCAACGATTGGGCGCCACCATCGAACGCATGCCCTGCCGCCGCCAGCAGGTCTTCATCCTGCACAAGATCCACGAACTGCCACAGGCTGAGGTTGCCCGCCGCATGGGTATCGGCCAGAAGGCGGTGGAGCGCCACCTGCGCCTGGCCATGGTCGATTGCCAACGGTCGGCTGGCCTGCGATGAGCCCACAACCGCCGCCGTCCACACCGCAACCGCCGGTCCAACCCGCAACCACCGACCAGGTGCTGGACCAGCATCGCGATGCCCTGAAGGAACGCTTCCCCATGCCCAGCGCGGATGCGCTGCAGCGTCGTCGCGGTGGACGTGCGGCGAAGATCGTCCTGCCGCTGCTGCTGATCACGGCCTCGGGCGTGTTCATTGCCGACCCGGCATGGCAGGTGCACGACTATCGGAGCGCGGTGGGCGAACGCCGCGGCATCCGCCTGCCCGATGGCAGCCATCTGCTGCTCGACGCCGGTACCCATCTGCAGGTTCGCAGGCACATCCGCTCGCGGCAGGTGGTGCTGGTGCAGGGCCAGGCCCGTTTCCAGGTGCAGCACTCGACCTGGCGCCCGTTCGAGGTCGAGGCCGGGGCGGTGCATGTGCGCAACTACGGCACGGTGTTCGACGTTGACCGGCAGGGCAACCTCAGCGAGGTAACCCTGTGGCGCGGCGAGGTGGGCGTGCGTGTGGACGGCGGGGGCGCCGAGCAGCGCCTGAAGCCGGGGCAGCGTGTGCTGGCCCAGCCAGGATCGTTGTCTCCGCCGGAAGCGGTGGACCCGGATCGAGCCGACTGGACCCGTGGGCGGTTGCAGTTCGACCGCATGCCGTTGGCCGAGGTGCTGCGCATCCTGCAGCGCTATCACGACCGTCCCATCGTGCTGGACGACCCGGTACTGGGGCCGCTGCAGGTGTCAGGCGTCTTCGATGCCGACCGCGCCGAAACCGTACTCGCGCTGCTGCCCGAGATCCTGCCGGTACAGGTGCACACCGCTTCCGATGGCAGCCTGCATCTGCGCGCCCGCGATTGAATGCCACACCGAGGGTGGGTTGCGCGTCGTCCCATCCGGCAAGTGCTTGAACCCTTCCGAAGGACCCCCGCATGACCCGCCCTGTTCCGCCTGCCGCCCTGCGCCGGCTGGCCCCTACCCTGCTCGCTGCCTGCCTCTGTGCGGCCCTGCCCGCCACTGCGCAGACCGCTGCATCCGCGCCCGTCGAGCTGCACCTGCCGGCCGGCCCGTTGCAGGCCTCGCTCACTGCGCTGGCGCGGCAGAGTGGCATCCAGCTGCTGTTCGCCGCCGACAGCGTGAGCGGCCGCAGCGCCCCGGCTGTTGATGGCCGCTACACCCCGCGTGAGGCCCTGCAGCGGCTGCTGGCAGGCCAAGGCCTGGCGATGCAGGAACGTTCGCCAGGGGTGTTCGTGGTGAGTGCCGCGCCAGCGCCGGCGAAGCCGCGCATCCCGGCCCGGGCCGCATCATCGGCGCCGTCATCCGCCTCGACGACGTCGCTGGCCCGCGTCACGGTCTCGGCCTCGACCGCGCGCATGCCGCAGGGCGAGACCGCCATGCCCAATACCATCACGGTGCTGACCCGCGAGGACATCGCCCAGCAGCTGGCATTGGGCTCGGATGTGTCGCGGGTGCTGTCGTCGCAGATCCCGGCGTTTGCCCCGGCGCGCGAGAAGATGTCCAACTACGGCGAAACCATGCGCGGCCGCGGCATCCTGTACATGGTCGACGGCGTGCCGCAGTCCACGCCGCTGCGCGATGGCTCGCGTGATTCGCACACCATCGACCCGGCGATGATCGAACGCATCGAGGTCATCCACGGTGCCAACGCGCTGCAGGGCATCGGCGGTACCGGCGGCATCGTCAACATCATCACCCGCAGTGCGCCCAGTGAGCCGGGTGCGTTCCTGCTCGACACCAATGTCAGCTACAGCGCTGCCCTGCCCAGCCGCCACGACGACAATGGCCAGCGCGGCTCGGCCCTGGTGGGCGTGCGCGGCGAGCAGTTCGACCTGGTCGCCGGCCTGGCCTATGAGAAGCAGGGCCTGTACCACGACGGCGAGGGCCGATCGATCGGCACCAACGCGCAGGGCGAGCTGATGGACTCGACCTCATCGAACGTATTCGCCAAGCTGGGCTGGAACATTGCCGACGGCCACCGCCTGCAGGTCATGGCCAACCGCTATGAACTGCGCGGGCTGGACAACTACCTGGCCATCAACGGTGACTACCGGACCGGTCGCCCGACCATTTCGGTTCCCGGCGATACGCCGCTCGATCCGCCGATGAACCGCTCGCGTTCGCTGACGGTGGACTACAGCGCCGCCGACCTGCTCGGCGGCCGTTTCCAGGCGCAGGCCTTCGCGGTCGATTTCGAAGGCCGCTACGGTGCCAGCCAATGGGATCCTTGGGGCAACACCGGCGCCAATGCCGCCTGGGACCAGACCCAGAACGAATCGGACAAGCGCGGCTTCAAGCTGACCCAGAGCTGGAGCCGCATCGCCGACACCACGCTGGACGTGACCCTGGGCCTGGACGGCCTGCGCGACCGCACCCACCAGGTGCTGCTGGCCAGTGGCATGAACTGGGTGCCGCAGACCACCTACCAGAGCCTGTCACCGCTGCTGCAGCTGCACTGGTGGCCGACCGATCACCTGATGCTGTCCGGCGGCCTGCGTTACGAAAAGGGCGAGCTGGAAGTGGGTGACTACACCACCCTGCCCCGCTACGGCGCACGCAAGGTGGCCGGCGGCAAGCCGACCATGAGCGAGACCCTGCCCAACTTCGGCGCGGTCTGGTACATCAACGATCGCCTCAACGCCTACGCCTCGTATTCGGAAGGCTACACCGTGGCCGACGTCGGCCGCGTGCTGCGCGCGATCAACCGCGACGGACAACGCGTGGACAGCCTCGTCGACCTGTCACCGGTGGTGTCGGACAACCGCGAGATCGGCCTGGAGTACGACGATGGCCGCTTCAGCGGTGACATTGCCTACTACACCTCCGAATCCAAGCTGGGCTCGGTGCTGATCTACGATCCGGGCATCGATGCCTATGCGGTGCAGCGCCAGGCCACCCGCGTGGAAGGCTTTGAAAGCAACCTTCGCCTGCGGTTGGGCAATAGCCGCCTCGGACTGGGCTATGCACGCGCCAACGGCCGCTACGACGCCGACGTTGACGGTCGCCTCGACAGCGACCTGGCTGGTGTGAACATCGCGCCGAACCGGCTGACTGCGTTCTGGGAACAGAGCTGGACGCCGCAGCTGAGCACCCGCCTGCAGGCCAGTCACGCCTTCGACCGCGACTTCGACCTGCGTGGCGCGCAGGTGGCCGAGTTCAAGGGTTACACCACCGTGGATCTGGTCGCGCGCTATACGCTGGACAAGCATGCCTTCACGCTGGGCGTGCAGAACCTGGCGGACAGGCAGTACATCAGCTACTACTCGCAGACCACGCCGTCGAACCCGAGCTATTTCTCCGGCCGCGGCCGGGTGCTGACGCTGGGATGGCAGTACCGGTACTGATCCATGGCGTCCTTATGGGAGCCATGAAATCTATGCGAGACGCGATGAAGGAGGCCCATGCTAGTTTCTGGGCCTCCTTCAAGCGGACGTGGATCATGCGTTTTACCCTGCTCGCCTTCGCCCTGGCCGTCGCTCTTCCGGCCGTCCACGCCAGCGCCGCCGAGGCACCGCTGCCACAACTGCGGGCCTATACCGTGGATGCGTCCTGGCTGCAGCCGATGGCGCCGCTGCAGGTTGCCGACCACACCTGGCAGATCGGCACCGAGGACCTGACCGCGCTGCTGGTGCAGACCGCCGAGGGCGCAGTACTGCTGGATGGCGGCATGCCACAGATGGCCGGTCACCTGCTGGACAACATGAAGCTGCGCGGCGTGGCCCCGCAGGACCTGCGATTGATCCTGCTCAGCCATGCGCATGCCGACCACGCCGGCCCGGTCGCCGAGCTCAAGCGTCGCACCGGCGCGCATGTGGCGGCCAATGCAGAAACGGCGGTGCTGCTGGCGCGCGGCGGCAGCAACGACCTGCACTTTGGCGACGGCATCACCTATCCGCCGGCCAGCGCCGACCGCATCATCATGGACGGCGAAGTGGTCACGGTGGGCGGCATCGCATTCACCGCGCACTTCATGCCGGGGCACACCCCGGGCAGCACCGCCTGGACCTGGACCGACACCCGCGATGGGAAGCCGGTGCGCATCGCCTACGCCGACAGCCTGAGTGCACCGGGTTACCAGCTGAAGGGCAATCCCCGTTATCCGCGCTTGATCGAGGACTACAAGCGCAGCTTCGCAACGGTACGGGCGCTGCCCTGCGATCTGCTGCTCACCCCGCATCCGGGCGCCAGCAACTGGAACTACGCCGTCGGCAGCAAGGCCAGCGCCGAGGCACTGACCTGCAACGCCTACGCGGATGCGGCCGAGAAGAAGTTCGACGCGCAGTTGGCCAGGGAAACGGCCGGGACCCGCTGATTCCGAAGCGTCGAGCTTGCTCGACGGAGCCGCAGAGCAGTCGAGCACGGCTCGACTCTGTAAAGAGCAAGTCGGCCGCGAGGAAAGGTGCCGGTCAGACCGACCGGCACCACCACTGGCTGTCAGCCACCTTGCCCGTGCTGGGCAAACGGCTCGGTGCTGCCGTCGGTGCGCACCAGCTCGACGGTGTACGGCTGCACGTAGCCGTCCGGCATTTCCATGCCCGGCGAACCGGCCGGCATGCCGGGCAGCACCAGCCCGCGCGCGGCCGGGCGTTCGGCCAGCAGGCGCTTGATGTCCTCGGCCGGGATGTGACCCTCGACCACGTAACCGCCGATCTCGGCGGTATGGCAGGAGGCCTTGCCGACCGGCACGCCCAAGCGGACCTTGATCGGGTTCATGTCATCGGTGTCGCGCACATCGACCTGGAAGCCGGCGGCCTTCAGGTGGTCGACCCAGATGCCGCAGCAACCGCAGCTGGCGGTCTTGTGCACGATGGCGACCGGCAAGGCTGGATCGATCTTGGCCGGGCTGGTCTGGGCCGGTGCCGGTGCTTCGCTGGCGACCGGTGCCGCGGAGGATTCTTCGGCGGCACGAGCGCAGGCGGTCGTGGCCAGCACGGTGCCCAGCAGCAGGCCGAGGGAGAGAGTACCGTTCATTGAGTGATTCCTTTGCAGAGGCGGGCAACGTAGCCCGCCGCCCGCGCATCGAAGGCGCGGGCAGAGTCGAGAAGAAGTCGAGCAGCTACGGCAGGCGCGTAGGGCCTGCAGGAAATCACGCGATGGGGGGCCGCAGCGGGTCGAGTCTCGGCGGCGGTGCGCGTTGCTGGGCATTGGCCGGAACAGGCGCTTCGCGCCAGGGCGAGGCCGGCGTTCCGCTCAATGTCGCCAGCATGCCAAGACAGGCGGGTGGGCATTCGCACTCACCACTCTGGCAGGCCGCCGGGGCCGCAACATCGCAGCAGCCGGCCGCAGCCATCGCGGCTGAGTGCGGTGCAGCGCAATGCTCCTGGCTGGACGGGCCGCTGTACGGAGACGCAGCGAGCGCCAGCGCCGGTGCATTCAGCACCAGGGCGACAAGCAACATCCAACGCAGCAGCAGGCCAGGCAGGTTCACACGCCGATGATAGCCGATGCAGGCACCCTCAGTGGGCTGGCAACGACCCTGACAGCTTGACAACCACGCGGCCGACTTGCGCGATGCCCATTGCTATGGCGAGATGGCAATCGTGCCACCCTGCCTTGCCACGCCCCCGCCCCTGTCCCCGACACGGAGTTCCCCTCATGAAAGGATTCATGCGAACACTGCTTGTGGTGCTGCTGTTGTCGTGCGCGACCATCACCCACGCCGAAGAACCAAGCGAAGATGAAGCAAGCGAACGCGCTGAAGTCTCCCGGCAGGCACAGCAACTGCTGGAGAAGCAGGATTTCGCCAGACTGGAGCAACTCGCCAATCGTTACCGGGATACGGATCGCTACTTCAGCAGTGGTGTCTGGAAGCTTTCGGCGTACTACGTAGGCATCGGCTATGTCTTCAGCATGAGCAACCGTGACCCGGCCTACTGGCAGGGTCGCGAGAAGCTCGTGCAGGCGTGGATCTCGCGCTACCCCAGGTCGCCGTCGGCGCACCTGGCCATGGCTGAGATGCTCAGCCGCCAAGGCTGGAGCATCCGCGGCCCCGGCTATGCAAATACGGTGAAGGAAGAGGACTGGGCACCGTTCAAGGCGCTGCAGCAGCAGGCCGTTGACTACCTGCTGAAGCACAAGGACATCGCCAGCACGGACCCGCACTGGTACGAGTCGATGGAACACCGGGCGATCGAACAGAGTTGGGATGCAGACCGCTTCTTCGCATTGCATGACGAAGGCATCGCGCGCTATCCGGGCTACTTCCCGCTCTACTTTGCTGCCGTGCGCTATTTCGCTCCGAAGTGGGGCGGCGATCCGGCTGGCCTGGAAGCCTATGCTCGCAGGGTCATGGCCGCGGCCCCACCGCAGGACCAATACATGCTGTACGCCCGTATCTACTGGGTCGCCTCGCAGCGGGAGTACGAGGACCGTTTGTTCACCGATTCGAAAGTGAACTGGCCGACCATGAAACGCGGCTTCGAAGACGTGCTGTCACGTTATCCCTCGCCATGGAACCTGCAATCATTCGCGTACTTCGCCTGCCAGGCCAATGATCCCGTCAAGGCCCGTGAACTGCTGGCGCAGATCCAGGAACCGATCGTTGGCGCTTGGCGGGATACGGCCAACTATTTCCGTTGCTCCTTTGCTCTGGATGAACCCAACCCACATGCCGAAGGCCCATAGGACTGGATTCATCCACTGCTAGGCGACCGCCGCCATCGCCCGCATCCGCACCGGGATCGACTTGGCCGCCGGCGTGCCGCTGAGGCGGTCGTAGTAGTCCAGCGGCAACAACGGGTTCAGTTCGGGGTAGTAGCCGGCCAGCGCGCCGCGCGGCATCGGGTAGTCCAGCACGGTCAGGCCCTCGACGCGCCGCTGCACGCCATCAGCGCTGATCGTCTCCAGGCTGACCCGCGCTTCCTTGTCCAGCCCGCGCGCCAGCCGGTCCTCGATGTTCATGAACAGCACCATGCGATCGTTGTACACGCCGCGATAGCGGTCGTTGTAGCTGTAGATGGTGGTGTTGTACTGGTCATGCGAGCGCACGGTGGCCAAGCGCAGCATGTCCGGGTCATGTACGGGGTCGTCCACGTCCAGGCCGGGCATCACCAGGATGTTGGCCTTGCCGTTGGGCGTGGGCCACACCCGGCGGCGCGGCGGAATGTCCAGATGGAAACCGTGTGGCTGCTGGATGCGCTCGTTGAAGCCGGTGTAGATCTCCGGATACACCGCAGCAATCAGCTCGCGGATGAGTGCGTAGTCGTGCATGCAGCCTGCCCAGTCGACCTTGCTGTGCGGCAGCGCGGTCATCGCCATGCGGCAGACAATCTCGACCTCGGGCAACACATCGGCGCTGACTGGTTCGAGCACGCCACGCGAGGCGGTCACATTGGACATCGCGTCTTCGATGGTGACGAACTGCTCGCCGGCCGGCGTGACGATGCGCTCCGAGCGCGCCACCACCGGCAGGATCAGCGCATCGCGGCCATGAACCAGGTGCCCACGGTTGAGCTTGGTGGCGATGCCCACGGTCAGGTCCAGCCCACGCATTGCCTCGTACGCGCGCGGCGTATCGGGCACGGCATGAATGAAGTTGCCACCCAGGCCGATGAACACCTTGGCGCTGCCGTCCAGCATCGCCTCGATGGATTCGACCACATGGTGGCCATGCTCACGCGGCGGGTCGAAGCCGAACACCTGCTGCACACGGTCGAGATAGGCCGGCTTGGGCTTCTCGTCGATGCCGACGGTGCGGTCGCCCTGCACATTGGAATGGCCCCGGATCGGCCCGATGCCAGCACCGGGCTTGCCGAAGTTGCCACGCAGCAACAGCAGGTTGGCGACCTGCTGCAGCAGGCGCGAGCCGTACTGGTGCTGGGTCAGCCCCATGCCGTAGCAGATCACGGTGGCATTGGAGCGGATGTAGATCTCCGCACAGCGACGGATCTGCGCCTGCGAAATGCCGGACACCTGCACGATCTCGTCCCAGTCCTGCGCCATCACTTCTTCGCGCAGCGCCTCGAGGCCCACCGTGTGTTCGGCGAGGAATGCATGGTCGAGCACACGCTCACCCTGCGCCTCGCGCTCGAACATCACCTTCATCATGCCCTTGATCAGGGCCAGGTCGCCGCCGATGCGGATGTGCACGAACTCGCTGGTGATCTCGGTCGAACCGAACGTGGCCATCTGCACCATGTCCTGCGGCTCGGCGAAGCGGATCAGCGCGCGCTCGGGCATCGGGTTGACCGCCACGATCGGAATGCCGCGTTTGCGCGCCTCGACCAGGTTGCTCATCATCCGCGGTGAATTGGTGCCGGTGTTCTGGCCGATCACGAAGATCGCCTCGGCGTGCTCGAAATCCTGCAGCACGATGGTGCCCTTGCCCACCCCGATGGCCGGCGGCAGGCCGCGGCTGGTCGGCTCGTGGCACATGTTCGAGCAGTCCGGAAAATTATTGGTGCCGAACTCGCGCACGAAGATCGAATACAGGAACGCCGCTTCGTTGGGCGTGCGTCCGGAGGTATAGAACTCGGCCTGGTGCGGGCTGTCCAGCGCCTGCAGGTGGCGGCCGATCAGTGCGAAGGCATCGTCCCAGCTGCACGGCACGTAGTGATCGGTGGCCGCGTCGTAGCGCATCGGCTCGGTCAACCGGCCCTGCATCTCCAGCCAGTAGTCGGTCTGCGCCATCAGCTCGGTAACGGTATGCCGGGCGAACAGCTCACGACCGGCACGGAACTGGGTGGCTTCCCAGGCCAGTGCCTTCGCGCCGTTCTCGCAGAACTCCAGCTTCTTGCGTTCGTCGGCATCGGGGAAGGCGCAGCTGGGGCACTTGAAGCCACCGGGCTGGTTCATCGCCAGCAACGCCTTCGACCCCTTGCCGATCACACTCTGCTGCAGCAGCACCTTGGCGGTGGCTCCGGCGGCACCCCAACCACCGGCGGGCTGGTTGTAGGCCTTGTAACGCGGCGGCTTCTGCTCGGACATGTTCGGGAACCTGACGGGAGGAACGCGGCAACAATGGGCACAACGCGGTCCGGCGGCGCTTTCGGACGCACAGCCAGCCCCACAGTCAAACACGGCCTGCACGGCTTCGCCAGTGGGTGCGCGCTGTTTTCAGCGCAGCCTGCCATGACAACGGTTACACCTGCGTCAGCGCATGGCCACTGCGCTATTCTCGATGGCGTGGGTGGTCCACCACCTGCGTATCTCCCTTGTCCGGACGCGCTGCATGCCTGATTCGACCCCACCGCACGCCCCGCCTGCCGGCACGGCCCAGCGCCCGTTGCAGCGCTGGCGCAGCGAGGGGCGACAGCCCCTGGTCGACGTGGTGGCCGAGGAAGTGCCGGTGGCGCTGCGTTACAACGGCGCCGCCTTCGCGGTGATGATGGCCACGCCCTGCGACCTGGAGGACTTTGCGCTGGGCTTCTCGCTCAGCGAGGGATTGATCGCTACGCCTGCCCAACTGCTGGCCATCGAGGTACGACCGCAACTGGAAGGCATCGAGCTGCAGATGACCGTGACCGAGGATGCACCCGGTGCCGATCTGGATCCGGCCAACGGGCGCCTGCTGCCCGGCCGCGGTGGCTGCGGCCTGTGCGGCACGCGCCAGCTGGAGGAAGTGCTGCGGCCGCTGCCGCAGATCCGCGAACGCCGCAGCTATTCCGCCACCGCCCTGCAGCGGGCGGTGGCGACCTTGGCGCAGCACCAGCCGATGAATGCGGCAAGCGGTTCGGTCCACGCCGCGGCCTGGGCCGACGCCAGTGGGCGCATCGGTTGGGTACGCGAGGACGTGGGTCGCCACAATGCACTGGACAAGCTGATCGGCGCCCTGCATCACAACGAGCACGCCATCGACGGTGGGTTGCTGGTGATTTCCAGCCGCGCCAGCTACGAAATGGTGAGCAAGGCAGCGCGTGCGGGAGCCAGCGTGCTGGCGGCGGTTTCGGCGCCGACCGCGCTGGCGATCGACCTGGCCCGCAGTGCCGGCCTGTGCCTGGTCGGGTTCGCACGGGAAAGCGGGTTCAATGTGTATACCCATCCCGAGCGGCTGCAGGCAGACGACAAGTAGCCCCGAAAACCCCGCGCTGCGCGCGATAGTCGACTGACAGTCGACTCTACCCCGTCGGCTCCATTCAGACCGGCCCGGGCGACCACTGCCACCCGGGCCAGGCCAGATCTCAGCGCAGCGCGACCTTCGGGAAGTCCACCGGCACGTCAAACGCTGCGTTGTAGAGTCGACTGTCAGTCGACTGCTCTTCGTTCAGCCTCCCCGAAAACCCCGCGCTGCGCGCGATAGTCGACTGACAGTCGACTCTACCCGGTCGGCTCCATTCAGACCTGCCCGCGCGGCCCGCTGCCACCCGGGCCAGGCCAGATCTCAGCGCAGCGCCACCTTCGGGAAGTCCACCGGCACGTCGAACGCTGCGTTGTAGAGTCGACTGTCAGTCGACTGCTCTTCGTTCAGCCCCCGAAAACCCCGCGCTGCGCGCGATAGTCGACTGACAGTCGACTCTACCCGGTCGGCTCCATTCAGACCGGCCCGGGCGACCACTGCCACCCGGGCCAGGCCAGATCTCAGCGCAGCGCGACCTTCGGGAAGTCCACCGGCACGTCAAACGCTGCGTTGTAGAGTCGACTGTCAATCGACTGCTCTTCGTTCAGCCTCCCCGAAAACCCCGCGCTGCGCGCGATAGTCGACTGACAGTCGACTCTACCCGGTCGGCTCCAATCAGACCGGCCCGGGCGACCACTGCCACCCGGGCCAGGCCAGATCTCAGCGCAGCGCGACCTTCGGGAAGTCCACCGGCACGTCAAACGCTGCGTTGTAGAATCGACTGTCAGTCGACTGCTCTTCGTTCAGCCCCCCCGAAAACCCCGCGCTGCGCGCGATAGTCGACTGACAGTCGACTCTACCCCGTCGGCTCCATTCAGACCTGCCCGGGCGACCACTGCCATCCGGGCCAGGCCAGATCTCAGCGCAGCGCGACCTTCGGGAAGTCCACCGGGACGTCGAATGCTACGTTGACGTAGTTGGTGAACAGGTTGAGCGCGACGTGGGCGAGGATCTCAACGATCTGCTCATCATCGAAGCCAGCCGCACGCAACGCCTGCACATCGCCATCGGCAATCTGCGCTCGTTGATCGACCACCTTCAGCACGAAGTCCAATGCCGCCGAGGTGGCCGGATCGCTGGACTGGCCGATCTGCGCTGCGGCCATCTGCTCGCCGCTGGCGCCGGCCTTGCGGCCCAGCGCGGTGTGCGCGGCCAGGCAGTACTCGCAGGCATTGCGGTTGGCAATGGCCACGGCGATCTGCTCGCCCAGCAGCGGCGACAGGCGACCGCCGCCCAGCGCGCCGAACGAACCCCACATGCTCTGCAGCGCGGCCGGCGAATTGGCCACGGCACGGAACATGGCCGGGGTGGCGCCGAAGGCGGCGTGGACCTGGCCCAGCAGGGCCTGACGGTCGGCGGTGGTATTGGCGGCATCGATCAGGGGGACACGGGACATGGTGGATCTCCTTGGGAAAGCGCCCGGGATTGGACGACCCGCTCATCCTAGGTAGACTCCATGGACGAATCAGGCGCAATAAACCACATATGTTGTCCATTCATCCATGAACGTGTCCGCCGACACTTCCGCGCCCGACCGCCTCTCCTCCCTGCTGGAACGCTTCCGGGTGCAGGCCGCGCTGTTCCACAGCGGTCCGCTGTGCGGGCGCCACGTCTTCGAACCGCAGCCCGGTCGTGCCTTCCTGCACATCCTGCGCCAGGGTGAAATGGAGGTCCGTCATCCCGGAGGCGATATCGCGCTGCCCCGGTTGAAGATCGACACACCCAGCCTGCTGCTGTATCCGCAGCCGCTGCACCATGTGTTCTTCAACGCACCGCTGGATGGCCCGGATTTCACCTGCGCCACGCTGGACTTCGATGGCGGCGCGCGCAATCCGATCGTGCAGTCGCTGCCACCGGTGATGGTGGTGCCGCTGGCGGCGATCGGCGAACTGGATGACACCCTGCACCTGCTGTTCGCCGAGGCCGATCGCCAGCGCTGCGGTTCCCGGCTACTGACCAACCGCCTGTTCGAGGTGGCGCTGATCCAGATCCTGCGCTGGGTGGTGGACCACCCGGAAGCGGCGGGCGTCAGCCATGGGCTGATGCGCGGGCTGTCCGATGCGCGGCTGGCCCGTACGCTGGTGGCGATGCACCAGGCGCCGCAGGACGAATGGACGCTGCCGCGCATGGCTGCGACTGCCGGCATGTCGCGCAGCGCGTTCGCGGCCGTGTTCAAGGAGGTGATGCAGGCGACGCCGGCCGCTTATCTGCTGGACTGGCGGCTGAGCTTGGCCTGCGCGCAGCTGCGGGCAGGCGTGGCGGTCAAGCAAGTGGCGATCGAGCTGGGGTTTGCCGATACCGCCTCCCTGTCGAAGGCGTTCCGCAAGCGGCTGGGAGCGTCGCCGAGGGCGTGGCTGGTCGCGAGCGTCGCGCAGGCTGGGTAGACGCGCGAGGGGTAGAGTTGACTGTCAGTCGACTAGCGCGCGAAGCGCGGGATTTTCGTTGTCTGACCGAAGGGCAGTCGACTGACAGTCGACTCTACCGAAGCGCATTTTCGTGGCCTGACCGAAGGGCAGCCGACCAGCGGTCGGCTCTACCACGGGTGATGTCTGCTCGCTGTCGAAGGCGTTCCGCAAGCGGCTGGGGGCCAGACTGGGCAGACGCGCGAGGGGTAGAGTCGACTGTCAGTCGACTAACGCGCGAAGCGCGGGGTTTTCGTTGTCTGACCGAAGAGCAGTCGACTGACAGTCGACTCTACCGAAGCGGCATTTTCGTGGCCTGACCGAAGGGCAGCCGACTAACGGTCGGCTCTACCACGGGCGATGTCTGCGCGCCGGCTGGCCGCTCAACTGGAGGTTCCGTCAGACTTCGCCAACAACCCGGCGATGCGCTCGGCAACACGGGCGCGCACGCCTTCGTCCAGCTGGCCTTCGTACATCGCCTCGTAGATCCACAGGCCATCGGCGGCCAGTCGCGCCACGAAATTGTCGAGCGTCGTCGGATCGACATTCCCGGCCTCCGGCGCGGATGGTGCCCAGCGCCGCACCGCCGGTCCCCACGGACGCTCATCGGCGTCCGGGTCCGCCGATTCGAGCATGAACATCAGTTCGGCACGGGTGGCACTCTGCGCCGAGACACGCACGAAGGTCTGGTAGCGCTCCAGTGCCGTCGCTTCATCCGCGCGCTTGCCCAGCAGCGTTTCCATCGACGTTTCCCAGGCATGCACCAGGTGCTCGTCGATGCCGCGCAGCAGCGCCTCGCGCGACGGGAAGTGGTACAGCAGGCCGCCGCGGGTCAGCTTGGCCTCGGCCGCCACCGACTCGAAGGTCACCGCTCGCACGCCATCACGATTGATCACGTTGACGGCGGCGTCGAGGATGCGGTCGCGCTTGCTGGTTCTCATCGCTTCATTTTACGCGATCGGCCGCACCTTCGCGGCTGCCAACGCGGCCGCGCAGCAGGCGCGCCAGGATCGTCGCGCCCAGCGCCAGCACTACGGTGATCACCAGCAGCACGATCTGGTAGCCACGGTCATATGCGGCCGCAGCCAGTGCGAACCACTCACCCTGCCCGCTCTCGCGCGCGACATGCAGCGCCTGGGTGAACCCCCCGCGGGCGAGCACCGGCATATCGGCCGAGACCGGCAGGAACGCGCTGTACATCGCGGCGCTCAGGCTGCCCAGCATCGCCACCGCCAGCAGGCCGCCGAATTCGTAGGACACCTCTTCGACCGACGAGGCCATGCCTGCGCGGTGTGCCGGCACATTGTTGAGGATGGCGGTGGATGCCACCGAGATGGCCGAACCCATGCCGAAGCCGGTGATGGCCATACCAGCCACCACCCAGCCAAGGCCGTGCGGAAAGCCGAACGCCACCACGCCGACGCCCAGCGCACCTGCGGCCAGGCCACCACAGATCAGCGGGCGCAGGCCCACCCGGTGCAGGATGCTGCCGCCCAGCAGCGCGCTCGGAAGGCTGCCCATTGCCGCCACCGAGACCAGCAGGCCCGCCTGCAGCGGCGTGAAGCCTGCAACCAGCTGGAAGCGCTGGGTGGTGACCAGCTGCAGGCCGGCCATCGCGAACAGGGTGAACACCGCCGACAGCGTGCCGGCCAGGAACGCCGGGTTGCGGAAGATCGCGAAGTCCAGCAGCGGGTACGGCAGCTGTTGCTGGCGGCGCGCGAACGCCGCGCCGCTGATGACGGCCAACAGCAGCGCGCCCGCGCCCAGCGCATACGACGGCGGCGTAGCGATCAGCGACTTGATCGCCAGCACCAGGCCGGACAGTGCCGCCAATGCCAGCACCGAGGACACAAGGTCCCATGGCCGCGAGGTGTCGCGCTGTCCTTCCGGCGCCAGCAGCAGCGTGGCCACGAACGCGACCACCACCACCGGCACGTTGATCAGGAACACCGAGCCCCACCAGAAGTGCTGCAGCAGCCAGCCGCCAATGATCGGGCCGAGCGCCGCACCGACGATGGCCACCGAACCCCAGATCGCGATGGCGATGTTGCGTTCGCGCTCTTCGTGGAAGCTCAGGCCGATCAGCGCCAGCGTGGCCGGCATCATCGCGGCCGCGCCGATCGCCAGGAACGCGCGTGCGGCAATCAGCTGCGCTGCGGTGTCGGCGAACGCCGCTGCCAGCGAGGCGACGCCGAACACCACCAGGCCGATCAGGAACATGCGGCGATGGCCGATGCGGTCGCCCAGCGTGCCCGCACCCAGCAGCAGGCCGGCCATCACCAGCGGATAGGCGTTGATGATCCACAGCGCCTGTCCGGCACTGGCCGAGAGTTCCTCGGTCAGCGTCGGCAGCGCGGTGTAGAGCACGGAGTTGTCGAGCGTGACCAGCAGCAGGCCGGCGGCGACGGTGAACAACAGTGCCCAGCGACGGGCACGCGACAGGGCCGGAGCACCGGCCAAGGGCTGGGACAAAGCCATGGGAGAACCTGATGGGGGTGGAGTACGATCATAACTATACAGGATGTCCTGTATAGTTCTGACCTTGAGAGCCAGCCGATTCAGCTTTTGTAGAGGCGAGCCTGCTCGTCGGAACCGCCAGCCAGGCGTGGCCTGGCTCTACTGCTAGACGCTCACCGGCAGTCTTCCGGCAGCGCGGCGATGGCCGATACCACCGCCGCCTGCATCCCCTGCCCTACGGCGGCGTCCAGCTCGCCACCAATGTCACCATGCTGGCGCCGCAGTTCGTCCTCGCACAGGCCGCGCACGCGCACACGGGCATTCGCGCGCAGGCTGCTGCACCGCCAGTCGGTGCCACCCAGCGGCAGCACCGAGTACACCACGCTGTTGCAGGCGTTGCCGGCGCGCTGCTGCAGCGGCAGTCCACCGAAATCCCGCGGTTCGCTGCTGCGTTGCGGGTCGAAGTAGCTGTCCGGGAACGTGCGCGCGTACTGTTCGATATCCACCGCCATGCTGCGCCCACCGGCCAACGGCATCTGCAGCGGCTGCCCGCACTGCGTCGCATCGGCGCGGTGCTGGATGTACTGGTAGATCGGCCGGTCCAGCGATGGATCCTGCCGGGTCACCGCGCTGACTGCCGCCAGCACCGGCAGCGATGCACGATTGGCCATGCGCGCCAGCAGTCCCGCCTGCGCTGGCTGGCAGCGGTCGCGCACTGTTGCCGCAAGCAGGAACAGCACGTCGTTGCGGAATGCGTGGTCGTCACCCAGGCGCTGTTCGATGCGCTGGCTGGCATTGGACGTCGGCGCCGGAAACGCGACCGCAGGCGGCGCGATGGGTGCGCGCTGCCGCTGCCACCACAGCAGCACCACCGCGCCCAGCAGCACCCCGGCAGCCATGATCCATCGCCTGCGCATCAGTTGCGGATCGCCGTCAGCGTGGCCGCAGCGGCATCGTAGGACGCGCTGGCGATGTCCGCGTCGAAACGCTTCACCTGCAGGCGGCCGGCAAGCCGGTATGGATCCCAGAGATCGCCCAGCGCGATCGGCGTGCCTAGGGTCACGTGGATGATCTGGTTCGGCGGCGGTGGCGGCACGTGGATGCACGCGCCGTAGAACGGCACGAACAGCAGTTCATCCACCAATCCTGCATCGTTGGTGCCGAGCGGTACCACGTAGCCATCCAGATCCACCGTGCGACCATCGACAGCATCGACCACCCGCGAAGAGCCGAACTGCTTGGCGCGATCCGGGCTGGAATGGTCGATCTCCAGCCCCGGTGGCGTGCCCGAGCCGGTGTCGTCGATCAGGCCACCCACGCCGTCCATGCCATTGCGTGACAGGCCGATCTGCGGGGGTGGGCGCTGGTAGGTGACCTCGTCGGGTCGCAACGCGTCCCAACGGTCGATGGGGGCTTCGGCCGTGGCGGAGGGCGCCGGTTTGTCCTGCGGCGTGACCCCCACCGCATCGCCGCCAGGCGCCGTGCAGCCCGCCAACCACAGGCATCCCAACGCCAGCAACAGGTGACTACGGTTCATACGGCCTCAGCTGTGCGTCACGCATGGTGTAGGCCGAACCGGCCAGATCGTCGTCCAAGCGTTCGGCATGCAAGGTGCCGGCCAGGAAGAACGGCGAATACATGTCAGGCATGTCGATCGGGCGCGGCAGCACCACGTGCACGATCTGGTTCGGCGGCGGTGGTGGCACATGGATGCAGGCGCCGTAGTACGGCACGAACAGGAATTCGGTCAGCCGCCCGTCCTGCGCGTTGGCCAGTGGTACCACGTAGCCCGGCAGGCGCACCGGCCGCTGCAGCACCGTGTCCACGGTGCGGAAGGTGCCGAACTGCGGCATGCGCCGGTTGCCGTTGTGTTCGACTTCCGGGCCCTCGCCGCGTTCCAGCGCGGCCAGCTCGTCCTTGGGCATCATCTGCAGCCAGTCCAGCTCCTGCTCTGCCGCATCCGCAGCGTCAGCGCGGTCGACAACCGGCGCGGGTGGCAGGGCCTGCACACCGGTATCCACCGGCCGCTCGCAGGCAACCAGGGCCAGTACCATCGGCAGCGACAGCATCCAGCGCATGCTCAGCCTCCCGGTGAAAGGCCATCGGCCAAGGTGCGCCGGTAAGCGAGCAACGCCGGGACCAGCCCGGCCACCGCGCTGATCGCCAGCACGCCTGCCACCCAGGCCAGCTCGCGGCCGTCCGGCCAGACATGGGTGATCGACAGGCCAAAGTTGGCCAGGGCCCAGCCGCGCCCCGCAACGCTGGCGGCCACCAGAAGCACCAGCGCCAGCACGCAGGCCACCGCACTGGTCGCCACCGCCTCCACCACCAGCAGGCCAGCGATGTAACCCGGTCGCGCGCCGGTGGCACGCAGGATGGCCATCTCACGCCGCCGCTCCTGCAGGGTCGAGACCAGCAGCGCCACCAGCGAGACCATGCCCAGCAGTACCACCATCGCACTGATCAGCTGCAACGCCCGCTCGGCGGTGCCCAGTGACTGCCACAGCTGCTGCAGGGTCACGCCGGGCAGGATCGCCAGCATCGCCTCGTCCGGATACTCGTTGATCCTGCGCTGTACCGAGAACGTGGCGATGCGCGAATTCAGTCCGAGCATGAAGGCGGTGATGCTGGTCGGAGTCAGGTCCAGGTGGCGCGCCTGCTCGGCGCTGACGCGCTGGCTGCGCAGCTGCACGCCCGATCGCCAGTCGACATGGATCGCTTCGATCGCCGGCAGCGAAACCAGCAGCGACGAATCCACCGGCGTGCCGGTGCGCTGCAGGATGCCGGCAACACGGAATGGCTTGTCGGCATGCGTGGCCAGCGTGACCGCGCCGGTGCCGTGTGCCAGCACGATCTGGTCACCGAGGCCGACCTTCTGCGCGCGCGCCACCTCGGCACCGATCACCACGTCATACAGATCATCGAACGGCCGTCCGTCCGCGAACGCAAGCGCGTGCCCGGCGCCATAGCGGTAGTGCTCGAAATAGCCATCGCTGGTACCGACCACGCGGTAGCCGCGCCAGGAATCGCCCAGCGAAAGTGGCACCGCCCACTTCACCTGCGGCAACGCGGACAGCTCCTGGTAGGACTGCCAGGACACGTTGTTGGTCGGGTCACCGATATGGAACACCGAGTACAGCAGCAGGTTCACCGGCCCCGAACGCGCACCGACGATCAGGTCGGTGCCCGACACCGTGCTGGCGAAGCCTTCGTGTGCCTGCGTGCGCACGCGCTCGACGCCCAGCAACAGCACCACGCTGAGGGTGATGACCAGCACGGTCAGGCCCACGCTCAACGCACGGCTGCGCAGGCTGGCCCAGGCAAGCTCAAGCATGGCCGGCACCTGCCTGGTTGATCTGAGACAGGGCAATCGTGCGGTCGAACAACGGCTGCAGGCTGTCGTCATGGCTGACCACCAGCACCGTGGTGCCGGCCGCCTGGCACTGCGCGGACATCAGCTTCAGGAACGCGGTTGCCGCTTCACGGTCAAGCGCCGAGGTGGGCTCATCGGCCAGCAGCAATGCCGGACGACCGATCAGGGCACGTGCTGCCGCCACGCGTTGTCGCTGGCCAACACTGAGCGTACCTGCGCGCCGCTGCATAAGCTCAGGGTTGAGCTGCAGGGCCTGCAGCAGGCGGGCGATCTCGGCATCCAACGGCCCACTGATGCGCGCGCTGCGCAGGCGCGAAAAGCGCAGGCCCAGCGCGATGTTGTCGCGCACGCTGAGGAACGGCAGCAGGTTGAACTGCTGGAAGATCACGCCCAGCTGGTCGGCGCGGAAGCGATCCCGCGCCGCGCCTCCCATGTCCTGCAGCGCCTGGCCGGCCACCTCGACACGGCCCTTGCCGGGCAGCAGCACGCCTGCCAGCAGGCCCAGCAGGGTGCTTTTGCCGCCACCGCTGATTCCGCGCAGCAACACGCTGCTGCCCTGCTCGACCCATAACCGCGGGATGTCCAGCACCCGCTGCATGCCGTAGCCGAACTGCACGTCTTCCAGCGAGATCACCGGTGCCGCGCTCACGGTGCCAGCACCACGCGCAGGTTGTCGGGCGTCAGCACGCTGCGGTTCTGGCCATTGGCGGTTGCGCTGTTGACGATGACTTCGTGCAGGCCGGGGAATAGTACGGGCAGGCGCACGACGATGGCGCGCAGCGCGGCAGGTTTGGCACAGTGGTACTGCAGCGTTGCGCTGAAGCCTGCGTGCCGGTGCTGTCCCGGCGGCGGCGCGGCGGCCGCCGCGTCGAAGCCCTCTGCATCGGCTTTACCGGTGGCCAGACGGCAGCCCGCAGCGGTGGGCAAGGTGACCCAGCTGCCGCCCTTCAGCACTGTCGTAGCCCGTGCCAGCGCGGCCTGCTCGGCTGCATTGGCCGGCGGTCGCTCGTAATCGAGGATGCCGATGCCGGGGGCCTGCAGGGCGAACTCCAGCGTCTGCTGGTCAAGCGCAACATCGACGGTCGCCTGGCCGTGCACGTGCGGTGCGTGCTGGCGGATGTCATGGGCCTGCGCGGCACTGGCAGCCAGCAGCAGGAAAAGAGCAGCAGAACGCTTCATGGGGGAGGCTCCAATTGTTACTATGTAACATTATGGACCACATCCCCACGACGCCCGCAAGGGCCCTGGCCCAGCCGCCAACTTCGGCACGCTGGCACCCCCGCTTCGATCTTGCCGGTGCCTGGCTGTCCATGGCCTGCGCCGCCCATTGCATCGCCCTGCCCCTGCTGCTGGCCTTCGTGCCGGCCGCGATGATGGCGCTGCGCTCGTTCCAGCATCCCGGCCATGGCGCGATGACATTGCTGTTGATGATGTCGCGCTGGGAATGGCTGTTCGCGCTGCTGGCCTCGTCGCTGGCCTTGGCGAGTACCTCGGCCGGGGTGCACCGGCACGGGCGCTGGCGGCCGGTGCGGCTGGCCTGCGCCGGCGCCATCCTGCTGCTGTCGGCCTCGCTGTATCTGCCGCTGAAGGAATCGCTGCTCTGGCATGGCGTGGCGACAGCCAGCGGTGGCGTGCTGCTGGCATGCGCGCACATCGGCAACCGGCGCGCGCTGCGCACCCGCTGACACCGGCCGCGGGTCGGCAGCCCCGGGGACCCGGCAGCCGGCCAGCGGCCGGCTCTACCCATCCGTACATGGGCCACGCATCAGGTGATACGCATTTGGTAGTGCCGGCCGCTGGCCGGCAGCCCCAAGGACCCGGCAGCCGGCCAGCGGCCGGCTCTACCTATCCATGCATGGGCCACGCAACAGGTGATACACAGTCGGTAGTGCCGGCCGCTGGCCGGCAGCTGCTGTGATCCGGCAGGAGGGGAAAAGCCGGCCAGCGGCCGGCTCTACCGATCTCTATTCGTCAAACGGACGCTGGCCGAGCGTCTGCGTCACGTGGTCGACGAAACAGGTGATGCGGGCGGCCAGCGCGGTGTTGCGGTAGTACACCGCGTTGATCGGCTGCCGCACTTCCTGCGTCTGCCTGGCGAACAGTTGCACCAGGCGGCCATCACGCCGGTCCTGGCGGGTCAGGAAATCAGACAGGCAGGCGATGCCCAGCCCGGCTACCGCCATCTGCCGCAGTGTCTCGCCACTGGATGAAGCGATGGCCGGCTCGATCACGAAAGGCCCGCCATCGGCATCCTGCAGCGGCCATTCGTTCAACGAACTGGGCTGGGTGAAGCCCAGCAGGTCGTGCTCACGCAGCTGCTCCACGCGCGTGGGCGTTCCCTGGCGGCGCAGGTATTCGGGGCTGGCCACCACCCGGATGCGGCTGTGGCCGATCGGCCGCGCATGCAGGGTCGAGTCGCGCAGCACGCCAATGCGGAATGCTACGTCGGTGCGCTTCTCGATCAGGTCGGTGATGCCTTCATTGGAATTCAGCTCCAGCTCCACCTGCGGGTAGCGCTCACGGAACCCCTCAAGCAGCGGCACGATCACGTGCAGCATGAACGGCGTGGCGGCGTCCACGCGCAGGCGCCCGACCGGCTGCAGCCGCCGCGCGGCCATCTGTTCCTCGGCCTCGTCCACCGTGGCCAGGATCGTACGCGCGTACTCCAGGAACGCCGCGCCTTCCTCGGTCAGTTCCAGCCGCCGCGTGGTCCGTCGCAGCAGCGTGGTCTGCAGCTTGTCCTCCAGCCGCGCCAGGGTGCGGCTGGTGGCCGAGATGGTCAGTTCCAGCGCCTCGGCCGCCGCCGTGATCGAACCACTGTCGACCACGGCCACGAAGGCCTTCAGCTCATCCAGGGTGGTTTTCATTTTTTACCTCGGCGCAAAAGCGTTTCCCGTATACACGGCTTAATCAACAAATGTAAAGCGCCCACACTTCGCCCTGTCCCGAGCCCACCGGCTCTCAACGAAGTCCCTGGAGTCCATCATGAGCGTTCCTTCCTTTGGCGTCGGCACCTTCCGCCTGACCGGCCAGACCGTCATCGACTCGGTGCGCAACGCCCTCGAGGTTGGCTACCGTGCGGTCGATACCGCGCAGATCTATGGCAACGAAGCCGAAGTCGGCCAGGCCATCGCCGAATCCGGCGTTCCGCGCGACCAGCTGTTCCTGACCACCAAGATCTGGGTGGACAACTACGCTGCCGACAAGCTGATCCCGAGCCTGCGCGACAGCCTGGCCAAGCTGCGCACCGACTACGTCGACCTGCTGCTGATCCACTGGCCGGCGCCGGGCAATGGCGTTGAACTGCGCGAGTACATGACCGCGCTGGCCGAAGCCAAGACGCTGGGCCTGACCCGCCAGATCGGTGTGTCCAACTTCAACATCGAGCTGACCCGGCAGGCCATCGAGGTGGTCGGTGCCGGCGAGATCGCCACCAACCAGATCGAACTGAGCCCCTACCTGCAGAACCCGGCACTGACCGCCTTCCTGCAGGACCAGGGCATCACCGTGACCTCCTACATGACCCTGGCCTACGGCAAGGTACTGAAGGATCCGGTGCTGGCCGCCATCGCCGACAAGCACCAGGCCACCGTGGCCCAGGTCGCGCTGGCGTGGGCGCTGCAGCGGGGTTACTCGGTCATTCCGTCCTCGACCAAGCGCGAGAACCTGGCCAGCAACCTGCTCGCCCAGGACCTGCACCTGGATGCCGATGACATGGCCGCGATCGCTGCGCTTGACCGCAACGGCCGCGAAGTCGATCCGCCGGGCCTGGCCCCGGCCTGGGACTGAGGAGCCTGGCCATGGGCAGTGCGTTGGCGCGGCTGCAGGCCGGTGGCTTCAGCATCGGCATCGAAGCACCGCTGGACAATGACTGGACGCCGCTGGGCGAACAGGCACGACGCGCCGCGCGACGCCTGCCCGGTGAACCGGACCTGCAGCGCCATGCGGAACTGGCACGGTTGGCCGACCGCCTCGGCTTCCGTGTGCTGTGGGTACGCGACGTGCCGGTGTACGATCCGGCCTTCGGCGATGCGGCGCAGGTGTTCGAGGTATTCAGTTACCTCGGCTACCTGGCCGGCATCACCAATGACATCCTGCTGGGCACCGGTGCGGTGGTGCTGCCGATCCGTGAGCCGTTGCTGACCCTGAAGTCGGCGCGCAGCGTGCAGCGGCTGAGCGGCGACCGCCTGTTGCTGGGCGTGGCCAGTGGCGACCGCCCGGTGGAGTACCCGCTGTTCGGTCGCGACTTCGACAGCCGTGGCAGCCGTTTCCGCGCGCAGATCGCATTGCTGCGCGAAGGCGCCGCCGCGCACCTGCCGCAGGGCCTGGACGTGCTGCCCGCCGATGGCCCGGCCCTGCCGTTGTTCGTGGCCGGCCTGGCCCAACAGCAACCAGCATGGATCGGCCAGCACATGGACGGTTGCCTGGCCTACCCGGGCACGCCGCAGGACCATGTACAACGCGTGGCGGCCTGGCGCGCCGTGGCCGGCAACAAGCCCTATGCCAGCTTCATCCACCTGGACCTGGTGGACGATGCCGACGCCCCCCTGCAGCGCTGGCGCTTCGGCCTGCGTGGCGGCCGCAACGCCCTGCTGGCCGAGCTGCACGCCATGCAGGCGGCCGGTGTCGACCACATCGGCCTGCAGTTCCGCCGCAACGAACGGCCGTTGGCCGAAACCTTCCACGAAATCGCCGAGTACGTGCTGCCGCACTTCCCGGCCCATGCCGGCGCCACCGCGACGGCCTGACAGTTACCGGAGCTTTGCCATGAAGATGAAGACCCTGGCCGCGCTTGCGCTGGCCACCCTGCCGCTGTCCTTCCAGGCCACCGCCGAGGAGTGGTATCCCTCTGCCTACGGCGCCAACGACGAGATCGGCGCGGCCAACCTGCTCACCGCTGACGTGGTCAAGCACGCGGTCTCGCTGGTCAGGACCGGCAAGACCTATCCGCTGGCGGTGCCGGTGGACAAGAACCTGCCCGCGTTCCGCCACCGCAGCTTCCGCCTGTACAACGTGCAGGTCGGCCAGCAGGCCGGCAAGTCGCTGGGCCCCAACAAGTTCACCTTCAACGATGAACTGGTGAACGCCTGGACCGGCGTTGGCACCCAGCTCAACGGCATCGGCCATATCGGCATCGACAACGTCTACTACAACGGCAACAAGGCCGCCGACTTCGTCACCGTGGACGGTGTGCGCAAGCTCGGCGTCGAGAAGGTACCGCCGATGGTCACCCGCGGCGTCGTGCTGGACATGACCGCGTACTACGGCAAGGCGATCGTGCCCGGCGGCACCGAGTTCACCGTGGCCGACATCCAGGCCGTGCTGAAGAAGCAGGGACTGAGCCTGCGCAAGGGCGACGTGGTGCTGTTCAACACCGGTTGGCTGGAACTGATCGGCAAGGACAACACGCAGTTCCTGGAAGTGGAGCCGGGTATCGGCATGGAGGCCGCGAAGTGGCTGGCCGACCAGGGCATCGTCGCCTTCGGTGGCGACACCTGGGCCTCGGAGGTCTACCCGAACCCGAACGGTGCCGAGGAGTTCCCGATCAACCAGTACATGCTGGCCAAGCGCGGCATCTACAACCTGGAGCTGATCGACAGCCGTGCCCTGGTGCGCGACAAGGCCTGGGAATTCCTGTTCGTGCTCGGCCAGCCCCTCTACGTCGGCTCGACCCAGGTCAACATCAATCCGGTGGCGATCCGATGAACACAGCTCCCGCCTTGCCGTTGTTCGCCGGCCGCCGCTTCCGCGTCAGCTATGACGGCCTGGCCGCCGACAATGTCTACAGCGCCGATGGCCGCCACGTGCAGTACGCCATCCTCTCCGGCGCCTATGCCGGTGCGCAGGGCGAAGCCGCCTGCGAGTGGCAGCAGATCAGCGAAGGGGTCTATGCCCTTTCGTGGCAGGAAGCCGATGGCGCAACGGTCGTGCATGTCGATGACTTCGTCGGCGGGCGTTCGCTGGCCTGGTTCACCGCCACCGATGGCAGTTTCCATCGCATGCAAGGGCCGTTGGCAGCACTGTGACGCTGGCCAGCTGCCGGCACCACCGGTGAGTGGACGGAACATTACAGATCGGTAATGTTCGGGTCAGGGCAGCGAAAGGCGCTGCCCTCCACCCTGAGGGCCACTTCTTCCACAGGTGTCCCGCGCATGACCCGTTCCCTTCGCCGCTCTGCCACCCTCGCGCTTCTCCTGTCTGGCCTCGCGGTTGCGCCGCTGGCCCTGGCCCATCCCAGCCTGGTGCGTTCGACGCCGGCCGCCGACGCCACCATAGCCCCGGCGACCGAGATCACGCTGCAGTTCAGTGAGAAGGTGATGCCGCGTGCCACCCGCATCGAACTGAGCATGGACCATGGCCGCATGAAGATGGCCATGCCCACCACCGCGCAGGACCTCTCCGAAGATGGGCACACGCTGCGTGCGCGCTTCGCCAAGCCGCTGCCCGCCGGCAGCTACGCACTGCAATGGCGCGCGGTCGGCCAGGACAGCCACCCGATCACCGGCAACTACCGCTTCACCGTGAAGTAAGGTCGCCGCCGTGGCCGAGCTCTCGCCGTATGCGCTGCGGCTGGCGCTGTACCTGGTGCTGATGCTGCTGTTCGGGCGGCTGCTGTTCGTCCGCCCCGGACTGCCGCGCAGCATCTCGCTGACGCTCGCCGTGGTTGCGCTCATCCTGGTCGTCATCGATGCAGTAAACCGGTTGTCCGGCGTGCTTGGCATCCCGGCAGCCGACATCGACCCAGCAACGGCGCACTGGTTCCTCACCGGCACGCCGGTGGGTAAGGCCGGCCTGCTGCGCACCGTGGCAGTGCTGGCGATGCTGCCCCTGCTGGCATCCGTTACGCCGCTGCGGGGCCTGCGCCGCCTGGCGCTGCTCGCGTTGTCCGCCACCGCCCTGGCCAGCCTGTCCTGGAACGGGCATGCCGCCGCCGGTGATGGATTCGGCGGCACCTTGCGGCTGACGGCCGGCATCGTGCATCTGCTCGCCGCCGGCGCCTGGGTCGGCGCGATCGCCGCCATCCTGCAGCTGGCGCTGCGTCCACAGGGCCTGCGCCTGCGCGAACGTACCCGCGAACTGTGGCAGGCCGCGCACTGCTTCGCCGTGCCTGGCACGATCATCGTCGCCCTGTTGGCGATGACCGGCACCTATACCTATGTCGATCTCGGCGGTTCCATACAGACCCTGACCGGCGCCGCGCACGGACGCTGGCTGCTGCTCAAACTCGCCCTGGTCGGTGGCATGCTGGGCCTGGCCGCGCTGCATCGCTGGCGGCTGGTGCCGGCGCTGGCGGTCTCCATCCGTGGCGGCTGGCAACCCAGGCCGCTGCGCTCGCTCCGCCAAAGCCTGGCCTGCGAATCGCTGCTGGCGCTGCTGGTGCTGGCCTGCGTCGCGGTGCTTGGCACGCTGGACCCACTGGCATGATCAATCCGTTCCGGTACGGGCCCAAGCTGCGATGATGGGCGCATCATGAAACTGCTGATCGTCGAAGACGAACCCAAGACCGGCAACTACCTGCGCCAGGGGCTGATCGAGGCCGGCTACGTGGTCGATCTCGCCTGCAACGGCGTCGACGGGCTGCACCTGGCCGGCAGCGGCGAGTACCAGCTGGTCATCCTCGACGTGATGCTGCCCGGCCTGGATGGCTGGAACGTGCTGTCGCGGCTGCGCGAGGCCGGCTGGCAGGTGCCGGTACTGTTCCTGACCGCGCGCAGCAGCATCGCCGACCGCGTGCAGGGCCTTGAGCTGGGCGCCGACGACTACCTGGCCAAGCCATTCGCCTTCGCCGAGCTGCTGGCGCGGGTACGCACCCTGCTGCGTCGCGGCCAGGCGCAGCCGCAGGCCGAGCGCATCGTCATCGCCGACCTGGTGGTGGACACCCTGCGCCGCCGGGTTGAACGCGGCGGCCAGCGCATCACCCTCAGCCAGAAGGAATACACCCTGCTGGAGCTGCTGGCGCGCCGACGTGGCGAAGTGCTGCCGCGCTCGTTGATCGCTTCGCAGGTGTGGGACATGAATTTCGACAGCGACACCAACGTGATCGACGTGGCGATCCGCCGCCTGCGCGCGAAGATCGACGATGACTTCGATGCCAAGCTGATCGTCACCGTGCGCGGCATGGGCTATGTGCTGGAGGCGCCGGACGACGGTGCAGTGCACAGCGGATGAGCCTGCGCCGTTCCATCGCGGTGCGGCTGACGCTGCTGTTCGCCATCGTGGCCACGCTGGTGCTGGCCGCGTTGGGCGTGGCGATCTATGTCAGTGCCCGCCACGACCTGGTCGCCCAGGACTTCGTCGAACTGGAAAACAAGGTCGCGTTGATCCGTGACCTCGCCGATAACGGACCTGCGTCCACACGCGCGAAGCGCTTGGCAGAGGCGCTGGGCCATCATCCGGAAATCGCCTTCCACGTTGTTGATGGGCGTGGCGCGGTGCTGTTCTCGACCGCACCGGCGCTGCTGCGCGAGCATGCACGCGGCCAGCCGATCGACGCCGCGCCACGGCGGCACGACTGGATCCTCGCCGATGGCCGCTGCATGCATGCCCTGCACCTGCGCCAGACCCTGGCCGACGGCAGCCCGCTGGTCACCCTGCTGGCCATCGATGACGACCGCCATGCCGATTTCCTGCAGCGCTTTCGCCACCTGCTGGCGATCGCGATCATCGGCGCCGCGGTGGCCAGCAGCCTGCTCGGCGGTTATGTGGTGCGGCGTACGCTACGGCCGCTGCGCACGCTGGCCGATGAGGCCAGGCAGATCACCGCCGGTCGCCTGCAGCGCCGCCTGAGCGCGCGCAGTGCACCGGCCGAACTGGAGCAGTTGGCGGAGACCCTCAACGGCATGCTGGCACGCCTGCAGCAGGACTTCGCGCGGCTGACCGAGTTCTCCGGTGATCTCGCCCACGAGTTGCGCACCCCGATCACCAACATGCTGACCCAGGTGCAGGTGGTGCTGGCGCACCCGCGCAGCAACGAGGCCTACCGCGAGACGCTGGCGTCGTGTGCCGAAGAACTGCAGCAGCTGGCGCAGACCGTGGGCGACCTGCTGTACCTGGCGCAGGCCGAGGCGCCGGGCGCGCTTCCCTCACGCGAGCCGGTGGCGCTGGATGGGGTGGTGGATTCGCTGCTCGAGTTCTACGACCTGCTGGCCGAGGACCGGAAGTTGACCCTGCGCCGCGACGGTGTGGCGAGCGTGGAAGGCAACCGCCTGATGCTGCACCGTGCGATCGCCAACCTGCTGTCCAACGCGTTGAAGCACGCAGCCGTGGGCAGCGAAGTACGGGTGCGGCTGCTCGAGGCTGATGGCGTGTGCAGGGTCAGCGTGCACAACCTTGGCACGCCGATTGCCGCCGAAGCGCTGCCGCGCCTGTTCGATCGCTTCTACCGCGGCGAGCGCGGCCGCCACGAAGGTGCCGGACTGGGGCTGGCGATCACCCGCGCGATTGCACAGGCCCATGGCGGTAGTGTGAGTGTTGTGTCGGATGACACCGGCACCGTGTTCGAACTGGTGCTGCCGGGCGCCGCCGCCCGGTAGTGCCGGCCGCTGGCCGGTACCCCGGTACATCAAGCGCATTGCAGTTGCCGGCCAGCGGCCGGCACTACCCTGCACAGCCAGCCCATGGCAGCGTCTCAGGAACGTTGCTTCGGTGCTGCCGGCCAGCGGCCGGCACTACCCAGCGCGCGCGCCCCTGGTCGGTAGTGCCGGCCGCTGGCCGGCAACCCCGGTCTGCTCGAACACCCCGGCCACCCAGTCGATGAACACCCGCAAGCGTGGCGACGGCGTGCGGTTGCGCGGGTAGACCAGGCTCAACGGGCTTGGCGTCGGCGGCGTCTCGGGCAACAGCTCAACCAGCTGCCCGCGCGCGATATACGGGTCCATCCGGTAGCGCGGCGCCTGGATGATGCCCAGGCCCGCCAACGCGGCCCCAAGGAATGCATCCGCGCCGGAAACACGCACCCGCGCCTGCAGCGGCACGTAGCGCAGCTGTCCCGCCTGTTGGAACTCCAGGGGGATCAGCTGGCCAGTGGCGGTGGATCGGTAGCCGACCATCTGATGGCCTTGCTCCAGCGATTCAATGGTATCGGGCAGGCCGTGCGCCTGCACATAACCCGGAGCGGCCACCGTGACCTCGCGCAGCATCGTCAACCGGCGCGCCGCCAGATCGCTGTCGGCCAGCGTCCCCACCCGCAACGCCGCATCCACGCCTTCGCGCAGCAGGTCGACATAGCGGTCGCCTTCACTGACGTCCAGCTCGATCTCCGGGTAGCGCTGCAGGAACTCCGGCAGGTGCGGAAACAGCAGGTGCCGGCCCAGCGTGCCATGCACTTCAATGCGCAACGGGCCACGTGGCGGGGCATCACGGAACGCTGCCTCGGCATCGTCCATGTCGGCGATCAGGCGCAGGCAACGGCCATAGAAGGCCTCGCCTTCCGGCGTCGGCACCACCAGCCGGGTGGTCCGGTGCAGCAGGCGCACGCCCAGCCGCTGTTCCAGCGCCTTGATCGCGTCGGTCACCGTGGCCCGCGGCAGGCCCAGGTCCTCGGAGGCCCGGGTGAAGCTGCGGCGCTCGACGATACGGACGAAGGCGCGCATGGCCGTGAAACGATCCATTGTTCGGCTGTCCGGATGATGTTGACGGATTATGCAGGATTATCCGAAAAGGCAATGTCGCGAAGATGGCCCTGCGCCACTCCGGCGCGCCCGCTGGAACCGACCATGACCCTCTCCCCCGCCCGCTCTGTCGCCCTGGTCACCGGCGGTTCCCGTGGCATCGGCGCCGCCATCTCCCGCCGCCTGGCCGCCGATGGCCACGCGCTCGCGATCAACTATGCGGGCCGCCGCGACGACGCCGAAGCATTGGCGGCCGAACTCAACGCGGCCGGCGCGCCGTCCATCGCGCTGCAGGCCGATGTCGCCGATCCGCAGGCGGTGCGGCAGCTGTTCGATGCCATCGAGGCGCGCTTCGGCGGTATAGACGTAGTGGTGAACAGTGCCGGCGTGTTGCAGCTGGCACCATTGGCCGATACCGACGACGCCCTGTTCGAGAGGGTGATCGGGATCAACCTGAAAGGCGCCTTCAACGTGCTGCGCGAGAGCGCGCGACGGGTGCGCGACGGTGGCCGCCTGATCACCCTGTCCACCAGCGTGGTCGGCATCAGACTGGAGAACTACAGCGTGTACGCAGCCAGCAAGGCGGCGGTGGAGACGATGGGCGCGATCCTCAGCAAGGAGCTGCGCGGGCGCAACATCACCGTGAATGCAGTGGCGCCCGGCCCGACCGCCACCGACCTGTTCCTGGACGGAAAGTCGCCGGAGCTGATCGAGCGGCTGGCGAAGATGAACCCTCTGGAGCGACTGGGTACGCCAGAGGACATCGCCGGCGCGGTGGCGTTCCTGGCCGGTGCCGATGGCGGGTGGATCAACGGTCAGGTCCTGCGCGCCAATGGCGGGATGGTGTAGGCCGTGGCCATCGCACACCGGTAGTCGCCCACCTTGGTGGGCGCTTCGCCGTCTGCCAACCAAGGTTGGCCTCTACCGGGCGGAGAGCCGGATATCGCCGTCAGCCCGTGCGGGCCTCGCGGCGGTGATGCACCCAGTAGTACAGCGTGGGCAGTACCAGCAGGGTCAGCAGCATCGCCGACAGCAGGCCACCGATCACCACCACCGCCAGCGGCTTCTGGGTCTCGGCGCCAATGGCATGCGAGGTCGCCATCGGCAGCAGGCCGAACATCGCCAGCAGTGCGGTCATCAGCACCGTGCGCAGGCGCTGCAGCGAGCCCTGCACCACCGACTGCAGCAGGTCCATGCCCTGCTCGCGCAGCTGGGCGAAGCGGCTGAGCATCACCACCCCGTTCAAGACCGCCTGCCCGAACAACGCGATGAAGCCGATCGCCGCCGACACCGACAGTGGAATCCCAGTCAACCACAGGGCGAGAATGCCGCCGATCATCGCCAGTGGCACGTTGGCCAGGATCAGCGCGGCGCTGCTGATGTCCTTGAAGGCATCGAACAGCAACACGAAGATGATCAGCACCGACAGCGGGATCACCCAGCCCAGCCGCTTCATCGCACGCTGCTGGTTCTCGAACTCACCGGACCATTCCAGCCGGTAGCCTTCCGGCAACTGCACGCTGGCGTCCACGCGCTTGCGCATGTCGGCCACCACGCTGCCCATGTCACGCCCGGCGATGAAGATGCTCACCGCCTTGACCCGCTGTGCATTCTCGCGCGAGATGTTGATCGCACCGCTGGCCATGCGGAAGTCGGCCACCTCGGACAGTGTCACCGTGTGCCCATCACCGATGCCGACCGGCACCGTACGCAGCCGCTGCAGGTCACGGTCGGCATCGTCCAGGCGCAGCGTGATCGGAAACCTGCGGTCACCCTCCCACAGCTCGCCGACCTGGCGCCCGCCCAGTGCGGTCTCGATCACCTCGTCGATGTCGCGCACGTTCAGGCCATAGCGTGCAGCACGCTCGCGGTCAATCTCTATCTGCAGCTGCGGCAGTGAGCCGTCACGGTCGATGAAGGCACTCTCCACGCCCTCCACGCTACGCACCTGGCCCAGGATCGCCTGCGCCTGCTGGTTGAGTACATCCAGATCCGAGCCGCTGACCTTGATCACCACCTGGCCCTTGATCTGCGAGATGCTCTCCAGGATGTTGTCGCGCACCGGCTGCGAGATCGAGAACTCCGGCCCCGGAATGCGCTGCTCCAGCGTGCGCTGCAGGTCGCTGACCAACTGCCGCTTGTCCACCCCCTTCGGCCACTCCTTCTCCGGCTTCAACGCCACCAGCGCCTCGATCTGGTTCGCGCCCTTGGCATCGGAGCCGTCTTCCGGCCGCCCCAGCTTGGCCACCACCGTCGATACCTGCGGGAAGGTGCCGACCAGCTCACGGATGCGCCGCGACTGCTGCTGCGCCTCGGCCAGGCTGGTGCTCGGGTCGAGCGTGGCGGTCAGCCAGATCGAGCCCTCGTCCAGTTCGGGCAGGAACTCCGAACCCAGCCGCGTGCCCAGTGCGAGCGTGCCGACCAGCAGCGCAACCGCGGTCAGTACCACCGCACGCGGGCGAGCCAGAGCGCGCTCCAGGATCGGCTGGTACCAGCCGGTCAGGCGGTCCATCAGCGGATTGCCGTCGCGCATGCGGTCGCGCCGCAACCACCAGTAGCAGAACAGTGGCACCACGGTCAGCGCCAGGATCAAGGCACCGATCAACGCCGAGGTCACCGAATAAGCCATCGGCGCGAACATGCGGCCCTCCTGGCGCTGCAGGGTGAAGATCGGGATGTGTGCGGCGATGATGATCAACATCGAGAAGAACGTCGGCCGCCCCACTTCCGATGCGGCTGAAAGAATGGTCGAGAACCGTGTCTTCCGGTCGGCCGCAGGGGGCAGCTTCGACAATCGCGAGACGATGTGCTCGGTGACGATCACTGCGCCATCGATGATGATGCCGAAGTCCATCGCACCCAACGACAGCAGGTTGGCCGGTACGCCCCACAGATGCAGGCCGAGGAAGGTCGACAGCAGCGCAAGCGGCATCATCGCCGCCACGATCAGTGCGGCGCGGGCGTTGTACAGGAACAGCCACAGCACCAGGAACACCAGCACCGCGCCTTCCAGCAGGTTGCTGAAGACGGTTTTCAGCGTAGTCGAGACCAGCCACGAGCGGTCGTAGAACGGCTCGATGCTGACCCCGTGCGGCAGCTGGTTGGCCTCGATCTCGGCGATGCGCGCATGCAGGGCGTCGAGCACCTCGGACGGATTCTCGCCCTTGCGCATCAGCACCATGCCGAACACCGCATCGTCATTGTCATCCTGGCCGACCAGGCCCTGCCGGGGCAGGCCGGTGTCGGCGATGCCGGCCAGGTCACGCACCAGGATTGGCGTGCCCCCGCGCTGCGCCACCACCACGTTGCCGATGTCGGCCGGCGAACGCATCAGGCCTACGCCGCGGATCAGGAACTGCTGTTGGCCGCGCTCCACGTAGCCGCCGCCGGCATTCGAGCTGCCCTTCTCCAGGGCCTCGGCGAACTCACCCAGGCTAATGCCGCGGTCACGCAGCTTGTCCAGGTCCGGCTTGACCTGGAACGTGCGCGCGAAGCCGCCGAAGCTGATCACATCGGCCACGCCCGGCACGGTGCGCAGGCTGCGCTCCATCGTCCATTCCTGCACGGTGCGCAGCTGGGTTGGCGTCATGTGCGGGCCTTTCAGCACATAGCGGTAGATCTCACCTACCGCCGAGCTCATCGCCTCCAGTTCCGGGGTCACCCCTTCCGGCAGCTCCACCCCCTGCAGGCGCTCCAGCACCTGCTGGCGCGCGAAATAGTCGTCGGCCTTGTCGTCGAAGGTCAGGATGATCATCGACAGGCCGAACTGGGTATGCGAGAACACCCGCACCGAATGCGGAATGCCGGACAAGGCCACTTCCAGCGGCATCGTAACTTCGCGTTCCACCTCTTCGGCGGCCCGGCCGGGGTGCAGCGACACCACCGTCACCTGGGTATCGGACACATCCGGAAAGGCCTCCACCGGCAGCACGCGGAACGCGGCAATGCCAGCGCCGATGAACAACAGCAGCGCCAGCATCACCATCAGCGGCTGGCGCAGGCAATAGGCAATCAGGCGATCGATCATGGGGCCGCGTGCCCCGTGCCGGTGCTGGCGGCGGCTGGCGCGCTGTCGACCAGCTGCTGCAACAGCAGGCCGCCCTCGACCACCACCCTGCTGCCCGCAGCCAGCCCTTCACGCACCCACAGGCGGCCATCGCCCAGTTCCTCGGCATGCACGGCATGGCGCACGTAGCGTCCCTTGTCCTCCTCCACGAACACCACCTGCTTGCCGTCGATCAGCAGCACGGCCGCATCGGGCAGCGAGACACCGCCCTCGGCCGGCAACGCCACCTGGGCGCGCACGTACTGCCCCGCCTTGAAGCCGCGTGCGCGGTTGTCCAGCTCCGCGCGCGCCTGCACCACGCGCCGTTCGCTGTCGACGAAGTCATCCACGTGCTGCAGGGTCGCCTGCAGCAGTTGGCCATCGGCACCAGGTACGCTCGCCTGCATGCCCGCCTTCATGCGTCCGGCCAGGCTCTCGGGAACATCCAGCAGCAACCACAGGCGGTCCGGATCGCCAATCACCGCCAATGGCTGTTCGCTGTCCGGGCTGACCGACATGCCCGGGCTCATCCGCCGCTCCACCAGCACGCCATCAATGGGCGCGCGCAGCGGCAGGCGCTGGTCGACGCGCTGGCCGTTGCCATATGCCTTGGCGAAGGCGGTTGCACGCGCATGATCGGCCTGGCTGCCGGCGAAGTTGGCCTCGGCCTCGTCCAGTTCGCGGCCCGACGCCACACCCGCGGCATGCAGCTCGCGGGTGCGCTCCAGCTCCCTGCGCGCCTGCTGCAGCTCGGCGCCGCCACGCACGCCCTCCGCCTGGGCCTGGCCGAACTCGGGCGAGGTGATCCAGGCAATCACTTGGCCGGCCTTCACTTTCTGGCCCGGCTGCGCCTCGATGCGCGCCACCTGCCCCGGCAACGGCGTGCGCAGTGCACTGGAACGGGTCTCGTCCCAGACCACCCGGCCCGGCAGCTGCAGGGTGGCGCTGGCGCCGGCGGTCACCGCCTCGCTGCGCAGCACGTCCAGCTGGCGGCTGCCGGCAGGAAACTGGATCTGGCCGGCACTGATCTGCGGCGCATCCTCGGTGTAGGACGCCGGCTCACGGCCGCAGCCGACCAGCAGGGCCAGCGCCAGCAAGGCCGGCAGCACGCCGTGTCGCGCCCGCGGGCGATGGGCGACGGGGGACTTCATCGGGACTCTCCTTCAGCAACGGATGTGGCCGCTTCCCAGCGCGCCAGGGCAATGGCATGGTCGGTGCGCGCCTCGATCAGCGCGGCCTCGAACTCGCGCCAGCTGCGGCGCGCATCCAGCAGATCGGTCAGGCTGGCGGCGCCGCACCGGTACGCCAGTTCGATGCCCTGCACCGCCTTGCGTGCGGCGTCGGACTGCAGTCCCTCATAGTCGCTGCGGCGCTGTGCGGCGGACTGCGCGCTGGCCTGCAGCTGGTCCAGCTCGGCGCGTGCTTCGCGCTGCAGTACCTGCAGCTCCAGCGCGGCGCTGTCACGGTCGGCCTCGGCACGCTGGATCGCGCCGCGTGCACGTGACGGGCCGCCGAGCGGAATGGTCAATGACACACCCCAGGTGACGCCGCTGATGTCGGTCGGCTCGCGCTCGGCCTCCACACCCAGCTGGATGTCGCGATGGCGCTCACTGCGCGCCAGTGCCACACCGGCGTCGGCCGCGGCCAGGCGCGAACGTGCCGCGCGCAGATCGGCACGCTGCTGCGGGTCGAACGCACGCGTATCGACCCTGCCCGCGGGGTCTGGCCACGGATCATCGGCGCTGAGGTCGTGGCTGTCGTCGCGGCCGAGCAGCAGCCCCAGCGCATGCCGTGCATCGCGCAGATCCAGGGCCGCCTCGCGCGCCGCGTCGGCTACGGCGAGATCGTCCACCGCCAGCCGCGCGCGATCCACCGGTGCCATCGCCCCTGTCGCGACCTGCCTGTCCGCCGCCGCCATCTGCTCGGCCGAACTCTGGCGGTTGGCCTCGGCAATCTGCGCCCGCTCCTGCGCGCCCTTCAGGCCGAAATAGGTTTCATGCAGCGCCACTTGCTGGCGGCGCCGGGTATCGAGCATCTCCAGCCCGGCCACTTCCAGCAGCGCGTCGGCCTGGCGGATGCGCAGTGCGCGCTTGCCACCACGTTCCCAGGTCCAGCCCAGGCCCACGGTGCTGTCCACCCGCTTGTCCTGCCAGCGCCCAGGGCCGATACCATGCTTGGGGCTGATCTTGCTGGTGCCGATCGACAGCTCGGTGGCCGGGCGCAATGCCGCCGTCTGCGCATCGCCCTGCACACCGCGCAGCTCCAGTGCGGCCGCGCGCAGGTCCGGGTTGTGTGCTTCCATTGCGCGCTGCGCTTCCTGCAGGGACAGCGCCGAAGCCGCAGGCGCGCACAGAAGCGTGGCCAGCACAGCCGCAAGACGAGAGGAGAAATTCATGCACGTCACGGTAAGGTGATGCACTTGCGCCAAACTTGCCCCAACCTTGCACGAAGCTTGCAATGCGAATCCTGCTGATCGAAGACGACGCCGCTCTGGCCGATGGACTGATCCGCGCCCTGCAGGGTGCCGGTCATCTGTGCGACCACCTCTCGCGTGGACTGCACGCGCCGGCGGCATTGGCCAGCGCACCGTATGACGTGATGGTGCTGGACCTTTCATTGCCCGACGTCGATGGCCTGGACCTGCTCTCGCGCCTGCGCAACGACGGCGCCACCCTGCCGGTGCTGATCCTGACCGCACGCGATGGTGTGGAGGACCGCATCCTCGGCCTCGACCGCGGTGGCGACGATTACCTGGCCAAGCCGTTCGCACTCGGTGAGCTGGAAGCCCGCCTGCGTGCACTGTCGCGCCGCCGCAGCGATGCACCGGCGCAGAAGCGATTGGGCCGGTTGTGCTTCGACAGCATCCGCAATGAAGTGCAGGTTGAAGGCCAGCGCATCGAGTTGACCGCGCGCGAGCTGTCGCTGGTCGAGGCACTGATGCAGCATCCCGGCCGCACGGTTACCAAGCAGCGCTTGTTCGATGCGCTGTACAGCTGGGACCACGAGGCCAACCTGTCGGTGATCGAGGTGCATGTCAGCCGCCTGCGCCGCAAACTGGAACAGGCGCGCGCCGGCGTCGGCATCCGCATGCTGCGTGGGCTTGGATACCGGCTGGAGGCCGTGGGTGACTGAGCGCGTGCACAGCCTGCGTGGCCTGCTGCTCAGGCGCCTGTGGCTGCCGCTGCTGGTGCTGCTGCTGTGCAGCGCAGTGGGTTCATTTGCGCTGGCCCGGTTCTATGCCGGCCAGGTCTACGACCGCTGGCTGCTGGATTCAGCGATGTCGTTGTCCGAACTGGTGACGGTGCAGGATGGTCGCGCTTCGATCGAGATCACCCCAGCCGTCTCGCGCATGTTCAGCTGGGACACCGCCGACGAAGTGCATGGCGAGGTGGTCGATGCCGAGGGTGGGCGTCTGTATGGCGACCTGCCCGAAGCCCTGCCCCGCCCCGCAATCGCAGCGGGAAATGATGACGACGCCATCTACTACGATGCACGTGTGCGTGGTCAGGCCGTGCGCATGGTCGAGGTGGTGGTCAGCGCCGGACCGGGCCATGACATCCGGCTGCGCGTGGCTGAGACGCTTCGCAAACGCCACCGGCTGGAGCGCAAGCTGCTGCTGACCAGCGTTCCCTTCCAGGCCGCGATCCTGGCACTGGCGGCGTGGCTGGCCTGGTCCGGTACAGGCGCTGCCGCTCGCCATGCCAACCTGGTTGCGCGGAAGCTGGCCAGCCCGCGGCCGGATCCGTTGGCACCGTTGGACCCCGCGCAGGAGGCGCCGCGCGAACTGTGGCCGGCGGTAGAGGCCTACAACGCGCTGCTGCAGCGTCTGGATGCGATGCAGGATGCGCAGCGGCGCTTTGTCAGCAATGCCGCGCACCAGCTGCGCACACCGCTGGCAGCGATGCAGGTGGAGCTGGAGAGTTCATTGCGCCAGCACGACCCGCAGGCCCAGCAGCTGGCGCTGTCCGGCACGCTGGCCGGGCTGGCCCGCTTGCAGCATCTGGTCAACCAGCTGCTGATGCTCAGCCGCTCGGAAGATCCGCATGGCAGCGCACTGCCACTGCAACCGGTGGACCTGGCTGCGTTGGCACGCGGGGTGGTGGAGCGCTACGCCGACCGTGCGTTGGCGGCGGGCGTTGACCTGGGCTACGAGGGGCCAGACGACGGCGTGCAGGTGCAGGGCGATCCGCAGCTGCTGCGCGAAGCGTTGGGCAACCTGCTGGACAACGCGCTGCGCTACGGTGCCGTGCCCGGCGTAATCACCCTCGGCGTTCGGCAGGAGGCCGAAGGCGTGCAGGCATGGGTTGACGATGACGGCGCCGGCATTGCCGAAGCCGAACGCACGCGCGTCACGGAACGCTTCTACCGGGCCAGCAGCGAAGGCGATGGCTGCGGGCTGGGGTTGGCGATTGTGGCCGAGATCGCGCAGCGACATGGCGCGATCCTGATGATTGATACCGCCCCGATCGGTGGCGCGCGGGTGGGGTTGCGGTTCCGTTTCCGCTGACCTCCCGCGTGCCAACCAAGGTTGGCACCTACCAGGTGCGGGGCAATGGCGGCGGCAGGACGGCGCCGCCCCGCATCACCGGCTCATCGAGTACGGCGCCTGCGCGCCCTGCCCCGGCCAGTCCTTGTTCGGCTCGGCCTGCATGCTGAAGCGCAGCTCGCCACCGGCCAGGATCTCGTCGTGGCGCAGGAAGGTGCGCTGCAGCGGCTTGCCGTTGAGGCTCACGCTGCCCACATAGGTGTGCCTGTCATCCAGGCCATCGGCCACGATGGTGAACGTCTTGCCGTTGGGCAGGCGCATCGCGGTCTTCGGCAGGAACGGGCGACCCAGGATGTACTCGCCCGAGCCCGGTGCCACCGGGTAGAAGCCCAGCGCGGTGAACACATACCACGCCGACATCTGGCCGACGTCATCGTTGCCGGCCAAGCCATCCGGACGGTCGGCGTACTGGGTGTCCATGATCTGCTTCAGGCGCGCCTGGGTGCGCCACGGCTGGCCAGCGTACGAGTACAGGTAGGCCACATGGTGGCTGGGTTCGTTGCCATGTGCGTACCAGCCGATCAGCCCGGTGATGTCTTCCATGTGCTCGAAGATGGACGGATCCACCTTGGCGTTGAACACCTCGTCCAAGCGCGCGAGCAGCTTGTCGCTGCCACCGTGCGCTGCCGCCAGCCCGGCCACGTCCTGCGGCACATACCAGGAATACTGCCAGGCGTTGCCCTCGGTGTAGTCGGTTCCGTAGCCGCTGGCGCTGGGGTCGAACGGGGTGCGGAAACTGCCGTCGCGCTTGCGTGCGCGCATGAAGCCGGTGTCCTTGTCGAACGCATTGCGCCAGTTGGCCGCGCGCTTGTCGAAGGTCGCCGCGATATCGCCCTTGCCCATCGCCTGCGCCATGCGTGCGATGGTCCAGTCATCGAAGGCGTATTCCAGCGTCTTGCTGGCCGCTTCACCTTCCTCGTCGATCGGTACGTAGCCCAGCTCGCGGTACTGTGCGATACCGTCATAGGGGCCGTAATTGGCGGTCTCGACCATCGCCTTCAGCGCCTTGTCGGCGTCGAAGCCACGAATGCCCTTCACGTAGGCGTCGGCGATCACCGGCACGGCGTGGTAGCCGATCATGCACCAGTCTTCCAGGCCATGGAACGACCACACCGGCAGCATGCCGTAGGGGCTGTGCTCATGGTGGGCCAGCATCGAATTGACGAAGTCGCTGTTGCGCTTCTCCGGCTGCACCAGGGTCAGCAACGGGTGCAACGCACGGTAGGTATCCCACAGCGAGAAAGTCGAATAATTCGTGAAACCATCGGCCTTGTGCACGGCATTGTCCGAACCGCGATACTGGCCATCGGCATCCATGAACAGCGTCGGCCCCAACAGTGTGTGGTACAGCGCGGTATAGGCGCTGCGGCGAGCGTGCTCGGGTGCATCGATATCAAGCACCGACAGCGCCTGCGTCCATTCCTGTTTCGCCTGCGCACGCACGCGGTCGAAATCGAAGTCGGCCACTTCCGCGTCGAGGTTGGCAATGGCGCCGGCCTCGCTGACCGGCGAGATGGCAACCTTGACCACCAGCGGTGCGTCCAGCTTGCCGAATGCGAAGGTACCGACCAGCTGACGGCCCTCGATCTGTGCGCGCTGGGACGGATCCTTCTCGCCCGGCGGCGGGAAGCCCTTGTAGACGATGTCCTGCTCGGTGTTGTGCAGCTCATGCCCGGCCAGCGGGCGCGAGAAGCGCATCGCGAAATACAGCTGGCGGCCCGGCGCCCAGCCGCGCGTCTCGCGGAAGCCGGTCACCGTGCCGTCGGCACGCACCCGCACCCGCGACCACAACACCTTGCCCGGGTAGTCGTACATGCTGGTGCGCATGTCCAGCAGCACCTTGGCGTCGGTGCCCTTGGGGAACGCATAGCGATGCACGCCCACGCGGGTACTGGTGGTCAGCTCGGCACGCACCTTGTAATCGTCCAACGTGACCGCGTAGTAGCCCGGCTCCGCTTTCTCGTCATCATGGCGGAAGCGGGAGGCATAGCCGCTGCGCGGCTTCTCGGGATCGCCACGCTCCAGGCCGGGACTGCCGGTGAACGGCATCAGCAGGATGTCGCCCAGATCGGAATGGCCAGTGCCGGAAAAATGGGTGTGCGAGAAGCCGACGATGCTGCTGTCGTCGTAGCGGTAGCCGGCCGCCCAACCGTAGGCCTTCTCGCGCGGCTGGATACGGGTATCCGGGCTGAGCTGGACCATGCCGAACGGTACCGTCGCACCCGGATAGGTGTGACCTTCCCCACCGGTGCCGATGAAAGGGTCCACCGATGCATAGGCCTTGTCGGCGGCGGTTCTGGCAGGCGCGGCCGAAGCCAGGCCGGAAGCGAGCATCGCCGTGGCGGCGACAGCGATCAGGAGACGACGGTCCAGCGTGGGCATCGGCATTTGGATCGATTCAGGTGATAGCCGGATGCTAGCACCGGGCCTGTCACGCCGCATGCTGCAGTGCGACTGCCCCGCGTGCTGCGCCCGGTTCACTCCTCAATCGGGAAGCGCGCCCTGCAATGACATGAGGTCCGCGCTGTCCAGCGGCCTCACTACCCGCGCGACCTCGTCTCCATCGTGCAGCAGCACCACCGTCGGCCACAGCTTCACTTTGAACGCTCGGCCCAGGGGCCTGCCCTTGCCATCCTCGATCTTCCAGTGCGGCAGATCGTTCGCTTCGACAAAGGCCTGCAACGCGGGCTGCGCGGCCTGGCAGTGGCCACACCAGGGCGCGCCAAACTCGAGAAGCAGCCAGCCGACCTGCGCCTCCACATCCAAGCGGTCGGGCTCCGCCGACAGGTGATCGCGCATGAATGGCATCCGCGCTACGCCGCCAGCGCCTTCTGGATATCCGCCAACGGCGCGTTGGTCAGGTCCTTGGCGATGTCGCCCAGCAGGCGGGCCTGGGTTTCCTTGTGCAGCAGCGGACGGATGCGTCCCAGCGTGGTCGGATCAGCGATCAACACCAGGTGTGCATAGCGGTTCTTCAACGCATCCTCATTGAGCTGTTCCGCCACCTGCTTGGCGAACGTCGCCTCGTTGAGCTGGGATACCGACATGTCCTTCGGCACTGCACCCGCAGGCCCCTGCCCGGATACACCCTGCTCGCTGATGTCCTGCAGGCGCAGTTCGCCTTCCTGCTTCAAGGCCAGCTGGTGATCGCTGCCGACATTGGTGAATACACGGGCCGAACCGCCATCGGCGACAACCACAAGCGTACCTTCGGGAATGCGACGGGTCATGCGATGCTCCTTCTCTGTTGCGTTCGCCCACAACGTAGAGGGCGGCATGTGAGCAGCACGACCAGATTCCGTTCAACGCACGTCATCATTGCTTTGCAGATGAACAGGCATGATGGAACACAGCGTGCAGACAACTGCGCTTCGCTGCACGCTCACGCGCGTGCCGTTATGATGAACGGATGATCGACACGACCCACTACGTGACGGGCGCACCTGTTACGTGGAAAGCACTGCCGACCGGCGCTCCGCTTGCCACGCATGTTCCTGCTCCGCCCATCCATCGCCTCGCGCTGGATCCTGGCGGATGACGCCCGCAGGCACTTCGCCTGCATCCCCCGCATCGCTGTGATTCCCGGCCGCTGACCGCGCGGCCGTCGTGATCCCGTTGCCGTGCTTCCGCCGACACGGCGGTGCCACGCCGTGCGCGTGCATCCACGCATGCCGCCGTTTTCTCCATTTCAAACCTCCCAGGGAGCCCCCATGCAGGACACCCCCGATGCACATGCCCATTTCGGCTGGTTCAAACGCCGCCGCCATCTGAAGGTAGATGAGATCACCGTCGTCGATACGCCCATGCTCAAGCGCGCCGTCGGTGCCGCCGCACTCGGCAATGCCATGGAGTGGTTCGACTTCGGTGTCTACGGCTATCTGGCCGTCACCATCGGCCAGGTGTTCTTCCCGTCCAGCAACCCCACCGCACAGGTGATCGCCGCCTTCGCCACCTTTACCGTGGCGTTCCTGGTGCGTCCGCTCGGCGGCCTTGTGTTCGGCCCGCTGGGGGATCGCTACGGCCGCCAGAAAGTGCTGGCGTTCACCATGATCCTGATGGCGCTGGGCACGTTTGCCATCGGCCTGATTCCGTCCTACGAGCGCATCGGCATCTGGGCGCCGGTGCTGTTGCTGCTGGCGCGCGTGGTGCAGGGCTTCTCCACCGGTGGCGAGTACGGCGGTGCGGCCACCTTCATCGCCGAGTATTCCACCGACCGCAACCGTGGGTTGATGGGCAGCTGGCTGGAGTTCGGCACGCTGGGCGGCTACATCGCAGGCGCCGGTACCGTCACTGCGCTGCACATGCTGCTGAGCAGCGAGCAGATGCTGGACTGGGGCTGGCGCATTCCATTCCTGGTGGCCGGCCCGTTGGGCCTGCTCGGCCTGTACATGCGCATGAAGCTGGAGGAAACCCCGGCGTTCCGCGCGTTCGCCGAAGAAGCCGAGAAGCGCGAGCACGACCGGCCGGGGCTGGGCGCACTGTTCCAGGTGCATGGTCGCCAACTGCTGGTGTGCATGGGCCTGGTGCTGGTGTTCAACGTCACCGACTACATGCTGCTGACCTACATGCCCAGCTACCTCAGCGTCACCATGGGCTATGCCGAGAGCAAGGGCCTGCTGCTGATCATCATCGTGATGCTGGTGATGATGCCGCTGAACATCGTCGGCGGGTTGTTCAGTGACAGGCTGGGCCGCCGACCGATGATCATTGGTGCCTGCATCGCGCTGCTGGTGCTGGCGATTCCGTGCCTGCTGCTGGTCGGCAGCGGCAACGACGGGCTGATCTTCCTTGGCCTGATGCTGCTGGGCCTGGCACTGGTGTGCTTCACCAGTTCGATGCCGTCCACGCTGCCGGCGCTGTTCTATACGCCGGTGCGCTACAGCGCGCTGTCGATCGCATTCAACGTGTCGGTGTCGCTGTTCGGTGGCACCACGCCACTGGTGACCGCGTGGCTGGTGGAACGTACCGGCGACCCGCTGGTGCCGGCCTATTACCTGATGGGCGCGGCGGTGATCGGGCTGGTGACCATGCTGTTCGTGAAGGAGACCGCCGGCCTGCCGCTGCGTGGCTCACCGCCGGCAGTGGGCAGCGACAGGGAAGCCGCTGCGTTGTTGAAGAGCGATGTACCGGTAACGGTGGACCCGACCTTGCCACCACTGCCGGAGGCTGCGGAGCCTGAGCAGGTGAAGCCGGCCTGAGGCCGGCCGCAGAACGCGGTCCCCGCTTGGCGTGGACCTACGGGGCCAGTGGCGCCGGGCGAATACGCCCGGCACTCCCTGGCGCTATTTCCTGATGTGAGTCAGCTTCCCCGGCGTCCAACGCAGCGTCCATGTGTAGTTTCCGTCCGGCGGACAGACGTGGCGGTTCGGGCTCTTCCATTCGCAGACCGTCGCGCCGGCACTGACAGTGAAATCGACAACGATGCGATCACCCTGGATGCGGATGGCACGGATGGCGCCTGGAATCTGTTCAGCCGCGTCGTCAGCATAGCCATACCTGCGGATGGCGGCATAGTCCTCTGCTTCCACCGGCGACAGGCTGTTCGGGTTCTCCCGGCCGCGCGGATCGTTTGCCGTCAGCGCCGTCATCACCGCAACAACGTTGCTTTGGGCGAAGCTGCCGCCGGAATAGTCGGACGTGTAGAAATACACGACCTCGGCACGGCCATCACCATCGAGATCGGCAACAGCGGTCCAAACCGGGCGGAAGCCGGATTCAATGTCGCCGCCGGGAATCAGCCGCAGGTTGGCTTCGGCGGCGTGGAAGGCCTGCACCAGGCTGGGCGGCGATGGTCGCTTGGCTGCAGGCGACGCGGCCATCGTCGGCATGCAGGACAGCGCGAGCGCGGCAAGCACCAGGCAGATGGAACTGAAGCGGAACGTCGCAGGTCCGTGCATGTCATCCTCCTTGAGTGTGCGGTCAGTCTAACCGCAGCTCCGGTGGCAGTCGTGCACGGCGCGGTTTCGCGCGATGTGTGAAGGGTATCCACGTATGGCGTGGATCTAATTCGAGGTATTCAACTCCATCGCACGCATCACGATGGGCTTGGCCCAATCCGGCGTATGCAGCAGCTCGGCCACTGAGACCGGGTACTGCAGCTGGCCATGCGCCATCGCCAGCACCGGCAGCGGCTCGACGCAGCCGTCGGCGTCGGCGGGAGCGCTGTTGTCGTAGACATGCAGCTCGGCCAGGTGTGGCAGCAGGTCCAGCAGGTTCTCGCGCGCCGAATCGAAGCGGGCGTGGATCTTCTCCACCGGAATATCGTGGCCACCGGCCGCTACCCGCGCAGCGACGCGGGCGATGTGCAGCTCGACGCTGGACAGGCCGCAGAACCATACCGCCACATGATGCTGCTCACAGGCCTCGCGCAGCAGGCCTGGAATGGTGTTGCCGCCCAGCGTGGTCTCGAAGGCGAAGTCCGTGCCATCAGCCATGGCCTGGCGCAGGCGGCGGGTGCCTTCCTGCCAGGCCTCCGCATTGGCATCGGGCAGCGGCCAGCCGGCCTCCACCAGGCGCCGGGTGAACGAATCTGGGTTGAACCAGCCCAGCCCTTCGGCTTCCAGCCAGGTACCCAGCAGCGAACTCTTGCCGGCGCCATTGACGCCGGCAAGCACCAGGATCCGCCCCATCGGTCAGAGCGGACGGCCGAGGGTGACCTTGCGACCGCGGCGGATCGGCTGGCCCAGCACCTTGCCCAGCCCCTCCCCGCGCTGCAGGCTGGCCAGGGTCTGGTCAAACTCACCGCGCAGGCGCAGCAGTTCTTCGCTGCGCTCGCCGGCATCGCCGCCAGCGGCCTTGGCCAGCAGTTCCTGGTAGGTGCGGATGTCCACGATCACCGCTTCGGGGTGGTTGTGGTTGGTGATGACCAGCGCCTGCTTCTCGCGCACGGTGCGCATCAGGCTCGGCCAGCCACGGGTCTTCACCGACGACGCGGGGGCCTTTTCGAGGCCAGGCAGATCCAGCGGCAGGGTCATGGCACGGCTCCAGACGGGGACAGTTGAGGCCATTATGCCCAATTTGGCCCAATTGGGGATAAATGGACTTTTACCTGCCGGAACCGCCCGCCGCCGCGCCGGGAGCGTCGGTCTGCAGCAGGCTGTCTCGCTCGCGCAGCGGAAAGCGGATCCAGGCATCCAGGCCCTGCGGGCCAAAGCGCAGCTCGCCGCTGCCGGCGAGTTCGTAGGGCACGCGCTGCTCGATCAGCGCCCGGCCAAGGCCACGCTGCCGGGGCTGCTCCCAGTCCTCCACTTCGGCATGGCGCTCACACCAGTGCAGACCCAGCCATGGCTGGCCGGCCTGAACCTGCAGATCCCAGGTCACCTCGATCCGGCCATCCTCATGGGTCAGTGCGCCATGCCGCAGGGCATTGCTCGCCAGCTCGTGGATCGCCAGGGACAGTACTTCGGCCGCCTTCGGCGGCAGCAGCACATCCTCGCCCTGCAGGCGGTAGGCCGCCGCTGCCGGCGTCTGCGCCGCGATCTCCTCATCGAGCATGCCACGCAGACAGACCCCGGCATTGGCGCCGCGGGTCAGCAGGCTCTGCGTGCGCGCCAGCGACATCAGTCGCCCGCACAACCGTTCAGCGTATTCATCCACGCTGCTGACCGACTCGCGGGTCCGCCAGGCAATGGCATGGATGGTGGACATGATGTTGCGCACCCGGTGCTGCAGTTCGGCCAGCAATACAGACTGGCGCTCGGTGGCACGCTTGAGATCGTCGATGTCCACGGCGATGGCAAATACGCCGCTGACCTCACCGTCGCCATCGCGCAGGGGCGCGGCCGCAACCCGGGTCCAGCGCGCGCGCCCATCGTCATGCAGATACTGGAACTCCAGCCCAGGCACCACGGTCTCGCCGCGCATCGCACGGGCGATGGCGAAATCCTCCGGCCCGATGGCGCTGCCGTCCGCATGCCAGCCAAGCCAGCGATGCAGGTTCACCTCATCCGTGGAGGGCACCTTGCCGCTGGGCAGGTAGGCACGCATCTGGTCGTTGGACAGCTGCAGGCGCCCTTCGGTGTCGACAATGCAGACGCCCACCGGCAGCACCTTGAAGGCCAATGCCAGGCGCCGGTCCGCCTCCCGCCGCTTCTGCTCTTCGCGCTCGCGTGCCGATTGGGCCACATGCGCCGCTGTGGTCTCGAACATGGTCACGAGCACGCCGTTGATGCGCCCTTCCTCGCCAAGGATCGGGCTGTAGGTAATGGTGAACCAGACATCCTCCAACCGCCCGCGGCGTGCCAGGGGATAGAGTTTGTCCTCGTAGGTGATGGTTTCGCCCTGCCAGACGCGCTGGTAGATGGGCCCATTGATATGCCAGACCTCGGGCCAGCACTCGCGGGTCGGCTGGCCGAGCCCGCCGGGATGCTTGTCGGCCAGAATCTCGGCATAGCCATCGTTGTAGAGCTGCACCAGCTGCTCACCCCACAGCACGATCATCGGGAAACCATGGGCCAGCATCAGGTCGACGGTGGCGCGCAGGTGGGGCGGCCACTGCTCGCAGGCACCCAACGGCGTGGATGACCAGTCGTGGCGGGCGATGCGCGCGGCCATGCCATCGTGGCGCACATGCAGCTGCGGTGCAGGTGGCATCTGGCCACGCAGCTTGGCGGCGTGGATGTCTTCAGGACGGCGCGACATGCCGCGCAATCAGGCAATGCCCGCAGAGACCTGCGGCGCCGCCACCAGCGCGGCCAGCTGCTGCACCAGCGCTTCGATGTGATAAGGCTTGGTACAGCGCGGCGCGCTGGCAAAGCGGCTGGGCAGGTTGTCGTCGTAACCGGAGGTCAGCAGGAAAGGGATACCCGCCTCGGCCAGTCGATCGGCCAGCGGATAGACCTGCTCACCGCCCAGGTTGATATCCAGCAGTGCCACATCGATGGGATGGATATCGACCAGCCGCCCCAGCGCCTGCAGGTCACCGGCAGGCCCCACCACCTGTGCGCCTTTCAGCTCCAGATAGTCGACCAGAAACATCGCGATGGCGAATTCATCCTCCGCCACCAGTACACGCAGCCCTTTCAGGCCCTCTGGTTTGTTGCCCGCTTCCAGCACGACCGGCGCTCCTCGATACACGCGGCCCAGCTCTGCCGCAACACCCGAAGGATGCGCGAAACGGGCTACAAGAGCGCGTGATGATGAATGAAGATCGCGGCCACGGCGCGTTCACCGTGGCAGCGCAGCGGCGCGTTCAGAAGGCCCGTTCCCATTTCAGGCTGAGCAGGCTGCGGTCGTGGCTGTACAGCCAGCCGACGTTGCTGTCGATGCGCGCGTAGCGCAGGCTCAGGCTGGGCACCAGCCCGGCCACCGCCAAGCGCTCGCTGCGCACGACAGCAATCAGGTTCTGTTCGCTGTCCTCACGCCGCGCCTCCAGCAGCGGGCTCCACGCATCGTAGTCGCGCTCGCGCAACGACACGAACACGGTGGCGGTGGTGCCCGTCCACTGGCGCGCCGCCCCCAGGCGCAGTCCACGCTGGCGGTAGCCGTTGGCCGGATTGGCGGCGCGGCTGTCACTCAGGTCCAGCCCGGCAAAGAGGGTCCAGCGCGGGTTGAGCGCACGGAACCAGGTGGCATACACCGCGGCCAGCTCACCGTCGTAATTGCTGGCCAGGCCGCGCTGGCGATAGCGCTGGCGCTTCCAGTCGGCCTCCAGCCTGAGCAGGCTGCGCGCGTCCAGTGCATATTGCCACTCGCCATGCAGCCCGCTGCCGCCCTGCAGAGCCCGGTTGCCCAGGCCCTGGTAGTCATAGCTCGGCGCGATCTGCAGGGTATGCCGTGCGCTGCGCCAGCTATAGCCCGCCTGCACGCTCGCATTGAGCTCGTTGTAGGCGCTGTGCCCGCGCCATGCCTGGCCGAACGCAAGCGCGCGCACATAGACGCCGTGATGACCGGCCAATGCCCAGCGACGCTCCAGGTTGCCGTCGTAGTCCAGGCCCATGGCGCGCTGGGCATCGGGAAGATTGCGCTGGATGATGCAGGTGTCGCCCACTCCGAACAGACAGGTGCGGCTGGCCGAGCTGCGGTTGACGTTGTTGCTCCATGCCGGGCCGGCTGCCAGCGCTCCTTTCCAACGCCTGCGCGCCTGCAGTGCGGCCAGGTAGGCGTCCACCCGTCCGCGTACACCTCCGGTAGTGGGGTCGTCGGCATTGATGTCACCGGCGATGGCCGTGAACAACGCCTCCGCATCGCGGTCGCGCTGGTCCTCGGCATGGACACGTGCAAGCTCAAGGCGGGCCGGCAGGAAATCCGGCTGCGCCGCCAGCAGTGCTTCGTACTCGTTGGCCGCGCGGTGGTGATTGCCGGCCACCCGCGCCAGGCCGCCCTGCGCGTAGTGGCGCAGCAACGGGTCGTGGCCGGGCAGTTCGATGTATTCGTCCAGGAAGCGCTGCGCTGCGCCCCATTGCTGATGCTGCAGCGACAGGTACAGCGCCTGGCCCAGATCGTCGACCGTGCGCTCCACGCGCAGGGTCTGGCCGTCGATGGTGATGGTCGGTCGCGCCGACTCGGCCTGCTGCAGGCGCTGCTGGTCCTGCTGCTGGTGGCGCAGCTCGCTGCCCTGCTCCAGCACACGACGAAGATCATCCTGCTGGGCGCGCACATCGGCAGCCGCCAGCAACAGGATCACAAGGAAGATGGGATGGCGCATGGTCGATCCGTGGCGGTGCATGCAGCGGGCCGAAGCAGGGACTGGCGGATCGCGGCTTGTCCCTGCCCTGCCCCGTCAGGGGCGTGGCAATCAGTTCTTGCTGCCGCCGAAGGCGGTGTCGTACTGGCTGTTGCCGGCGAAGGTGGCGATGCCGGCCAGGGTGGCGGCGTTGGCGCCGAAGAACTGGCCCTGGGTGGCGCCATTGACGCTGCCATTGACGTTGGCCGAACCGGCGAACGATGCATCGGCACTGTTGATGTTGGCAACGATGGCCAGGGTCAGGCCATTGCCGGACAGCGCACCATCCAGGGTGCCGGCGCCGAAGTCGGCGTCGAAGGTGCCGCTCAGCAGGTTGCTGCCGTTGAACTTGTTCAGGCCGGCCACGGTGTAGGACGCCACGCCGGCGGGCAGCGTGGTGCCGGCGCGGTCGCCAACGAAGTAGACCTGGCGGTTATTGAAGCCACCGGCAGCGCCATCCTTGGACCATTCGCCGAACCAGACATCGCCACTGCCGACCTTGACGAAGTTGAAGTGGCCCATCCCGGCGTGGCTGCCCGGTGCGCCGGTGATCGGCATGGCCAGGGTACGTACCGTCACGCCATTGACGGTGGTGGGTGCCGAGTAGGCGCTCAGGCCCTGGAAGTCCACCGGCTTGGCCTGGGACACGGTACCGACACCGATGCCGGCCTTGCCAGCGCGGTGCGGGCCGCCATTGACCTGCGATTCGCCAACCGCCACGTACAGCTCGGCATCGGTCCTGGCACTGGCGGCACCGACGATATCGGCAGCATGCGCGGCACCGACCAGAGCCAGCGAGGCGGCAACGGCGAGCACCGAACGGGAGATCATTTTCATGGTATTGCTCCTTGGTTGAGGGAACTACGGGTACAACGCTTGAAGGTGGGAGATCAGAAGCGCGCGGTGACGCCGAGCTTCAGGGTGCGACCCGGGGCTGGCAGCGTGGACCGCGTGGCTGGATCGACGTAGTAGCGGTTGCCGAGGTTGCTGCCGACCAGTTCGACGCTGGCATGTTCGTTGAAGCGCCAGCGCGCATAGGCATCGACGGTGGTGATGTTTCCCCAGGTGAACGGCACGTTCTGCCAGAGCAGGCCGCTGCCGCCGCTCAGCAGGCGGTCACGGTAGGCCTGCAGGTCAGGGTTCTCGTGCCGCTGGTAGTGCACGATGCGGCTGCCCAGCTCCAGGCGCTCATCGAACAGGCGCGTGCCCAGCGACCCGTTGATCGACAACCTGGGAATGGCCTGGGTCAGCAGGTAGCCACCGACGAAACCATCCTGCACGCAGTTCGGAACCAGGCCGCGGTTCGCGTCCAGGAGCACCGCCGTGCTCTCGTCACACACCTCGTTTTCCAGCGTGCGGGTGATGCCCAGATCGGTGAAGAAGCGCCGATTGTCGAAGCGGGCCTGCAGTTCGATACCACGGATGGTCTGCTTGTCGATGTTGTCGAACAGGAAGTTGCCATCGCGTTCGATCACGTCACGGGTCTTGTGCACGTAGTACGCCAGCTTGACGTCGGCATCGGCGGTGTTGCCGAACAGGGCCGACAGGTTGTGCACGTAGCCCACCTCGTAGTTGTAGGCGTGCTCGGGCTTGAGCGCATGCAGCGGATTGAGGCTGCCGGAGAAGGCGATGGTGCTTTCGAACATGCTCGGGAAGCGCACCGCTTCGCTGTAACGCACGTAGGCCCGGGCGGCCGGGGACAGGTGTGCAGTGGCCGAGAAGGTCGGCAGCCAGGCATGGTCGCGGCGGCGGCTGTTGCGTCCATCGACCGGCTGCGACTGTACGCTGTTGCCGATGTTGCAGACCTGGTCGCTGCCGGCGAACACCGGCTGCACGCCGGGAACGGCCGCCACTTCGCCATTGAGGCAGGGATTGCCGGCGCGGGTGTAGTTGCCATCGGCATCGGGCAGCCAGGGCCGCGTGTACCGGACCGGACGCGGCGTCTCGTACGGTGCCAGCAACGCACGGATGCTGTCGTCGATGAACCAGCCCATGCCGCGCTTTTCCCATACGGCGCGGCGTGCTTCCAACGCGTCGATGCGGGCCTGCAGATTGGCGGGACGAGGCGGCAGTTCGTTCACGGTGTACTGCGCTTCCTTGCCACCTACGCCCTTGTTCAGCAGCTCGGGGTGCGCCTCAAGGAAATCGTCGAAGGCCCAGTAGCGGCTGTAGCGCACGCCTGCATTGAGGGTGAGGAAGTCGACCGGCCGCCACTCCAGGGTCAGGTAGCCTTCACCCTCCTGGCGGCGCCCGGCACGCGGGAACATGCGCCAGCCATCGGTGGTGCCGAAGTACGGATCGCGGGACCCCAGCTTCTCGTACTGCCAGTTGCCGCCCACGGTCAGGTCCAGGGTCGAATGCAGCGCGAAGCGGTTGCTCAGGATCAGGCCGGTGCGGTCATTGCGCGCGTTGGCCAGCGCGGTGTTGCGCAGGATCGGGCTGGCGTCCGGATTCCACGCCGGATTACCCACTGCGAAGTTCGGGAAGCCGCCAGCGCTGTAGGTATCGCTGTCCGTCTCCGTGCGCCACAGGTTGGCGTACAGGTCCAGCCAACGACTGCCGGCGGGCTGGAAACGGTATTCCAGGTTCCACGCATCCGAATCGACCCGGCTGAGCGGCCACTGGATGCGGCCGTAGTCGGGGGCCGACAGGATGCGAGACGGCATGATCTCGCCGTAGTGCGACAGCGTGCGCCGCCAGGTCGCCTTCAACTGCTGGTCATCGTTGATCTGCCAGCTGCCTTTGACCAGCCAGGACTCCTGTTCGCTGGAGGTATTGGGCACTTCATCGCCGGGCTTGAAGTAGCGCGCCAGCGTGGTGATGTAGTCGATGCCCTGGTACTCGAACTGCTCGCGCCGGTCCTGTTCGTAATAGGCGCTGCCCTGGGTCCCGGAGAAGTAGTTGCCGCGCTTGCGCCAGGCGTAGGCGGCCATCAGGTCGACGTTGCCGCCACGCACGCCCAGCGCCAGGCGCCAGGCCTGGTCCTCGCCATCGAAGGGATTGTTGCCACTGCGCGACTTCACCGGCACCACCAGGGTGCGGTCGTCGTAGGGTGAGTTCGGCGAGCCCTGCGGGAAGCCCGGCACGGTGCGGTAATCCTCGCCGGTGTGCAGCCGCGGCAGGCGCGGTGCCACCGCATTGCTGCTGCCTTCGATCTTCAGCTCCCCGCCGAAGCGCTCGCCGGCAGCGACGATGTCATCGACGTCGATGGTCTTGATCACCAGCGCGCCACCGATCCCGCTGTGCACATCGCGCACCAGCCCTGGCCCCTTGATGACCTGGATGCCACCAATCAGGTTGGGATCGATGTAGTTGCGGTTGCTGACGCCGTTGTAGCCACGCCAGACCGTGAGCGCCTGTTCGCCGCCGTCGATGCTGACCGGCACCCGCCCGGGCCCCTGGATGCCACGGATGTTGACGTCCAGCGCGCCACTGTTGCGCGCATCGCCACTGAACACGCCGACCAGATCCTTGACCACGTCGGCCGGATTGGAGCCTCGGTAACGCTCCACCCGGTCGCGCCCCGAATACGCCGTGGTCAGGTCCAGCGCGAACACATCGTCGTAGCCACGCCGATCGCGGGCCTCACCCCCTTCCGACTGAAGGCGACCGGCCACGTCCAGTGTTTCGGTCACCCGCACCCCTTCCCCTTCACCCGCCTCCGCTGCGGCCCGCAGGCTCCAGGTTCCGTCCATGCCGCGCTGCGCGCGTACGCCGCTGCCGCGCAACAGCTGCTGCAGCGCCTGCATCTGGCTGTACTCACCCTTCACTGCGCTGGAGCGGCGGCCGTCCACCAGGTCGCTGCGGAACACCACCTGCACATCGGCCTGTCGGCCAAAAGCGCGTACGGCATCAGCCAGCGGCTGCTCCGGAATGGTGTACTGCCGCACCGGCGCGACGATCGCCGGCTGCGCCTGCACGGCCGGCACCCAGGCCAGCGGCAGCAATGCGGTGGAAACAGCCAGGGCCAGAGCGGTGGCGCGACGATGACAGGCGGATGCCGTGGACGGCATGGACGGGAACTCCTCAAGCGTGGCGGAACCACGGGCACATCCGGTGCCGGTGGCATGTCTGGCTTGAGGAGAAACGGTGTTTCGCTCTGGCTATACCTCTATAGACAGCGGGGCACTGCAGTTGCCCACGGTTCTTTCATGTTTTTTTCATGCGACCCGTTCATCCGGGTGCTGCGCGGGCCTCACCACAGCACCAGCGCGCCGCCGGGCAAGCGCTGCACGCGCAGTCCTGCCTGCGAGGCCACCGCGTCGATGGCCGTCTCCGGTTGCTGCAGGTGGAACAGGCCACTGACCCGTACGCTTGCGCCCTGCCCGCCCAGTACCCAGACCGGGGCACGGCGGTAGCGCGCCAGATCGGCGATGGCCTGCGCGGCGGGCTGATCGTCGATCACTACCTCGCCACGCCGCCACGGCGCCATGGTCTCGGCATCTTCCAGCTGCATTGGCTGCAGCCAGCGACCGTCACGGAACACGCGTGACTGCCCCGCATGCAGGCGCTGTACGCTGCCATCGCCCGGACGCACGTCGATCACACCCTCGCTGACCTCGGTGGTGACCGTGGTATCCAGCATCGACACACTGAAGGCGGTACCGATGTCACGGACCAGGCCGCCCGCCGCCTCGACCTGGAACGGTCGCGCCTCATGGGCCACCTGGAACCAGGCTTGGCCGCGCAGCAGGCGCAGGTGCCGCTGCTGGCCATCGAACGCAACCGCCAGTGCGGTGCCCGCATCGAGCACGGCGGTGCTGCCGTCCTCCAATTGCACCACGCGCGGTGCATCGCTGCTGCGCAGGTCACTGCGTGCCAGCAGCAGCGCGTGTGGCGCAGCGGCAACCATCAGCACCACCCCCGCGGCACTGGCCAGCAGCCAGGGCAGGCGGCGGCGCGGTGCGATCGGGCGCAACCCCTGCCGATCTGCGGTCAGCCCGGGCAGCGCGGCCAGCACGTCGGGCCCGGCGGCATCCAACCCTTGCCAGAAGGCCTGCTGCTGGCGCCAGGCCAGCGCATGGCGCGGATCGGCCTGCAGCCAGCGCTGCAGGGCTCGTTGCTGGCGTTCCGGCAGCGGGCCTGCACTGCACTGGATCACCCAGCGCAACGCCTGCCTGGCCTGACGCGGCGAGGGTTCGGACGTGGTCATGGTTGTGGCCTGCCGCACCACGAACGGGTGCGCCTTCCTGTTGTGACAACGGCGGGCGCGATCTGCCCACGGCAATCGCCGCTCATCGATGCAGTCCCTGCTGGTGCTGCTGGATCAACAGCGCCGCGCGCAGCACGTGCTTGCCGACCAGGCTCTTGGAGATACCCAGCCGGGCGGCGATTTCGCGCTCGCTCAGGCCCAGGTAGCGGTTGAGCACGAAGCACTCACGCACCTGCGCCGGCAGCGCGAGGATGGTCCGGGTGATCTCGCGCAGTTGTGCCTGGTCCAGCGCCTGCGCCTCGCCGTCGTGGCCCGCCTCGGCCATGTCGAGGGCGTACTCGGCCATGGCACGCCGCTCGCGGGCGTCGGACTGGCTGCGGTTGAGCGCGTGATGGTAGGCCATCCGGTACAGATAGCCGCGCGGCTCCAGGATGGGCGGATCGCCGGGCACGCTGCTGGCCTTCAGGTACAGGTTCTGCAGGGTGTCCTCGGTACTGGCCGGGTCGAGATAGCGCGCGATGAAGCGAGACAACGCACGGCGCTCGCGGATCAGCAGCTCGACCAGCGCCAGGGCATTGGGAGACATAGGTGCCAAGGCCGGACCGGGGAATGATGGGCGTGATGGCGACGGTCCGGACGTGGATTGTGGGCTGCACGGCCGCAGGCGGCAAGCGAAGGCCCGTCGCGCGGCACCAGGATCATCCACGCATGGCGTGGATCTACCAGGCGGTGGCGGATCCAGTAGATCCACGCCATGCGTGGATGGAAGAGCTAGGGTTCCTCCAGCGCCTCGAAGCGTTCGGCGAGGTAATCGATCAGTGCACGCACCGCCGGCAACAGGCCGCGTCGCGACGGGAACACCGCGTGCACGATGCCGTGCTTGGGCACCCACTCCGGCAGCACCGGCACCAGCGCGCCACTGGCCAGTTCGTCACTGATCATCATCCGCGGCAGCATCAGCAACCCCACCCCGGCCACCGCAGCGGTGCGCAACGCGATCATGTCATCGCTGACCAGCCGCGGGCGATGATGCACGCTGGCCAGCACGTCGCCCGGCCCGGTGTATTCCCATACATGCTGCTGGCTGGGCGATGCCAGATCGACGGTCGGCATCATCGCCAGGTCGGCCGGCACCTGCGGCGTGCCCAGCCGCTGCAGCAGCGCCGGACTGGCACTGGTACACCAGACCCGACGCGCCAGCACGCGTACCACCAGGTCGCTGTCCTCCAGTGGCGGCGGCCGCACGCGGATCGCCACGTCCACACCCTCGCCCACCACGTCGACGCGCCGGTTGGTGGCGTCCAGCTGCACCGTCACCTGCGGGTGCTGGGCCAGGAAGTCGGCCAGCATCGTGCCGATGCGCGCATGCAGGATCGCGATCGGGCACGCCAGACGGATCGTGCCGCGCGGCTCGGCGCGCGACATCGCAATCGCTTCTTCGGCCGCTTCGGCTTCGACCAGCATCGCCTTGCAGTGGCGGTAGTAGTCCTGGCCAACCTCGGTGACCGAGAAACGCCGGGTCGAGCGCTGGATCAGGCGCACGCCCAACCGTTCCTCCAGCAGCGCGATGCGCCGGCTCAGTTTCGACTTCGGCATGGCCAGCGCCCGGCCGGCCTGCGAGAAGCCGCCGTGCTCGACCACCATGGCGAAGTAGAACAGGTCGTTGAGGTCGCAACGGCGGATATCAGCGATGAACACGGGGCGATCTCCTGTGGCGCAAGGCGCGCACCCATTGTTCACCAGATAGGACTATGACGGCAAATATTAGCGTCTACCGGCCCAATTGTCGCGGCGATATCGTCTCCTGCAACGAAGAACAGCGGCCGGCAGCCCCGGCCAGGAGATCGCCATGAAGCGTGTCACCGGTACCTACAGCGCCCCGCGCCCGCACTGGGTGGGCGACGGATTCCCCGCCCGCTCGATGTTTTCCTACAACACCCACGGCCAGCACCTGAGCCCGTTCCTGCTGCTGGACTACGCCGGCCCTTATACCTTCGCCCCCAGCGATACCCCGCGCGGGGTCGGCCAGCATCCGCATCGCGGTTTCGAGACCGTCACCATCGTCTATGAGGGCGAGGTCGCCCACCGCGATTCAACCGGCGCCGGCGGCACCATCGGCCCGGGTGACGTGCAGTGGATGACCGCGGCCTCCGGCATCCTCCACGAGGAGTTCCACACACCGGAGTTCAGCAAGCGCGGCGGCACGCTGGACATGGTCCAGCTGTGGGTGAACCTGCCGGCGCAGGACAAGATGGGTGCACCGGGCTACCAGACCCTGCTCGACGCACAGATCCCCTCGGTTGAACTGCCTGAAGGCGCCGGCCGGGTGCGTGTCATCGCCGGTCGCTTCGACGGTCATGCCGGCCCGGCCCGCACCCACACGCCGATGGATGTCTGGGACATCCGCCTGCGGCAGGGCCACCACGCCGAACTGCCGGTGGCCGATGGCCGCACGCTGGCGCTGGTGGTGCTGAAGGGCACGGTGCGGATCAACGGCGGCCAGCCGGTCGGCGAGGCACAGCTGGTCACCTTCGACCGCAGCGGCGAGGACGTGTTCGTCGACGCCGACAGCGACGCCACCGTGCTGCTGCTCAGCGGTGAACCGATCGACGAGCCGGTGGTGGGCTATGGCCCGTTCGTGATGAACAGCCAAGCCGAGATCGCGCAGGCGGTCAACGACTTCAACAGCGGCCGCTTCGGCCAGATCGCGCACTGATCGTTTCAATGCGGCGGGCATTGGCCCGCCGCACCTTCCGGGCCATCGCCCACCTTCTCCAGGAGACTGACCATGAGTACCCCCGCCAACTTCAACGGTGCCCGCCCGGTGATCGATCCGGACAACGCCGCGATGCTGCTGATCGACCATCAGAGCGGCCTGTTCCAGACCATCGGTGACATGCCGTTCACCAGCGTGCGCGCCCACGCCACCGCGCTGGCGAAGATGGCCACGCTGGCAAAGATGCCAGTGATCACCACCGCCTCTGTTCCGCAGGGCCCGAACGGCCCGCTGATCCCGGAGATCCACGACGCGGCCCCGCATGCCCAGTACGTGGCACGCAAGGGTGAGATCAACGCCTGGGACAACCCGGAATTCGTTGCCGCGGTGAAGGCCACCGGCCGCAAGCAGCTGATCATTGCCGGCACCATCACCAGCGTGTGCATGGCCTTCCCGTCAATCGCCGCCGTTGCCGATGGCTACCAGGTGTTCGCAGTCATCGACGCGTCCGGCACCTACTCGAAGATGGCCGAAGAGATCACCCTGGCCCGCGTGGTGCAGGCAGGCGTGGTGCCGATGGACACCGCCGCGGTGGCCTCGGAGATCCAGCGCACCTGGAACCGCGACGATGCCCAGCAGTGGGCCGAGGTCTACACGAAGATCTTCCCGAACTACCAGCTGCTGATCGAAAGCTACCTGAAGGCGCAGGACGTGCAGAAGAACCACGAACAGCTGGATTCGCAGCGCAGCTGAGTGGCCTTCGTGCCGGCCAGTCGCCGGCTCCCCCCCCTGAACAGGAGACCCACCATGTCCAGTGAACCGATCCGCGACACGGCCAGCGATCATCTGCTGACCCCGCAGAATTCCGCCTTCATCATCATCGACTACCAGCCGGTGCAGGTGAACTCCATCGCCTCGATGGACCGCCAGCTGCTGGTCAACAACATCGTCGGCACCGCCAAAGCCGCCGTCGCCTATGGTTTGCCGATCGTGCATTCGACGGTGAACGTCAAGACCGGCCTGAACAAGCCGCCGATTCCGCAGCTGCGCAAGGTACTGGGTGACTACCCCACCTACGACCGCACCACCATCAACTCCTGGGAGGACGTCGAGTTCCGCAAGGCGGTGGAAGCCACCGGCCGCCGCAAGCTGATCATGACCGCGCTGTGGACCGAGGCGTGCCTGACTTTCCCGGCCCTGGATGCGTTGAAGGAAGGCTATGAGGTGTATGTGGTGGTCGACGCCGTCGGCGGCACCTCGCTGGCCGCGCACGATGCGGCGCTGCGCCGCATCGAACAGGCCGGTGGCCAGCTGATCAGCGTGCCACAGCTGTTCTGCGAGCTGCAGCGCGACTGGGCCCGTTCGGAAACGGTGCCGGCCTTCATGAACCTCTTCATTGAAACCGGTGGTACGGCAGGCATCCAGTTCTCGTACGATCGTACCGAGTGATTGGATGGCGGCGCCGGTCCTGGCCGGCGCCGCCTTTTGGAGCAGTCGAACATGGCTCGACGCCACAGACAGATGGAGAACGTGATGGCCTACGCACGCATTGTTTCAACCGCCGACAACTACCTGCACCACATCAGCAATGGCACATTCGCCGTGGATGCGGACGAGCCCGCCTCGTTGGGCGGTCAGGGCAAGGGCTTCGCACCGTTCGACCTGTACCTGGCCTCGCTGGCGGCGTGCACCGCCATCACCCTGCGCATGTACGCGCAGCACAAGGGCTGGGAACTGGGCGAGTTCCATGCCGAGCTGCGCTCGGAACGTGACGCGGGTGGTCGCTTCCATGTGCACCGCGTGCTGCATGCCAGCGCCGAGCTGAGCGATGCGCAGTGGCAGCGGTTGCTGGAGGTGGTGGAAAAGACCCCGGTGACCCTGGTGATGCGCGAGGGTGCGCGCATCACCAGTGAGCGTGGGGCTGCAGCGTAACCCCATCCACGCATGGCGTGGATTTACTGTAGAGGCGAAAGCTCAGCGCCGTGAATGCAGCACGGTGCGCTGGCGCATCGCGTTGAATTCCTGCTCCACCTGCTGGATGTCTTCGGCCTGGAAACCGGCCGCATCCAGCAGCTGGTCGGCGGCAGCGGCGGCCAGCGGATCATCGTCACGCTGGCGCCAGCAGCGCGCCGGCAGGAAATAGCCCACCTCGCTGCGCCCGCGCATGATCACCACCGGCCGGCCTGCATACAGCAGGAACTCGGCCAGGTGCTGGCGCAGGCCCTCGACGGAAACATAGGCCGGCCCAACACCCAGCATCTGGCTGGACGGTTCGGGACTCTCGAACAGCTTGCGACGGCTCATCCACTCCTCCTTTTGAACAACGCGTGGTCTCCTTTCCTTAGACGGGCGCATCGCTGCGCCCCCGCCACGCACTACGTGATCCGCATCACGCCGCCACTCAGAAGCCGGTGTTGAACTCCAGCTGGAACACGTCGATCGACAGCGGCGCACCGGACACTTCCTTGGCCGCCATCCACTTGCCGCTGATCCAGCTGCGCGCGTCCAGCGCGTAGGCACCGCCCACGTAGTAGCCGCGGGCGTTGGTACCGCCCAGGTGGAAGTTCGGATCGTTGTAGGCGTCCGGCAGCGCATCGGCCTCGATGTGCTTGTAGCCCAGCAGCGCCTGCCACTGACCCTTCTCCTTCAGCTCGGTGGCTCCGAAGGTGGCCTGCACCATCCAGGCGGTGTCGCCGCTGCGGAAGGTGTCGATGCTGGCGGTACCGCCGGCGCCGTAGTTGTTGACGATGCCGTTCTGGGCGCGGCTGAACATGGCCTGCTTGTCGTAGGCCAGGTTGCGGATGTAATCGCCGTCCAGGCGCAGACCGACGCCCTGTGCCAGCTGCGTGTCCCAACGCAGGTTCAAGGTAGCCAGGCGGAAGGCCGAGGCCAGGCCGACGTACTGCGGGGTCGGCGTGTTGGCCGGGTCCAGCGGATTGCGCGCGATGTCGCGGATCAGCATCAGGGTGTTGCCCTTCTGCATGAACGCCGGGCGCGACCAGTCGGTGTCACAGCCCACCGCACCCGCGTACAGGGCGCACGGTGAGGACAGGCGGCCGCTGATGTTCTTGAAGTCGTAGTAGCCCAATGCAGCGCGCAACGTATTCTCGTCATTGAAGCGCCAGTTCACACCTACCTGGGCACCGGACAGCCACTTGTTCTCGTTCGGAGTCTTGACCTTGCTCTGGCTCGGCGAGCTGTCGGAGGTGTACTCCAGCGGCACCACCGCGAGGTTGCCGAACAGGTCGAGGTCGCCATCGTCGAAGTCATACTTCAGGTTCGCGGCCAGGCCATCGAAGTTGAGGTCGTTGGAGAACAGCGTGTCGCTGGTCCAGAACGGATTGCCGAAGCGGCCGCCGCGCACCGTCACCCAGTCAGCCGGGCTGTAGGCCAGCCAGGCCTGGTCCAGCCACACGTCCTTCTTGCTCAGGCCGCCACCCAGCTGCTCGGTGGTCGACACCGGGCCATTGCTGCTGCCGCTGGCCAGGCGCACGCCGGCCGTGGTGTGCTGGCCAATGGTTGCCTCGATGCCCAGGCGGGCGCGGATGCGCCACAGGTTGCGGCGGTCCTGGCGGGTGTTCAGCAGTGGCGGCAGCTGCAGGTTGGTGTTGGTGTTGGTGTCGAAGCCGTTGCCGGAATTGATCGACGACCAGTTGCTCACGATGTCGCTGTTGCGTTCGGAGAAGAAGCGCGACTCGCTGCGCACGCGCATGTCACCGGTGACCTTGATTCGCTTGGTCCATTCGGCCACTTCGTTCGGTGCCGCCCAGCCTTCCGATTTCGCCTGCGCCATCACGTCCTGGCGCACCTCATCACGGATGCCGTCGCGCACGCTCTGCGGCACGTAGGGCACGCGCACGTCACCGGCCTCCAGGGCCACGCCACCACTGGCGGCCGAGGGCGCGGCGACTGTACCGCGCTGGGCGGCCGCTGCTTCGGCCTCGGCCTGCACCAGCAATGCCTGGCCGTCTTCGGGCTTCAGCGCACCGCTGGCGATCAGGCCCTTGATCAGCTTGACCATGGTGGTTTCGGCGGCCATCGCACCGGCCGGGGCGGCCAGGCTGAGCAGCACGGCGCAGCACAGCAGCGCCCGTCGGGCCGGCCGCAGGCGGCGGGAGTCGGTTCGTGCGCGGACGTGGTCGTTCATCACGGTTCTCATCGAAAGAAGGGAAATCACGGAGGTCGGGAATCAGGCCCCGGGCCGGCGGCCCTGGATCAGCACGCGGGCGGGGAAATCGAGCGACGGCGGCGGTGCCTGGTCGACCTTGCCGATGCGTCGCAGCGCATCGAGCACGGCCGCGTCGGCCTCCTCGTTGCCACTGCCGCGCACCAGCTCGACCTTTTCCAGGCGGCCATCGTTGGCCAGCCACACATTCACCTGCAGCTGGAACGCCAGGCGCTTGACCTTGTCATCGCGCGAGATCGCCTGCTGCATCAGGTAGCCCAGGTAGCGGCCGTAGGTAGCGTTGCCGGCGCCACCACGGCCAACGCCGGACGAACCGCCGCCACTGCCGGACTGGATACCGAAGTTGTCACCACCGGCCTGCGCATCGGCATTCATCGTTACCGGGTCGGCATTGTCCGGAGTCGGGGTCGGCTCTTCGGCCGGCGTCGGCTGATCCAGCGGCTCCGGCTCGGGAATGGTCTCTTCCGGCGGCGTTTCGGGTTCCGGCGGCTTTTCCGGTGGCGGCGGCGGCGGCGGAGGGGGCGGCGGCAGCGCCAGCATCGGCGGCTGCACCACCGGCCGACGGGTACTGGCAGTGTCCCTGAACAGCATCCACCACACGGCGATGCCGAGCACCAGCAACGCGGCCAGCACCAGCGCGACGGTCACCAGCAACTGGCGGCCGCGCATGCCGGGCTCCGGCCGAGGGGGTTGATGGGCCGTCATGCCTCAGCCCTGCGCCTTGCCGGTGACCAGGCCGACCTGGGCCAGCTCCAGCCGCCGCAGCAGGTCCAGTACCTCGACCACGCGGGCGTACTGCACCTGCGCATCACCGCGCACGATCACCGGGAAATCCGGCGTGGTCGCGCGCTCGGTGCGCAGGCGGTCTTCCAGTTCGGCCATCGTCACCGGGTAGGCATCCAGGAACACCTGTCCACTGGGGTCGATGGTGATCGCCTTGGTCTTCGGCTTCTCCAGCGCGACGCTGTTGCTGGCCTTCGGCAGGTTGACCTCGATGCCGGGGATGGAGGCGTTGCTGGTCAGGATGAAGATCACCAGCACCACCAGCAGCACGTCGACGAAGGGCGTCACGTTGATGCCCTTCTCGCGCTTCTTGATGCCGAACTTCGCCTTCTGGCCCATGGTGCGCCCCTCAGCCCTGGACCGCGGCCGGGCCGCGCCCGTCCTGCTCTTCGGCCAGGCGTGCGGCGAACTCGTCGATGAACACCGCCATGTCCGCGCCGATCGCTTCGGCACGCGCGCCCAGGTAGTTGTAGCCGAACAGCGCCGGGATCGCGACGCCGAGGCCGGCAGCGGTACACAGCAGCGCCGCGGCCATGCCCGGCGCCACCGAGTTGATGTCCACCGCGCCAGCCATCGCCGCCACCACGAACACCAGCATGATGCCGATCACGGTACCGAACAGGCCCACGTACGGCGCACCTTCGATGGTGGTCGACAGCCAGTTCATGCGCCGCGCCATCGCTTCCTGCTCGCGCACCATCACCGCATCCATCGAGGCGCGGATCGCCGCAATGGTGGCGCCACTGAGATAACCACTATTGCCGTCGCGCTGGTGGCGCTGCTGCATTTCATCGATGGCCACCTGGTAGATGCGCCACAGCGAACCGTCGTGCATCGCGGTGGGTGCCTTGCCCTGGCGGTCCATGTCGGACAGGGTGCGCAGCGGCACACCGGACAGCTTGCCGAAGCTTTCGGTGAACACTGCATTGGCCTTGCTGGTACGGCCGAAGTGCCGCCCCTTGGCGATCATGATCGCCCACGACAGCAGCATCATCAGGCCCAGGATGGCGACCACCACCCAGGCGTCGAACGGCATCGCCTTGAGAATGAAGGCGAAGTGGCTCTGCCCGGCGGACTGCTCGTCGGCGCCGTAGCTGATCAGGCGCGAGTCGGCGCCCTGCGCGGTGGCATCGGCCAGCAGCAGCGCGACCGGTCGTGCCACGCGCGAGATACGCAGCTCATCCAGCGCGCCTTCGAAATTGGCGAGCGGCTGCACCGCGCCCGGCGCATCGGCGCCCACCACCGGGGCGGTGGTCAGCGCCGGCAGCTCGCCGCTCAGCTGGGCGACCACGCGACCATTGAGGTACAACTGCAGTGCGCCCTTCTCTGCGGTCAGCGCCACATGCGCCCACTGCCCTTCCGGAACCGGCTGCGCCGGCGTGCTGCGCTGGCCATTGAGCTGCACGAACGGCACCCGGTTTTCGATGCCCAGCACCAGTTCGGACGCACCGTCGCGACGCGCGTAGATCGCCTGTGCAGCGTTGTTGCTGCCTGGCTTGATCCAGGCCGAAACAGTGAGCGGCGCGCCCGCCTCCTGCGCAAGCGATGCGCTGGCCGGCAGCGGCAGCGGGGCTGCACCCAACTGAACGCCGCGGCCGATCACCGAGCCTTCCGATGGCGGCACCACGGCACCGGCATTGTTGCCATAAGCGGTGGTGTCGCGTGCCGGCGCATTGGCCTCGGCGAAGTGGTAGACCAGCGTATAGTCCGGATCGAACACCTGCTGGCCGTTGCCGCTGGCGGGGGCCTTTTCATTGCCGTAGTACATCCAGATCATCTGCGGTGCCGCAGCGCTGACCGCCGGCACGTCCACCCAGACCAGCGCCAGACCCAGCTTGGGATCGAACTGTTCGATCTGGTGGGCCAGCACGGTGCGGCCATCACCCGAGACAAAGCGCAGGTCGTTACCCGCATCCTGGGTGCCGTCGAAGCCGAAGTTGCCGGTATGCAGGCGCAGCAGCAGCGGCGTGCGGCCCGGGTCACCGGCCAGGCCCGCGCCCTGCGGGCCGGCGTCGATGGTGATCGGCTTGCGGTACTTCCATTCGGCCTGCCACCAATTGGCATCGGCCGCAGCGGCCGGCAGCGCAACCAGCGCGGCCAGCAGCAACAACACTCGGGAAAGCAAACGGTCCATGCGAAGGGTCTCCGGAGAACGCATGTTCAAGGGAAGGGTCAGTAACTGGTGCTGATGTTGAAATGCAGGCGTGGGTCGTCCTTGCGCGTGACCGGGCCATCGGCATACGGCCAGGCGTAGTCCAGACGCAGTTGCAGGTGTTCACCCAGGCGCAGCTGCGCGCCCAGACCGACCGAGGCCAGGTTGTACTTGTCGCGCTGTTCGGGCAGCGGCTGGCGCAGGCGCAGGTAGGCCGCGTCGGCAAAGCTGTAGACACGCAGGTCGGTGCCGCTCCACAGCGACCACGCAGGCGTGCGCCATTCCAGGCTGGCCAGGCCGCCGTAATCGCCGATCGCCTCGGCCGACAGATAGCCGCGCACGGTGTACATGCCACCGGCGGCGAACTGCTCGGCCGACACCAGCGGCGCATCGGTCACCTGCAACGAGCCGCGTGCATACCACTGCCAGTCGCTGCTGAACGTGTGCGTGTTGGCGACGTCCGCCTTGAACGCGACGAAACTGGGGTCTGCCCAGTAGCGCTTCTGCCCGAACCCGATGGCATCACTGCCATAGCCGAACAGACGACGGGTACCGGCCACCAGCTGCGTGTTGATACTCAACTGATCCTTCTCGCCCTGGCGCACACCGACAAACCCCAGGGTGATCGGCGCGTACTTCAGCGGCGTCTTCAGACTCTCCTTGCCCATCTGCGTGTCTTCCTCGGTGTCCTTGAAGTCCACGCCGAGGCTGAGCTGGCGCCACCACTGGCTGCTGCCGGCCAGTCGATAGTTGAGCTTGAGACCGATCGAATGGCCGTTGCCGATCACATTGGTTCCGGTGCCGGTACCGACCTGTCCGCCCGCGTTCAGCACGCGGCTGTCGGACTTGTAGCCGGAGGCTTCCAGGCTCCACGGCGTGCCTTCGAACGGCATCGTGTACGAGGCCGAGAACACCTTGGCCTGCTTTGCATCTTCCGGCGCCAGGTACACGCCGATGTTGGCGCTGTGCCCCCGCTTCCACAGATTGTCGTAGGCCAGCGACGCACTCAGGCGCAGCTTCTCGGTGTCGGCGCTGTGGTCGTTGTTGAGTGACGCGCTGGCACGCCACGGCGACTTCTCTTCGACCTGCAGGTCCACATCCATCGTGCCCGGCACCTGGCCTTCGCGCACCAGCGGCATCACCTGGCGACGCCCGCCCTCATTCAGTGCGGTCAGTTCCTTCTGCGCCTGGTCGAAGTCCGGCACCTTGCCCTCGGCAAGTGCCGGTACGCGTTCGCGGATGCGTTCGGGCGATTCGTGCTTCGTCCCCACGACCCGCAGCTGGCCAATCGGTGTCTGCTGTACCTTCAGCAGCACCACGCCGCCACTGACCTGCTGCTCGGGCAACTCCACGTAGACCGACTGGTACCCCGCCTGCTGGTACAGCGCATTGACGGCATCGCGTGCCTTCTCGACATCGGCCAGGGTCTTTCCCGGACCGAGGAAGGGCTCGACCGCGCGTTCGATCTGGCGCGGATCGAGCACGGTGTTGCCGCGCACGATGTACTCATTGATGTTCACGCTGGGCGCGGGCGCCGCCTCCTGCGCGAACAGCGGCAGCGGCAGCGCCGCCAGGGCCAGCACCAGCGGATGCAGGCGCAGCGGGAGGCGGACGGCTCGGCACGGAACAGGAGTCATCGAAGGCATCGCGTCGTATCGAAGGAAAGGGCCATGGAGCGGCGCGTGGGTCTACCAACAGGACGTGTACGTCGCGTCAAAACCGCCAACAGTTTTGTGACAGCACTGTCATCTTTTGACGGCACCGCAACGCACGCAGGCGGACCCTGCCATCTCCACACGTCTTCATTGCAGAACGTCGATTGCTGCGGAAGATTCGAGATGCGTGAATCACTGATGGTGGAACTGCGCGCTGCCCTCATCCTTGCGTTGCTGCTGGTGCTGGCCCCGGTGCGCGCCGACGAGGCGAAGAAGCAGGAAGACGCCGCGCCCTGCATCGAAGTACAGGTCAATGGCGAGCGCATTCCGGCCTGGGACTGCCTGCAACGCAAGTTGGCGCCGGCATCGAAAGCGGCGAAGTCACCGGCACTGCCGGAGGCCGAACGGCTGATGCGGCAGCCGGGCAACCAGCTGATGCAGTACAACCTGGAAGGCACGCGACAGCGCATGGGCGATGCCTTTGGTCGTTCGGTGGTACCGCAGCGTCCGGCGCGATGAGCCTGCGCGGCCGTAGGGCCGAGCCCACGCTTGGCAGGATTTGAAGGGTCGAGCTATCGCTCGGCAGGATTCTGTAGAGTCGAGCCAGGCTCGACTGTTCTTCCAGACGCAGCCGAGCGTAGGCTCGGCACTACGGTGCCGCGAGCACGATGCCATCGCTCGGCACCGGCGGCAGCTCAGGCACCGGCAGGCTGCGCGATTGCCCGGCCTGGTTCAATTCGACCGCGCTGGCACTGATGCTGGCCAGCACCGTGCAGGGTCCGAGTCGTTGGCCGGGCGCATACGCTTCCGCTGGGCGTCCATCCACCGAAAGCAGCGCCAGTGGCGCGTGGTCGCCGGCCATCACGCCCAGCACGACCACCTCGGTCTGCACCGCACCGGGGGACAGCAACCGCACCAGCGGCAGGCTGGCCACTGCATCGAACAGGGGGCGTGCAGGGGCCTCTGCGTGCGTTTCGCTGGCCGCCGCCGTCGGCGCCACCGCAGACAGTGTCACGCCCCAATAGGCCACCACCGCCAGCAGCAGCGTCGCCGCCAGCAGGGTCAGTATGCGATTGCGATCCCAGCGCCTGCCATCCATGTTCCGCACCATCGCCACGTTCGTGTCCGCCTACGCTAGCAGCTGTGGCTGACGCTTTTGTTTCATCATGCGGGCCTACGCTGGCAGGCATCGACCTGGACAGGAGGCAACGTCGATGCAGCACGTGCCGCGTGGCTTTACCCTGCTGGAACTGATGGTGGTGCTGGTGATCATCGGCATCTGCACGGCGGGCATCGGCCTTGGCCTGGGCAGCCTGCTCGACCCCGCGCGCCAGCTGCGGCAGGAAGCTGAACGGCTGGCGCAGCGCCTGCAGGTGGCGCGCGACCAGGCGCGCATCGATGGCCGCCCCCTGCGCTGGCAGGCCGACGCCGCCGGCTACCGCTTCAGCCGCCGCGAAGGCACCCGCTGGGTTGACGTGCAGCGCGATGACCTTCTGCGTCCGCAGCAATGGCAACCGGCGGGCATCGCGGTGCAACCGACCACGCCGATTGAACTGAGCCCGGAGTGGATCGGCGTGGCGTGGGAGCTGAGGTTGTCGTTGCAGGGCCGCCAGCTGCGTCTTCGTGATGATGGCAGCGGACAGTTGCAGGTCGTGCAGTGAAGCGGAACATGCGCGGGTTCACCCTGATCGAAGTGCTGATCGCATTGGCGATCGTTTCGATTGCGCTGGCGGCGGTGATGCGTTCGGTGGCGGTGGCGACCGATGATCAATCGCGCCTGCGCGACCGTCGGCTGGCACTGATGTGTGCGCAGGACCGCTGGCAGGAGCTGCGCCTGGCCGGGCAGCCGCCGCAGAATGCACGGCAGCGCTGCGTGCAGGGGCGCAGCAGTTTCCTGGTGCTGCAGCATATCGGCACAGGGAGTGACGGACAGCCGCAACTGGAACTCAGCGTGGTGGCCGAAGATGCACCGCGGCAATCGCTGGCGCGGATGCAGCTGCCGTGGACGGCGGCGCAATGAAGCGTACCGCAGCAGGTTTCACACTGATCGAGGTGATGATCGCGATCACCATCATGGGCGTGCTGGCACTGATCTGCTGGCGTGCGCTGGACAGCGTGGCCAGCAGCGACCAACGCCTGCGCCGGGCCGATGCCGAGACCACGACGGCGCTGCGCGTGCTGCAGCAGTTCCAGCGCGACATCGAGATGCGTGCCGACGACGCGCTGATGAACGGCGCAGTGCGCCCGGCGGATCAGCCTCAGCGCCTGCTACCCCCTTCACTGGTGAGCGAACGGCATCCGGATGGAAGCTTCGCGCTGGAGATCACCCGCAGCTTGGGCAGCGACGGGTTGCGCTGGCAACGTGTTCGCTGGTGGCGACAGGGAAGCACGCTGTGGCGGGCCAGTGGCGCTGCGACGGATCGCTACCCTTTGCCCGCACCGGATCCGTCAAAGGGGATCGCGGTGGCGCAGGATGTGCAGCGATTCGAGGTACGCGCCTGGCAGCCGGGCGCCGGGTGGGCGCTGCTACCGAGCAAAGGCGAGGTGCTGCCGGCCACCGGGCTGGAACTGCGGTTGGGCCTGCGCGATGGGCGTGGGCCGTTGAGTTACCGGCGCGTGCTGGAGCTTTAGGATTTCTTCCAGGCAAAGCATCCACGCATGGCGTGGATCTACTGCCAAGCCCGCTCTGGTGGGTGCCGACCTTGGTCGGCACTGAAGCTGGCCCAGCCATCCACGCATTGCGTGGATCTACTGCCGAGCGGCTTCTACTGCCCGGCCTGCCCTTGTGGGTGCCGACCGTTGGTCGGCACTGGCGACCGTGTGGATCCAGGTCTTGCGACCGAGAAGTAGCTTGGGTCCCCACGCCGGATTCTCCCTGAACCGCCCGAACAGTTGGTTGAGTTGGCGCTCGAACTGATAAGACTGGGCAAGCGGGGAG